>NZ_JAQZSH010000021.1:0-295653 GCF_053902585.1 Longispora urticae
CCGTCAGCCACGACCTGCGTACCCGGGCGGCCTCGACCGCCTCGGTCGTGGTGGTGGCGATCGCGCGGGCCCGAGGGGGCAGGTGCTGCCAGGGCTTGTCCATCCGCCCAGGATCGCACGCGGCACCGACACGGCGCGTGATCGGCAGGGCCGCGCCCGGATGCGGGGACGGTGAACCCCGCGCGACCGCCCGGGACTGAGGCGACGGTGGCGGGGCCGCACTACCGTGGCGTCATGAAGCCGATAGTGGTCCTGGCGTGCTGCGGTGTCGGCGTGCTCGTCCTCGTCGGGGTCATCGTGGCGGTCGTGTTCCTGGCGCAGGCGTCGGCGAAGGCCGAGCGGGCCCGGCGGGAGAGCCTGCGGCAGTGGGCCGTCGGCAACGGGTGGACGTTCGCGCTGGCCCCGGCCACGGACTGGACCCCGAGGCTGCCGGGGCGCAACCGGCGCGGGGTGTCGCTGGCGCTGTTCGGCCGGTTCGGGGCGCGGCCGACCGCCGTCGGGGAGTACTCGTACACGGAGACCACCGGCAGCGGGGACAACACCTCGACGACCACGCACCGGTACGTCGTGGTGACCCTGATGCTGGACCAGGAGTTCCCGGCGGTGTCCGTGCAGCGGCGCGGGGTCGTCTCGCAGCTGGGGCGGCAGTTGTTCGGGGACCGGGGCGCGGCCACCGGGCACAAGCAGTTCGACGCGTTGTTCCAGGTGGTGGCGGAGGATCCGGGGTCCGCGCTCCGGCTCGTGGGGCCGGCCCTCATCCACGCGCACCTCGCCGGGGCGGTGCCGGTGTGGAGCCTGCGGGGGCGGGAGCTGCTGATGTGGGAGCAGGGGCGGATCGACCTGGCCCGGGTGCCGGGGATGGCGGCGCCGCTGGCCCAGGTGGCGGACCTGCTCGGGCGGTAGGCCCCGCGGACCTGGCCGGTAGCCCGCGTCCGCCGGGCGGGCAGGCCAACCGGTCGCACCCCTGCCCGCGTCAGCCGGGCCGGCCGGTCACCGGCCACCGGAGCCGCAGCCCACGGCCGGAACCGGCCTCCCCGGGTCATTCGCCCCAACGCCTACCGAACACCCATCTTCCCCGACACGTCCACCGTGACCAGGAACCCATCCCTCTGACCTGGGCGCATAGCGTAGACTGGATCGTGGTCCGCCCGGTTCTGCCGCGGACCGATTCTCATGTCGCCCACCACGCGCCGCGACCTACGAGGTCTGCGCCGGGCAGGACGACCCTTCGACGTTCGGAGTTCTCATGGCGGCTAGCCGCCCCATCACCACCTCTACCGACGCCACCTTCAGCGAGCTCGGCGTGCCCGCGCCGCTGGTCAAGGTGCTCGAGGACAACGGCATCCTGTCGCCGTTCCCCATCCAGGTCGCGACGCTGCCCGACTCCCTCGCCGGGCGCGACGTGCTCGGCCGGGGCCGGACCGGCTCCGGGAAGACGTACGCGTTCGCGCTGCCCCTGATGGCCCGCCTGGCCGCCAGTGGCACCCCGCGCCGCGCCGGCCGCCCGCGCGCGATGATCCTGGCCCCGACCCGCGAGCTCGCCACCCAGATCGAGGCCACGCTGGCCCCGCTGGCGAAGGCGATGGGCCTGCGGACCCTCACCGTCTTCGGCGGCGTCGGCGCGGGCCCGCAGATCAAGGCCCTCAAGGCCGGGGTGGACATCCTCGTCGCCTGCCCGGGCCGGCTCGCCGACCACCTGCAGACCGGCAACGTGTACCTCGACGCGGTCGAGATCACCGTGCTGGACGAGGCCGACCACATGGCCGAGCTGGGCTTCCTGCCGGTCGTCCGCCGGCTGATGGACCACACCCCCCGGGTGGGTCAGCGGCTGCTGTTCTCCGCGACCCTCGACGGCGGGATCGACGTCCTCGTCAAGCGGTTCCTCAGCAACCCGATCACGCACAGTGTCGACTCGGCGCAGTCGCCGGTCGTCGACATGGCGCACCACGTGCTGCACATCCGCAAGGAGGAGCGGCTGCCGATCCTCGCGGACCTGACCGCCGCCCCGGGCCGCACGATGGTGTTCACCCGGACGAAGCGCGGGGCGAAAACGCTGACCCGCCAGCTCAACGCGGCGGGCGTGCCGGCCGTGGAGCTGCACGGCAACCTGGGCCAGAACGCCCGGACCCGCAGCCTCGCGGCGTTCTCGGACGGTTCGGCGAAGACCCTGGTGGCCACGGACATCGCGGCGCGTGGCATCCACGTGGACGACGTGACCCTGGTGATCCACGCGGACCCGCCGGTCGAGCACAAGGCGTACCTGCACCGCTCCGGGCGCACCGCCCGGGCCGGCAACTCCGGCACCGTGATCACCCTGATGACGAACGAGCAGGTCAGCGACGTCCGTGACCTGACCCGCAAGGCCGGCATCTCGCCGACCACCACCAAGCTGAGTCCCGGGCACCCGTTGCTGCAGGAGCTGGCCCCGGGCGAGCGGGTGTTCGTCGCGCCGTCCCAGGCCACGATCGCGGCGGCGGCCACGGCCGAGGCCGCGGTGCGCGGTGGCGGCGGCGGTTCCGGTCGCGGGGGTCGCTCCGGCGGCTCCGGCCGGCCGGCCGCGGGTTCCGGGCGCGGTGACGGTCGGTCCGGTGCGGCTTCCGGTCGGGGCGAAGGTTCCGGTCGGGCGGCCACCGGCGGCGGGCGCGGGCGCGGTGGCTCCGGCCAGGGCGGTTCCGGCCAGGCCTCCGGCGCGGGTCGCGCGGCGGGTTCCGGTCGCGGTGACGGCGCGGGTCGGGCCGAGGGCGCCGGGCGCGCCGCCGGTTCCGGTCGGGGCCGGGCCTCGGGCGGGGCGGGCGGCAGTGTGCCGTCGCCGCGTCGGGGCGGTTCCACGGGGGCGTCCCCGGCCCGCAACGGCGGGATCGTGGCGTTCTCGACGCAGTCCCGCACGGGCGGTCGCCGCAGCGGCAGCTGATGTTCCACTGAGCCCCCGGCGAGGTCACCGACCTGTCGGGGGCTCTTTCACACCCGGGACCCTCGGATGGGTACGGTGCGCCCCGACCCGGTTCCCGCCGGTCGTCCGGGGTGCCCGTGCGGGGTCGGCCGGAGAAGCGGCACGCCGGCTCGCCGCCCGGTCAGGCCGGGTGCGGGACCCCGGTCGGGAAGCGCGTGCCGTCGGGCTGGACCCGTTCGATCCGGTCGAGATCGCCGCGCAACAGGTCGTCGTACCCGATGGTGAAGTCGCCGTTGGCCAGGTCGTCCGCCCCGAACTCCCGGCCGATCACCGTCCCCGGTAGGAACTCCCGCAGCTTGTGCCGCAGGTCCGCCGGGTAGTCCACGGGGCAGCCGACGTGCAGGAACTGTTCGCGGGTCACCCTGCCGGGGACGTGCGGGAGCATCGCGTTCGGGCCGCCCGCCAGGTTCACGGCCGTGTTCTGGTAGCCGAGCACCTCGATCGGGCCGTGCTCGGGGTGGTGGCGCCGGCCGGCGTACAGGATGGTGCCCGTGAACTCGGCCGGCCCGGCGGAGACGCACATCAGCGGCCGCCTGCGACGCGGAGGACCGTGCCCGTGGCGTACGACGCGTCCGGGCCCAGCAGCCACGCGATGGCCGCCGCGATCTCCTCCGGCTGGCCGGACCTGCCCAGCGGGGTGGTCGCGCCGATCCGGTCGGGCCGGCCCGGGTCGCCCATCGTCGCGTGCATGTCCGTGTAGATCGTGCCGGGGGCCACGGCGTTGACCCGGAGGCCGGCGGGGCCCAGTTCCTTGGCGAGCCCGACGGTCATCGCGTCGACGGCGGCCTTGGTGGCGGCGTAGTGCACGTACTCCCCCGGGCTGCCCAGGGTCGCCGCCGCCGAGGACACGTTCACGATCGCGCCGCCGGCCGCCATGGTCCGGGCCGCGTACCGGCAGCACAGCAGGTAGCCGACGACGTTGACGTCCACGACCCGGCGCAGGTTCTCCGTGGTCTGGTCGGCGAGCGGGCCGAGCGGGCCGGTGACGCCCGCGTTGTTGACCAGCCCGGTGACCGGCCCGAACTCCGCGGCGGCCCCGAACAGCCGGGCCACGTCGGCCTCGTCCACGGTGTCCCCCGCGACCGCGACGCACCGGCCGCCGGCGGCCCGGACCTCCGCCACCAGCGCGGACGCCGCCCCCTCGTCGGAGTGGTAGCCGATCACCACGGCGTGTCCCTCGGCCGCGAGCCGGCGGACGGTGGCCGCCCCGATCCCCCGGCTGCCACCGGTCACCACAGTCACAAGTTCCGTCATGTCCCGACCGTACCGGGAAGTAGGAATCGGCTACACGAACGTCACAGCGGAACAGCACAGCCGTAACGGATGGTGACCAGGCTGTGGCGTATGAAGACTCTGTCGAAGGACCTGATCGAGCTCGCTGCCCTGTTCACGGCCGTCGCCGTGGCCGAGTTGTTCGCCGGGGCCCTCGGACACGGCCAGGGCGGCCCGTGGATCCTGGTCGGCCTGGCCGCCGCGCTCGTCGGGTGCTCCGGCGCGCACCGCTGGTGGGCGCACCGGCACGTCCGCGCGCCCCGGACCCCGGCCGCGACCGGGGACACCCTGTGGCGGATCCGGACCACGGTCGCCGACTCCCCGGGGCGGCTCGCCGCGCTGTGCACGGGACTGGCCGAGTTGGACGTCAACATCCTGACCATCCAGGTGCATCCGTTGGGGGACAAGGTGATCGACGAGTTCCTGGTCGTGGCGCCGGGGGCGGTGACCGGGCCGGCGCTGGTCGGGATGGTGACGGCGCGCGGCGGGATGGGGACGCACGTGGAGCCGGCGTTGGCGGGGTTGTTCGAGGCGCCGGGGGTTCGGGAGTCACCGGCCGGGTAGGGGCTTGGCGGGCCGCTTGCGGCCCGCGTCTGGGCGGGGCCGAACGGAATGGATGCGCCGGGGGCGGGGTCGGCATCGGGGGTGCTGGCAGCTCGCGTCGGGAATGCCCGGGCTCGGGGTAGATGGACCGGGGCGGAATCGGGGTGCGGGGCCGGGGGCGGCCGCCTAGCCTGGCGGGATGGATCCGGTGGGGCTCGCGCGGGGCTGGGGCGTGCGCGCCCGGTCGGTCCGGCGCCCCGGGCAGGGCACCAACAACTCCGTGTGGACCCTGGACGACACGTACGTGCTGCGGGTCTACCGCAATCTCGGCCTCGACCGGGTGCTCGCCGAACACCGGCTGCTCGCGGCGCTGGGCTCGGCGGGGCTGTCCTTCCGGGTGCCCACCCCGGTCGGGCCGGTCCGGGAGACGGCGGACGGGCCTGCGGCGCTGTTCGAGTACCTGCCGGGGACGGCCGGGAGGCGCGGCGCGGACGGGGAGGCGCTCGGGGCCGCGCTCGGGGAGCTGGACGTCGCCCTGGGCACGCTGGACCCCGGGCTGGCCCCGACCGACTGGCGGGTGTCCCTGGACGAGGTGCACCCGGCCGTGCCCGAACTCGACGCGCTCCTCGGGGACCTGCGGGCCGCCTGCGGGCCGCACCCCGGGCTGGACAGGATGGACCGATGCGCGCGGGAGACTGACGCGGCGTACCGGAAAATGCTCGTTGATCTTCCGGTGTCGATCTGCCATCTGGACTTCGCGCCCGGCAACGCGCTGCTCGACGGGGGCCGGGTCACGGCCGTGCTGGACTTCGAGATCGCGGGCCTGGACCTGCGGGTCAACGACCTGGTCGCCGGCCTGGTGCAGAGCACGGACCCGGCCGGCGAGGCGGCTTTCCTGCGCGGCTACCGGTCCCGGGTCGACCTCACCGACGCCGAGCTCGCGGCGGTCCCGCTGCTGGCCGACCTGCGGGCCATGGGCAGCCTGGTCTGGCGGGCCGGCCGCTGGCGCACCGGTTTGTCCACCCTGGACGAGGTGGTCGAACGGTTGGACGAAATCGCTTTGCGGCGGGAGTTCGCGGTCGCCTAGGCTCTGCGACCATGGCAAAGCTGAACCAGATCATCGCCGTCGAGAAGGGCGTCAAGAGCAAGTCCTTCCACGAACTCACCGAGGCGCACCACGCGGTGCAGAAGCCGGCCCTGCTGTCCGGCATCTCCCGCAGCTACCAGCCGAAGGATGAGGAGGGCGAGCAGCTGCCGCCGGAGTCCACGAAGGTCCAGACCCGGGCCGAGGACGTGCTCCGCCAGGTCGGCGTCGGGCTCACCAAGCTGTTCGACGTGACCGCCTCGAAGGACGCCACGAACTGCGTGGCCCGCGCCGACGTCGTCGTCGACGAGCGGGTGCTGCTCTCCGACGTGCCGGTGACCTACCTGCTGTTCCTCGAGAAGCAGCTGACCGACCTGCACACCTTCGTCAAGAAGCTGCCGGTGCTCGACGCCGCCGAGTCCTGGGTGTTCAACGACTCGGCCGACTGCTGGTCCACCGAGCCGGTCCGCACCATCCGGACGAAGAAGGTGCCCCGCAACCACGTGAAGGCCGAGGCCACCGAGAAGCACCCGGCGCAGGTCGAGGTCTACTACGAGGACATCGCCATCGGGTACTGGACCACGGTCAAGTTCTCCGGCGCCCTGCCCGCCAAGCGGGTCGCCGAACTCCTCGAGCGGGTCGAGAAGCTCCAGCAGGCGGTCAAGTTCGCCCGCGAGGAGGCCAACAACACCGAGGTGACCGACCGCGCCACGGGCGACAAGGTTTTCGGCTACCTGTTCCGGTAGCCGAATCAAGACACCTCCGGGGAGCCGGGGGTGCGCGGAAGCGCAAACTGAAACTGAGACGTTCAGACTGACGGGGCAAGGTACAGGTGGAGGTTCGAGTCCTCCCTCCCGCACTCGCGCGGGGGTAGCCCAAACACGGCAGAGGCAGCCGCCCCTCAACTTCAGACTCTCGCTCCAGCTTCAGTATTCGCCGCCGAACACCAGATCAACCGGTCACGGACTGACCGCAGTCGAGATACGAGTTCAACTCTCGTTGCCCGCTCTTCCTGCGGGCGTGGTCTAACGGCATGACGCGACTGCTTCAACGTGATCTGTGACCTTAAACGTGCTGGTGTGAGCAATTGGGCGGCAACGCGAGGCCCGGGGGTTGGATACACCCCCGGGCTTCACCAACTACCCCTATGATCTTGCCGGTGACCGACCTTCCCTCCGTGAGTACGGACCCCGCGGCGACCCGACCCGAACTCGCGGCGCTCCGTGCGGCCGTACAACGTGGGGACTGGGCCGCCGTGTCGGGATTCCTCGCGGGCCTGACAGATCCGGACGACCACAGCTTCGCGGTCAGGTTCGCCGGCGCGGTCCCCGGGGCCGAGACCTTCCTCCGCGAGGTGGTGGCCGGGCACCCGGGTGCGACCCTGCCGATGACGCTGCTCGCCGCCCACCTCAACGAGCTGGGCTGGACGGCCCGGTCCGCGTACTCGTCGAGTCAGGTCAGCGTGGCGCAGTTCCGGGCCTTTCACGGGTACCTCCGGCAGGCCGAACCGCTCCTGGTCGAGGTGACCGCCCGGGAACCGGAGAACGTCAGCGCCTGGACCCTCCGGTTGCACACCGCCCGGGGCCTGGAACTGGGCCAGTCCGAGGCCCGCCGCAGGTTCGACAGGAGTGCGCGGTACGCGCAGCACAGCCTGGGCACCTCCACCCAGCTCCTGCAACAACTGTGCCCCAAATGGGGTGGTTCCTGGGAGGACGCGCACGCCTTCGCGTGGGAACGCACGCTCGCGGCCCCCGAGGGCGCCCCCAGCGGTGCCCTGGTGGCGGCGATGCATGTCGAACGTTGGGTGAACGCCCCTCGGGAGAACCGGCTCCACCAGTACTTCCAACGGCCCGCCGTGCACGCCGAGCTCGTCGAGGCCGCCGGCCGGTCCGTCGACCACCCAGCCTTCCGACGAGCCGGGTACCGGGCCGCCTACGCGCTCAACATGTTCGCGATGACGATGAGTCTCTGCGGGGACCACTCCTCGGCCGCGCGCCACTTCCGCGCGATCGGCGCGGAGGCCACGGAGCAGCCATGGATGTACGCGCCCTACGGCCTCCACTCGTTCAGGAAGTTCCGTTCCACCGCGCTGCGGAAGGGCTGATCCGATGATCCACGAGACCGAAGTGGACGGGGTGCCGACCCTGCTCGCCCCGACGTCCGGCCCGATGCGGGCCGGCCTGCTCTTCCGGGTCGGCACGGCCGACGAGACGCTCGCCCGGTCAGGTGTCACCCACCTGGTGGAACATCTCGCCCTGCACCGGCACGGCCAGACGGATTACCACTTCAACGGCACGACCAGCACGGTCGTCACCCACTTCCACATGCACGGCTCCGAATCCGACATCGTGGCCTACCTGACCGGCGTGTGCGAGTCGCTCACCGACCTGCCGGTGGAACGCCTGGAGACGGAGAAGGCGATCCTGCGCACCGAGGCAGCGGGGCGCACCAGTGCCGCGAACGAGTCGATGGGTCTGTGGCGGTACGGGGCCCGCGACTTCGGCCTGGGCAGCTACCAGGAGCTGGGACTGCACGCGCTCGGGCCGGACGACGTGCGCGAATGGGCGGACACGTGGTTCACCCGGGAGAACGCCGTGCTGTGGATCGCCGGGGACGCCGTGCCCCCGGGCCTGAAGCTCCGGCTCCGCGACGGCACCCGCCGCCCGCCGCCCGCCGCGTCCGAGGTCCTGCCACACACCCCCGCCTACTTCGCGGGTCCGGACAACCTGGTCGTTTTCGACGCGGTCGTGCCCCGCTCTACGGCGGCGTCCGTGTACGCCGGGGTGCTCGAACGCGAGCTGTACCGCAGTCTGCGGCAGGAGGGCGGCTACTCGTACACGGCCAGCGCCTCCTGCGACCCGCGCGGCGACGGTCTCTCGGTCGTCACCGCCGTGGCTGACGCGTTGCCGGCGCAGCAGGACGCCATGCTCGGCGGTTTCCTCGACGTGCTGTGGAAACTCAAGGTGGGCCGGATCGAAGACGAGGACCTGGCCGTGACCCGGACCAGGGCCGAGGAGTTGTTCCAACATCCTGATTCGGTGCGACTCCCCGCCCACGCGTGGAACCTGATCACGGGTCAGTCGAACCACACCACGGAGGAACTCCGCGCGGAACTGCGGGCGGTCACCGTCGCCGATGTGCACGCCGTCGCCGAGCAGGCCATGGGTTCCGGGCTGATCATGGTGCCAGGGGGACGCGGTGCCGACACAGCCGGCTTCACCGAGGCACCTCGGCATTCGACGGCCGCCGTCACCGGCGTCGCCCACCGGTCACGGGGAGCCTCCAAGGCGCGACTCGTCCTCGGGCCGGAGGGCGTGAGCGTGGTCGACCAGGGTGCCACCGCGACCGTGCGGTACGACGAGTGCGCCGCCCTCCTGACCTATCCCGACGGCGCGCGCCGCCTGTTAGGGCACGACGGCGTCGGGGTCGCGATCGAACCCACCCTGTTCAGGGTCCCGCGCGGCGCGGTCGACGCGGTCGATGCCGCTGTGCCCCCGGGCGTGGTGGTCCGGATGCCTGCCCGGACAGCCCAGAACATCCCCCGGGCCCCGAGACGGCGGCCGAAGCCCTTGAGGGCGATGTCGACAGCCGAGGCGCTGTTCTTCCTCGCGCTCGTGTTGGGAAGCGGGTTCTGCGGACTCTTGACCCTGGTGGCGGCCGGAACCCTCATGCAGGACGGCTCCACGTTCGAGAACTGGAGCTTTCTCGTCGTGATGGGCGGACTCACTCTCGGCATGATCCACCGGTGTTTCCTGCTCTACCGGACCGGCTGACGCCCCCGGCACGCGCCGTGCCCGGCCGGCCCGGTAGGGCACGGGCGACCTACAGCACGATCGGCGTCTTCTTCGCGTCGAACCAGTAGTTGTCTTTCCACTCGTTGCCGTTGCCGTGCTCGTAGGAGACCACGGGCCCGAACCGCCCGCACTTGGGGAACTCCCCCGTGCCGGTCCGGGCGAACGCGTTGCGGAAGAACTTGGTGTTCAGGGCGAGCGGGAAGGGTTTGCTCTTCAGGCTGCCGGCGTAGACGCAGTACCCGCCGCCGCTGAAGTAGTTGTCCTCGACGGTGACGTTGGCGACCTGTTCGAAGTTGCCGTACAGCGACAGGGCCGCCGAGCAGCCGCTCACCGAGCACTCGACCCGGTTGTGCCGCAGCACCATGCCCGAGCCGCCGTGGAAGCCGATCCCGGACAGGTGCCGGCCCTCGGAGGAGCCGCCCTCGATCACGGTGTTGATGTAGGAGTCCTCGATCACCGTGTTGGAGCGGGGGTGCGCGCCGCTGAACGCGTTGTGCAGGTAGCAGCGGCGGCAGGTGAAGCCGGTCCAGCCCAGGATGATGACCTTCAGGTCGCCCTGGCCGTCGATCTCCACGTCCTCGATGAGGATGTTCTTGTACGTGCCCTCGAGGTCCGTCTTCACCCCGCAGCCCTTGGCCTTGATCCGGGACTTGCGGATGGTCACGTTGCTGGTCTTGATCACGATGCAGCCGACGACCTCGACGCCCTCGATCACGGTGCCGGACTTGGTGACCGTGATGTCGCCGGACGCCCGGAGCTTGGTGCCCTTGGGCACGCCGGTGTTGGCCTCGGACGGCCAGTAGCCCAGGCCGTCGGGCTTGACGGCCGGGCCGCTGGGCGAGGCCTTGGCGGACGGCGAGGGCGAGGCGGTGGCCATCGCGCCGGTGTCCCCCGGGTCCTCGGTGTCGGGACCCGGGGTCGTCGAGCCCTCGGTGATCGGGAAGCTGACCGGCTTCTCGGTGCCGGTCGCGTACACCACCACCCCGGCCATGACGCCGACCGCGGTGACGACGGCCAGGGCGATCAGGCCGATCCGAACGAGCCGGTTCTTCCGCGCATGGTGCGGGATCTCCGGGGTTTCCGGGTCGATGGGCTGGTCTTCCATGGTGCGTGGCTCCTCAGGTGACCCCGATGTGGACGCGTCTCCGCGGCCGAGCCTACGACAGAACCGCAAGAGACCACTACTCTTCCAGGTCACCCTCCGTGCGCAGGTACAGCTCCTGGAGGGCCGCCAGGGTCGCGGGGTCCGGGTGCTCCCACATCTTCCGGTTCGCGGCCTCCAGCAGCCTTTCGGTGATTCCGTGCAGGGCCCACGGGTTGGACTCGGCGAAGAACTTCTGGTTCTCCTCGTCCAGCGCGTAGGTCGCGGCGAGCTTCTCGTACATCCAGTCGGCGACCACGCCGGCCGTCGCGTCGTACCCGAAGAGGTAGTCCACGGTCGCGGCCAGCTCGAACGCGCCCTTGTAGCCGTGCCGGCGCATCGCGGCCAGCCAGCGCGGGTTGACCACCCGGGCCCGGAAGATCCGCGCGGTCTCCTCCGACAGGGTGCGGGTGCGCACCGCGTCGGGCCGGGTGCTGTCGCCGATGTACGCGGCGGGGGCCTTACCGGTCAGCGCGCGCACCGCGGCGATCATGCCGCCGTGGTACTGGAAGTAGTCGTCGGAGTCCGCGATGTCGTGTTCGCGGGTGTCGATGTTCTTGGCGGCCACCGCGATCCGCCGGTACGAGGTCTCCATGTCGCCGCGCGCCGGTACGCCGTCGAGGTCGCGGCCGTAGGCGTAGCCGCCCCAGACGGCGTACACCTCGGCGAGGTCGGCGTCGTCGCGCCAGTTCCGGCTGTCGATCAGCTGGAGGAGGCCCGCGCCGTACGCGCCGGGCTTGGAGCCGAAGATCCGGGTGGTGGCGCGCCGGTGGTCGCCGTGCGTGCCCAGGTCGGCCCGCACGTGCGCCCGGACGTAGTTGTCCTCCGGGGCCTCGTCCAGGCCGGCGACGAGCTGCACCGCGTCGTCGAGCATGGCCACGACGTGCGGGAACGCGTCCCGGAAGAAGCCGGAGATCCGGACGGTCACGTCGATCCGGGGCCGGCCCAGCTCGGCGAGGTCGACCGGTTCGAGGCCGTTGACCCGCCGCGACGCCTCGTCCCAGGTGGGCCGGACGCCCAGCAGGGCGAGGATCTCGGCGATGTCGTCGCCGGAGGTGCGCATGGCGCTCGTGCCCCACACGGACAGGCCCACCGAGGACGGCCACTCGCCGTGGTCGGCCCGGTACCGGGCCAGCAGGGACTCGGCCATCGCCTGCCCGGTCTCCCAGGCCAGCCGGCTCGGGACGGCCTTCGGGTCGACGGAGTAGAAGTTGCGGCCGGTCGGCAGCACGTTGATCAGGCCGCGGAGCGGCGACCCGCTCGGCCCGGCGGGCACGTAGCCGCCGTCGAGGGCGTGCAGGACCATCGCCATCTCGTCGGTCGTCCGGTCGAGCCGGGGCACGACCTCCTCGGCGGCGAACCGGAGCACGCTGGCCACCAGGTCGTCGGTGACGCCGAGGATCTCCGCGCAGACCTCCTCGGCGGCTTCCACGGACCAGCCCCGGGCCTCCATGGCCGCGACCAGGGCCTTCGCCGTCTCCTCGACGTCGTCGACCTCCAGGCGCCCGGCGGAGCCGTCCTCGGTCAGCCCGAGGGCCTCGCGCAGGCCCGGCAGCGCCGCGACCTGCCCGCCCCACATCTGCTTGGCCCGCAGCATCGCGAGCACCAGGTTGACCCTGGCCTCGCCGGCCGGGGCCTCGCCGAGGATGTGCAGGCCGTCGCGGATCTGGACGTCCTTGATCTCGCACAGCCAGCCGTCGACGTGCAGGATGAACTCGTCGAACTCGGCGTCGTGCGGCCGGTCCTCCATGCCCAGGTCGTGGTCGAGCTTGGCCGCCTGGATCAGGGTCCAGATCTGGGCCCGGATCGCCGGCAGTTTCGCCGGGTCCAGGGTCGCGATGTTGGAGTGCTCGTCGAGGAGCTGCTCCAGGCGGGAGATGTCGCCGTAGGACTCGGCGCGGGCCATCGGCGGGACCAGGTGGTCGACCAGGGTGGCGTGCGCGCGGCGCTTGGCCTGGGTGCCCTCGCCCGGGTCGTTGACCAGGAACGGGTAGATCAGCGGCAGGTCGCCCAGGGCCGCGTCCGGTCCGCAGGAGGCGGACATGCCGACCGTCTTGCCGGGCAGCCACTCGAGGTTGCCGTGCTTGCCGACGTGCACGACCGCGTCGGCGCCGAAGGAGTCGGCCAGCCAGCGGTACGCGGCCAGGTAGTGGTGGCTCGGCGGCAGGTCCGGGTCGTGGTAGATCGCGACCGGGTTCTCGCCGAAGCCGCGCGGGGGCTGCACGATGACGACGACGTTCTCGGAGCGCAGGGCGGCGAGCACGATGTCGCCGTTGTCCACGTAGAGCGTGCCCGGGGCGGGGCCCCACGCGCCCTCGACGCCCTCGCGGAGGTCATCGGGGAGCTTCGCGAAAAACCGCTCATACTGTACGCCGGGGATGCGCACCGGGTTGCCCGCCAGCTGCTCGGCCGTCAGCCAGTCCGGGTCCTGGCCACCGGCCGCGATCAGCGCGTGGATCAGCGCGTCGCCGTCCAGGTTGGCCACGCCGGGCAGGTCCTCGCCGATCCGGTAGCCGCGCTCGCCCAGGGCCTTGAGGAGCCGCACGACACTGGCCGGGGTGTCCAGGCCGACCGCGTTGCCGATCCGGGAGTGCTTCGTCGGGTACGCCGACAGCATGATCGCGATCTTCTTGTCCGCGTTCGGGATGTGCCGCAGCGCCGCGTGCCGCACGGCGGTGCCCGCGACCCGGGCCGCCCGCTCGGGGTCGGCGACGTACACGGTCAGCCCGTCGGGGTCGACCTCCTTGAAGGAGAACGGCACCGTGATGATCCGGCCGTCGAACTCGGGCACCGCGACCTGGGTGGCGGCGTCCAGCGGGGACAGGCCGTCGTCGTTGGCCTCCCAGTCGGCGCGCGAACTGGTCAGGCACAGGCCCTGCAGGATCGGCACGTCGAGGGCGGCGAGCTCGCTCACGTCCCAGGCTCCGTCGTCCTCGCCCGCGCCCGCCGTGGCCGGCTTGGTGCCACCGGCCGCGAGCACGGTCACGACCAGGGCGTCGGCCCGCTTCAGGGTCTCCAGCAGCGCGGGCTCGGCGGCGCGCAGCGAGGCGCAGTACACCGGCAGGGCGGTGCCGCCCGCGTTCTCGATCGCGTCACACAACGTGTGCACGAAGGCGGTGTTCCCGGCGACGTGGTGCGCCCGGTAGTAGAGCACCGCGACGGTCGGCCGGGCGTCCCGCCCAGCACCGGCCTGCTCGGCACCGCTCAGATCGGCACCGACCCGGTCGAGAATCCCCCACGCGGGAGTGGCCACCGGCAGCTCGAACCCGAACCCGGTGAGCAGCACCGTGTCGGACAGGAAGTTGTACAACGCGCCGAGGTTGGCGCCCCCGCCGTGCGCCAGGTACGCGTGCGCCTCGGTCGCGACCCCCACCGGCACCGTCGACCACTTCATCAGCTCCGCGTCGGGCGCCTGCTCCCCGCCGAGCACCACGACCGGCAGCCCGCTGGCGAGCACCGCGTCGAGCCCCTCGTCGAAGTACCGCTTCCCGCCGAGGATCCGCACCACGACCAGCGCGACACCGTCCAGCAGGGCGGGCAGGTCCTCCACGGACGTCCGAGACGGGTTGGCCAGCCGGTACGCGGCGGCGCTCGCACGAGCGCTCAGCAGGTCCGTGTCCGAGGTCGACAACAGCAGGATCATCGGGCGCTCCCCCTCGGGGTCCGCGCCCCGGGTAGTCGTTCGGCGACAGGAGTTCCTGGCTTCCCGGGACCCCTGGGCGGCGCGTCGGCACCACCCACCCGGGTGACAGTGGCGGGACCGCGCCGGACTCGCACCGGCTTCCTCCACACGTCGCCCCATATGGCGTGCCCACTCTCCCGACTCATGCGAGGTCGCGTCAAGTCACCCGCCGTAGGATCGCCGGCATGAACGAGCCCCTCCGGCCCCGGCCCGACCTGTGCCCGGGCGCGATCCAGGTGCACCGGGCGGCCGACGGCGGTCTGGCCCGGGTCCGGGTGCCGGGCGGGCACCTCGACACCGGCCAGTGGACCGCCCTCGCGAGCGCCGCCACCGACCTGGGCAACAACCTCCTGGAGCTGACCTCCCGGGGCAACGTGCAGGTCAGGGGGTTACCAGCCGGAGCGGAGGCCGAGCTGGGTGCCCGCCTGACCGAGGTCGGGCTGCTGCCCTCGACGAGCCACGAGCGGGTCCGCAACATCCTGGCGTCGCCGCTGTCCGGGCGGGACGGCCGGGGGCTGGTCGATGTCCGGCCGCTCGTCGCGGAGCTGGACCGGCGGCTGTGCGGCACCCCGTACCTGTCGGAATTGTCTGGAAGGTTCTTGTTCACGCTCGACGACGGCCGGGGCGACATCGTCGGACTGCGCGGCGACGTGGGCGTGATCCCTGTCACCGCCGACCAGGTGCTGCTGCCCCTCGCCGGCGTCGACCACAGCCTGTGCACGACGCCCGACGCCGCCGTGGACGGCCTGCTCGCGGTCGCGACGGCGTTCCTCGACGAGCGGGCGGCCCAGGGCTCGACGGCCTGGCGGCTGACAGACCTGAAGGACGGACCACGACGGGTACTCGCGCGGCTGCGCCATCCGGCACTGCGGTGGAGCGAACCGGGCGGCGAGCCGTTCCCGCTGCTCACCGACCATCCGATCGGCGTGGTCCCGCAGGCGGAGGGGCTGGCCTCGGTGGCCGTCGCCGCCCCGCTCGGCCGGCTCACCCGGGCCCAGTCCGACGCCCTGGCCGCCGCCTCCCGGGGCACCCTGGTGATCACCCCGTGGCGGGGCGTGATCGTCCCGGACGTTCCCGGGGCCGAGGCACCCGGCGTCCTGGCCACGCTAAGCTCCCACGGCCTGATCGTCGACCCGGCCTCCCCGTGGCTCGGCGTGACGGCGTGCACCGGCCTGCCGGGCTGCGCGAAGTCCCTCGCCGACGTGCGGGCGGACGCGGCGTCGACGCTGGTCGGAGCCACCCTGGGCGGCCTGCCCGTGCACTGGGTCGGCTGCGGGCGGCGGTGCGGGATGCCCGGCGGCGCGCACGTCGAGGTGCTGGCCACCGACGACGGGTACCGGGTGACGGCCGGTGCGCACACCTGGTCCACCGTGGACCCGGGGGATGTGATCGAGAAGGCGCGGAGGACGGCGTGACGGAGTACGAGCGCGACGGTGCGGAGATCTACCGCCAGTCGTTCGCGACGATTCGCGCCGAGGCGGCCCTCGACGGCTTCCCCGAGGACGTGGCCACCACGGCCGTCCGCATGATCCACGCGTGCGGGATGGTCGACCTGGCCGCCGACATCGCGTACTCCCCCGGGGTCGTCGCCGCCGGCCGGGCCGCGCTGGAGGCCGGCGCGCCGATCCTGTGCGACGCGACGATGGTCGCCTCCGGGGTGACCCGCAAGCGGCTGCCCGCCGACAACGACGTGCTGTGCCTGCTGTCCGACCCCCGGGTCCCCGGGCTGGCCGCCGACCTGGGCACCACCCGCAGCGCCGCCGCCGTCGAGCTGTGGGCCGACCGGCTCGCGGGCTCCGTCGTCGCGATCGGCAACGCGCCCACGGCCCTGTTCCACCTGCTCGACCTGCTGGACCGGGGCGCGCCGAAGCCGGCCGCGATCCTGGGCATCCCGGTCGGGTTCATCGGGGCGGCGGAGTCCAAGGAGGCTCTCGCGGCGTACCCGGGAATCGAGTTCCTGATCGTGCGGGGCCGGCGGGGCGGCAGCGCGATCACGGCGGCGGCGATCAACGCCATCGCGCACGAGAGGGAGATCCAGGCATGACCGGCAGGCTGTACGGCGTGGGGCTCGGCCCCGGCGACCCCGAACTGGTGACCGTGAAGGCCGCCCGGCTGATCGGGGCCGCGGACGTCATCGCCTACCACGCCGCCCGGCACGGCCGGAGCATCGCCCGCTCGGTGGCGGCCCCCTACCTGCGCGAGGGCCAGATCGAAGAGCTGCTGGTGTACCCGCTGACCACGGAGACCACCGACCACCCCGGCGGCTACCAGGGCGCGATGGACGAGTTCTACGCCGGTGCGGCCGACCGGCTCGCCGCGCACCTCGACGCCGGCCGCGACGTGGTCGTCCTGGCCGAGGGCGACCCGCTGTTCTACGGCTCCTACATGCACATGCACAAGCGGCTCGCGGGCCGCTACGTCGCCGAGGTCGTGCCCGGGGTGACCTCCGTCAGCGGGGCGTCCGCCGCGCTGGGCCGGCCGCTCGTCGAGCGCGACGAGGTGCTCACGATCCTGCCCGGGACGCTGGACGCCGACACCCTGGCCGCGCAGCTCGCGGGCACCGACGCGGCGGCTGTCATGAAGCTCGGCCGGACGTTCGGCAAGGTGCGCGACGCGTTCGAGCGGGCCGGCAAGCTGGGCGACGCCTGGTACGTGGAGCGGGCCAGCACGGGGCAGCAGCGGATCGCGCCGCTCGCGGACGTGGACCCGACGACGGTGCCGTACTTCTCGTTGGCGCTGCTGCCGTCGCCGGCCACCTCGGAGGCGGAGTGCCGGGTGGCGGACGCGGCCCGGCCACGGACGGGTGCGCCGTCGGTGGTCGCGGGGGCCGGCACGAACGCCGCGCGCACCGTGGGCCTCCCGACGGACGCGGCGACGGCGGTGGTCGACGGGTCGGCTCGGACCGTCCCCCGGCAGCGGGGCGAGGTCGTCGTCGTCGGGCTCGGGCCCGCCGGGCGCGACTGGCTCACCCCCGAGGCGTCCGCCGCGCTCGCCGAGGCCGACGACCTGGTCGGGTACGCGCCGTACGTCGCCAAGGTGCCCGTCAACCCCCGGCAGCGCCGGCACGCCTCGGACAACCGGGTCGAGGCCGAGCGCGCCGAGTTCGCCCTGGACCTGGCGCTGTCCGGCCGCCGGGTGGCCGTGGTGTCCTCCGGCGACCCTGGCGTGTTCGCGATGGCGAGCGCCGTGCTGGAGGTGGCGACCGGGGAGCGCTGGCGGGACGTACCCGTCAGGGTCCTGCCGGGGTTGACCGCCGCCCAGGCCGTCGCCAGCCGGGCCGGGGCGCCCCTGGGGCACGACTTCTGCGTGCTGTCCCTGTCGGACTACCTGAAGCCGTGGGAGGTCATCGAGGGCCGCCTGGAGGCCGCCGCGCGGGCCGACCTGGTGCTCGCGATCTACAACCCGGCGTCGAAGACCCGCACCTGGCAGGTCGAACGGGCCCGCGACCTGCTCCTGGAGCACCGGTCCCCGGACACCCCGGTCGTGATCGGCCGGGACGTGGGCGGGGCGCAGGAGTCCGTCCGGGTGGTCCGGCTGGCGGACCTGGACCCGGCGACGATCGACATGCGCTGCCTGCTGATCATCGGCTCCTCGCAGACCCGGGCCCGGGACGGGGTCGTCTTCACGCCCCGGCACTACCCGGGCTGAACCCCTAGAACAGCCTGCCCCGGTACGGGTGCGCCCGGCCCCACGTCCTCTCCCAGTCCGCGAGGTCCGCGGCGACCTCCGGACGGGTCGACAGGTAACGCCAGTAGTCCTCGGCGGCCCGGCGCACCTCGTCCAGCGGGAACGTGCCCGCCTGGCCGTCCAGGACCGTGTTGCGCACCGACACCCCCGACGGGGCGACGCGCACCTGGAACGCCTCGCCGTCCCAGTCCTCGGCCGCCGAGCGCCCGCTGACCACCTCGTCGACGATGCCCAGCAGGTCCAGCGCCTGGTACGGCGAGTTGCGCAGCTCCATCACGAACCACACGCCCAGCGGGACGTACCTGTCGTCACTCGCCCGGTACCTCGGGAAGCCGTCCCCGTCCGTGTAGAAACTGAGGAAGCTCACAGGTGTCTCCTTGTCACAGGAACGGGAATCCGTGCTTGAGCGCGCCCGTCGCACTATCGTAGTAGCCCATGATCGGGACGCCGTTGTGTGAGCCCGTCCAGGTGCCGTCCGCGTGCTTGACCGCGTTCGTGCCGTTGAACGCGTTCGTGACCGCGTTGTCGCACTGCTGCGGGGTCCAGTCGTCGGGGAAGAACGTGCTCCGGCCCTGACCGACCTTGGGCTGCCATTGGCCCGGGGTGGGCGGCGGGCCGGGGGACGGCGGCTTCCAGAACTCGACCTTCGCCTCGTAGACCCCGGTGGTGGGGTCGCGGCGCAGCACCTGGCCGACCCGGCGGTCGGGGAAGTCCTCGCCGCCGGGGCGGTAGTGGTAGCCCCTGCGGTTCTCGCCCTCGAACGTGTGCCGCAGCCGTTCGGGGGACATCCGGTCGGGCCGGGCGCGCTTGGCGGCGCGGCCGTCCTGCTTCTTGAGGTAGCGCAGCGCGGCCCGGAGCAGCTTGCCGGACTTCTTGCGCTGGCTGTGGGTGGCCACCGGCTACCCCTCGATCAGGGTGAAGAGGACCTCTTGGACGAGGTTGCCGACGATGGTGCGGCACAGCTGCTGGAAGATCGGGATCTCCAGCAGGGTCGCGCCGAACGTCACGAACGCCGTCGCGATGGCCTGGGCGATCTGGATGGCCAGGATCACCAGCTGCACGATCACCATGATCTTCAGGGCGAGCACGATCATGCCGCAGATGATCAGCCCGGTACCGGTCAGGACGGCGGCCGTGGCCCCGTTCGACAGGTTCTTCGCGGGGCTCTCCCCGTCCGCCCACCAGTCGCGGAACGCCTCGATGTCCCCGCCCTCGTGCTCGGCCCAGACCGAGCCCGCGCCCGCGTGCGCGTCGGCGACCACGCCGTGGATGGTGCCGGAGAAGCCGATCCAGGTCTTGCCCATCTCGAACAGCTTGGTCTCGTCGGCCTCGGGCCAGGAGTAGCCGATGACGTTGAGCAGGGAGCGCAGCTCGCCCGGAATCTGGAGGCCCACGATCAGACCATTCCCTTGTGGACGCCGGTGAAGTGGTCGTCGATGCCCTTGTCGGTGGTGCGGTGCTGGCCGGCCATGCCGACCAGGTCCTCGCCCGCCACGCCGATCTCCTCCAGGGCCGCCTGGTAGCACTCGAACGCGAACGAGGACACCTCGTCGTGCGCGGCGCCGATCAGCCCGCCGATGTCGTCGGCGCCCCACGGCTGGCCGTAGGCGGCGATCTCCGTCCGGAACGCGGCGAGCGCGGTGGTGAACCGGGTCGCGACGGCCCCCAGACCCTGACCCGACGCCGAGAGCTTGTCCGGATCGATGTCCACCATCACCGGCCGCCCTGGGCCGCGATCCGGGCCTGCGCGTCGACGAGGGCGTCGGCGAACGAGGTCATCTGCCGGGTCGCGTCCTCCTGGATCGCGCGCAGGTCCTCGGCGAGGGTGCCGAAGTCCGCCGGGCCGGCGGGCTGCGGGCTCCGGGCGCGCAGGTCCGCCAGCGCCGCGTTGACCGCCGCCAGGGTCTCCTCGGCCAGGGTCTGCGAGTCCATCCGCATCACCCGCGGGTTGAGGACCAGCTCCGACAGCTGGCCGGGCGCGACGGCCTTCGCGGTGATCAGCCCGTTGGCCGCCTCGCCGACGCCCTCCGCGGCGTCGTCTCCGGCGGCGGGTCCCATGGCCTGGAACCGGTCGAGCATCGAGGTGGCCTCAGCGAGCATCCGGCCGAGGCCGGCCGGGTCTGCGAGCGGATCCATACACGTCCCCCAGGGAGAAGTCGGACTGCCGGTCGCCATCATAGAAGGGGCCGGCAACCCCGAACCGGGGCGAACTACCCGCGGGACGCCTCCAGTTCGGCGCGGGTCAGCAGGCTGGCCAGGACGATGCCGGCGTCCGCGAGGGCCGCCGCGCCGCCCTCCTGCCGATCGATCACGCACAATGCGTGGTCGACGGTCGCGCCGAGCGCGCGCAGTTGGCCGGTGGACAGCGCGATCTGGCCGCCGGAGGTGACCACGTCCTCGACGACGAGTACCCGGCGGTCGGCCAGCGGTGCGCCCTCGGCGAGCCGGGCGGTGCCGTACGGCTTGGCCTCCTTGCGGACGAACGCGCACGGCAGCCCCGTGTGCCGACCCAGGGCGGTCACCACCGCGATGCCGCCCATCTCCAGGCCGGCGAGGACCTCGGTGCCGGCGGGGACCAGGGGGACCATCGCGGCGGCGAGGGCGTCGAGGAGCACCGGGTCGGCCTCGAACTGGTACTTGTCGAAGTACTCGTCGGCGAGCCGGCCCGACCGGAGGGTGAACTGGCCACGGATCCGGCACGTGGCGTCGACCTGGCGGGCGAGATCAAGAGTTGTCACAAGGCCCGATCCTGTCATGCACCGTTTCCGGGCTGAATCATTCCCCCTCCGAACGTTCCCCATCATTCCCCGCCGAACGTTCCGCGCTGTTCCCCGCCGCACGTTCCACCCAGGCGACCGCCTCGGCGACGGTGCCGACGGCCGCCGTCCCCGGGGCGGCCGGCCGGTCCACCATCAGGACGGGTATCCCCAGCTCCCGGGCCGCCGTGAGCTTGGCGGCCGTCTGGTCCCCGCCGCTGTCCTTGGTGACGAGCAGGTCGACGGCGTACCCACGGAGCAGCGCCAGCTCCCCGGCGACGGTGAACGGCCCCCGGTCCAGGACGACCGTCAGCCGGGCCGGGACCGGGTCCTCGGGCGGGTCGACGGAGCGGAGCAGGAACCGGTGCGGCAGGTCCGCGAAGGCGGCGAGGTCCTTGCGCCCGGTGGTGAGGAACACCCGGACGTCCGGGGTCGCGCGCAGGGCGTCGGCGGCGGCGGCCAGCGACGGCACCCGGCGCCAGTCGTCACCGGGCCCCTCGGTCCAGCCGGGGCGGCGCAGCGCCAGCAGCGGCACGCCCACCTCGGCGGTCGCGGTCGCCGCCGACCGGCTGATCACCGCCGCGAAGGGATGGGTCGCGTCCACCACCGCGTCGATCCGGGCCCCGCGGAGCCAGGCGGCCAGGCCCTCCGGTCCGCCGAACCCGCCGATCCGGACCTCGCCCGGGGGCAGCCGCGGCTCGCTGACCCGGCCGGCGAGGGAGGACACGACGTGTACCCGGCCGACCAGCGCCTCCGCGAGCCGGCGGGCCTCGCCGGTGCCGCCGAGGACGAGTACCCGCGCCGTCATGCCCCTGACCTCCTGCTGGAATGCTGAAAGCGATGAGCACCAGTCTGCGGTACGGCTGGACCACGGGGGCGTGCGCCACCGCCGGGACCACCGCCGCGTACACGGCCCTGTTGACCGGGGAGTTTCCCGACCCGGTCGAGATCACGCTGCCCAAGGGGCAGACCCCGGCGTTCGCGCTGGCCCGCGAGGAGCTCCGGTCGGACCGGGCCACGGTGGGCGTCGTGAAGGACGCGGGGGACGATCCGGACGTCACGCACGGGGCGCTGGTGTCGGCGACGGTCACGCACGGCGCGCCGGGCAGCGGGGTCACGTTCCGGGCCGGCCCCGGCGTCGGCACCGTGACGAAGGCCGGCCTGCCCCTGGCGGTGGGCGAGCCCGCGATCAACCCGGTGCCCCGGAAGATGATGACCGAGCACGTCCTCGCGGTCGCGGCGGCGCACGGCGGCACGGGCGACGTGGTCGTGGAGATCTCCGTCGAGCACGGCGAGGAGCTGGCGAAGAAGACCTGGAACCCCCGGCTGGGTATCCTCGGCGGCCTGTCGATCCTCGGTACCACCGGGATCGTCGTGCCCTACTCGTGCTCCGCGTGGATCGACAGCATCCGCCGGGGCATCGACGTGGCCCGGGCCGCCGGTCGCACGCACGTCGCCGGGTGCACGGGCAGCACCTCGGAGCGGGTGGCCGCCGAGGTGTACGGGCTGCCCGAGGAAGCGCTGCTGGACATGGGGGACTTCGCGGGCGCGGTGCTGAAGTACCTGCGCCGGCACCCGGTGCCCCGGCTGACCGTCTCGGGCGGGATCGGCAAGCTGTGCAAACTCGCCAACGGGCACCTGGACCTGCACTCGGGCCGCTCGCAGGTGGACTTCGCCGTCCTGGCGGAGACGGTGCGCGCCGCGGGCGGCGCTCCGGACCTGGTGGCGGCGGTGCACGGCGCGAACACGGCCCTGGAGGCGCTCCGGCTGTGCCAGGCCGAGGGACTGCCGCTGGGTGACGTGATCGCGGCGCAGGCCCGGGTGGTGGCCCTGGAGACGCTCCGCGGGGCTCCCGTCGAGGTGGACGTGATCGTGATCGACCGGGCGGGCGTGATCGTGGGCAGGGCCTAGGGCGGCGCTCCGCACCGCCCCGCCTCTCAGTCCCGGCAGCGCGCCACCGAGTACAGGTGGCTGTCGGGGAACTCCCCGGCGGTCAGCACCCGCCCCACCACGATCACGGCCGTCCGCACGATCCCGGCCTCCTCGACCCGCCCGGCGATGTCCGCGAGGGTCCCCCGCACGATCAGCTCGTCGGCCCGCGAGGCCCGCGCGACGACCGCCACCGGGCAGTCCGCCCCGTAGTTGGGCACCAGCTCGGCCACGAGTTCCCGCAGCCGCTGCACGGCCAGGTGCAGGACCAGGGTGGACGCCGACCGGCCCAGCGAGGGCAGGTCCTCGCCGGGCGGCATGGGGGTGGCGCGCGCCGAGGTCCGGGTCAGGATGACGGTCTGCCCGACCCCGGGCACCGTGAACTCGCGCCCCAGCGCGGCCGCCGCCGCCGCGAACGCCGGCACCCCGGGGGTCACGTCGTACGGCACGCCGGCGGCGTCGAGCCGGCGGAGCTGTTCGGCCATCGCGGAGAACACCGACGGGTCGCCGGAGTGCAGCCGGGCGACGTCCAGGCCGGCGGCGTGCGCGCCGACCAGTTCCCCGATGATCTGGTCGAGGTTCAGATTGGCCGTGTCGACGAGGCGCGCGCCGGGCGGGCAGTGCGCCAGGAGCTCGACGGGGACCAGGCTGCCGGCGTACAGGCAGACGGGTGAGGCGGCGATCAGGTCCCGGCCCCGGACGGTGATCAGGTCCGCCGCGCCGGGCCCGGCCCCGATGAAGTGCACTGTCATTGCTTGTCCACCGTCCACTGTGTGACGGGCATGGCGGGGCGCCAGCCCGTGAATCCGCCGACCGGGGCGGCCCGCGACACCGCGATCCGGGTCAGGTCCCCGCCGAGCGCGCCGAACCAGTGCGCCACGGCGGCCTCGGTCTCCAGGGTGACCGCGTTGGCGATCAGCCGGCCGCCGGGTCGCAGCGCCGCCCAGCATGCCTCGACCACGCCGGGCACGGTGAGGCCGCCGCCGACGAACACCGCGTCGGGGGCGTCGAGGCCGGCGAGCGCTTCGGGGGCCCGGCCGGCAATGGTCCGCAGGCCGGGCACGCCCAGCCGGGCGGCGTTGGCGCTGATCCGGGTCAGCCGTTCGGGGTGCGACTCGACGGCGAGGGCCCGGCACGACGGGTGGCTGCGCATCCACTCGACGGCGATGCTGCCGTTGCCCGCGCCGACGTCCCAGAGGAGTTCGCCGGGGCGGGGGGCGAGCCGGGCCAGGGTGACGGCCCGGATCTCGCGCTTGGTGAGCTGGCCGTCGTGTTCGTAGGACCCGTCGGGCAGGCCGGGCACCCGGGACGCGGGCGGTCGCTGGCACTCGACGGCGATCACGTTCAGCGGATCGAGATCTTCGAAGGACCAGCTCTCGGCGGTACCGGTGAGCCGCCGTTCCACCGGGCCCCCGAGCTGTTCGAGCACGGTGAGCCGGCTGTCCCCGTACCCGTGAGAGGTCAGGAACTCCGCCACGGCGGCGGGTGAGCGGCCGTCGGCGCTGAGCACCAGGAAGCGTCCGCCGGGCTGGACGGCCTCGACGGGTCGGCCGACGACGGAGTAGACGGGGGTGTCCTGCACGGCCCAGCCCATCCGGGCGCAGGCCAGCGCGGCCGAGGAGGGGTGCGGCAGGACCTGGACCGCGTCGGCCCCGAGCAGCCGGACCAGCGTCGAGCCGATGCCGTAGAACAGCGGGTCGCCGCTGGCCAGGACGCAGACGTTCCGGCCGGCGAGGCGGTCGAGGAGGGCGGGGAGGCCGGGCAGCAGGGGGCTGGGCAGCACGATCCGCTCGGCGACGGGCGCACCCGTGCCGGCGATCACGCCCCGGCACGGGGCCGGGTCACCGTCCGGGGCGGAGCCGGAGCCCCGGGTCGGGACCGCTCCACCGTCCGCGCCGCGCGGGGCCGGACCCACCCCCGGGCACGGGGACGCGCTGTCGTCGGGAGCCCGGTCCGCCGGCCCGTCGCCCCGCACGATCGGCGGCTGGCCTTCGGGGAAAACGTCGTCGCCCGGGGTCCACCCGTTGTCGTCGGACAGCGGCTCGACGCCCGAGACCGAGCCGTCGGGGGCCACCTCGGCGGTCGGGGGCAACAGGTCCAGTTGGCGGGGGCTGCCGACCAGCACGTCCGCCGCCCCGATCGCCGCCCGGGACCCCGGAGCCAGCCCGGCCCAGCCGTCGGCCCCGATCCCCACGACCGTGATCACCGGACGTTCCCGAGGATCCGGGTCACCGCGATCTCCAGGACCACCCGCTCGGGGTTGACCCGGGGCTGCTTGTACCGCGCCGCGTACCGCCGGACCGCGTCGGCGACCGACTCCGGGTCGTCCCGCAGCACCGCGACACCCTCCAGGGTGGACCACCGCGCGCCGTCGACCTGGCACACCGCGACCCGGACCCCCTCGGCCCCGGCCTGCCGGACCCGGCGCGCCTTGAACGACGTGCCCGACGAGATGACCCGCGCGACGCCCGACTCCACGTCGAGGGTCACCCCGACCGGGGCGACGTGCGGGCTGCCGTCGCGGCGGAGCGTGGTCAGCGTGCACAGGTGCCGCTCGGTCCAGAACTCGCGAAAAGCGTCACTCACCTGCATAGCAGCTTCTTCTGTACCTTCCCCATGGCGTTGCGCGGCAGCTCCCCCACGAAGACGACCCGCCGGGGCCGCTTGTGCACCGACAGCTCCTTCGCGACGAACTCGATCAGTTCGCGGGCCTGCACCCCGGAGGCGACCACGAACGCCACCACCTCCTGGCCCAGGTCGTCGTCGGGCAGCCCGACCACGGCGGCCTCGCGGACGGCCGGGTGCGCGAGCAGCGCGTTCTCGACCTCGCCGGCGCCGATCCGGTACCCGCCGGACTTGATCAGGTCGGTGGAGGCCCGCCCGACGATCCGGTACTGCCCGTCGACCAGCTCCGCGATGTCCCCGGTCGGGAACCAGCCGTCGTCGGTGAACGGGGAGGGCCGGTGCAGGTACCCGTCGAACAGGGTCGCGCCCCGGACCTGGAGTTCGCCGTCCTCGCCGGCGAGCCGGGCCACGACCCCCGCGACGGGCGCGCCGACGTGGCCGGGGCGGCGTTCGCCGTCGGCCCGGGCGCTGACCGTGATCAGGGTCTCCGTCATGCCGTACCGCTCGACCGGCCGGTGACCGGTCAGCTCCTCGAGCGCGCCGAACACGGGCACCGGGAGGGCCGCGCTGCCGGACACCAGCAGCCGGGCCTTCCGCAGCTCGCGGGCCGCGTCGGGCTCGGCGACGATCCGGGACCACACGGTGGGTACTCCGAAGTAGAGGGTGCCGCCCGCCGCCGCGTACGCCGCCGGGGTCGGCCGGCCGGTGTGCACGAGCCGGGAGCCGGTGCGCAGCGCGCCGAGGACGCCGAGCACCAGGCCGTGCACGTGGAACAGCGGCAGGCCGTGCACGAGGGTGTCCTCGGGGGTCCAGGCCCAGGCGTCGGCGAGCGCGTCGAGGTCGGCGGCCAGCGCGGCGGCGGAGAGCAGGACGCCCTTGGGGGCGCCGGTGGTGCCGCTGGTGTAGAGGACCAGGGCTGCGTCGGGGCCCGCCGGGTCGCCGGAGGCGGTCCGGGAACCGGAGAGCAGGTCCGCGACCGGCACCGCGCCCGAGTCACCCAGGATGTGGTCGCGCTCCAGCGGGCCGGCGTCGGGGGCGACCGGCACCACCGGTACCCCCGAGAGAAGCCCCGCCACGATGGCCACCACCGTGTCCAGGGACGCCGTCGCGTGCACCGCCAGCGCCGGTGCGCCCTTGGCCGCGTCGGCGAGCCGCTGGGCCCGGTCGCGCAGGTTCTCCCAGCTCGTGGCCTCGCCGTCGATGACGACCGCGTCGGGCCGGTCGCCGAACGCCCCGCTCAGGGCGGGCAGCAGGTCGGTCACGGGTCCTCCTCGCTGGTTCGTGGGTCGTGCTCCCGCCGCCAGACTAGGCTGCGGCCATGATCCTCAGAACGGCCGGCTTCGCCGAGATCTCGAACACCATCCTGTACTCGCTGCTCAAGCTCCGCGCCGAGGTCTTCGTCGTCGAGCAGAACTGCGTGTACCCGGATCTCGACGGCCGCGACCTGGAACCCGGCACGCTGCACGTCTGGCTGGCCGAGGGCGAACAGGTGACGGCGTACCTGCGGGTCCTGACCGAGCCCGACGGCGCCGCCCGGATCGGCCGGGTCGTGGTGGCCCCGGCCTGGCGCGGCACGGGGCTCGCCGACCAGCTGGTGGCCGCCGCGCTGACCGCGATCGGGGACCGGCCGGCGCGCCTGGAGTCGCAGAGCGCCGTGACCGCGCTGTACGCGCGGCACGGCTTCACCGTCTGCGGCCCGGACTACGTCGAGGACGGCATCCCGCACACCCCGATGTCCCGGCCGGCCCCGTCGGGCACGGGACAGGCCGTCCGGGACTAGGCCGGAACCGCCGCGACCCGCCTGGAGCCGCCCACCGGGCCTACGGCAGCGCCGCGAGGATCTCGCTCAGCTCCCGCTTGCGCCCCGTGTAGAACGGGACCTCCTCGCGCACGTGCCGCCGGGCCCCCGACGCGCGCAGGATGCGCATCAGGTCCACGATCCGGTACAGCTCGTCGGCCTCGAACGCGAGCATCCACTCGTAGTCGCCGAGCCCGAAGCTGGCCACGGTGTTGGACCGCACGTCCGGGTACTCCCGGGCCATCTTCCCGTGCTCGGCGAGCATCCCGCGCCGCTCCTCGTCGGGCAGCAGGTACCACTCGTAGGACCGGACGAACGGGTACACGCAGATGTACTTGCGCGCCTCCTCGCCCGACAGGAACGCCGGGATGTGGCTCCGGTTGAACTCGGCCGGCCGGTGCAGCGCGAACTGCGACCACACCGGTTCGAGCACCCGGCCCAGCTTGGTGTGCCGCAGCGCCGCCCAGGCGTCCTGGAGGATGTCACTGTCGGGGGCGTGCCACCAGATCATCAGGTCGGCGTCGGCGCGCAGGCCCGACACCTCGTACGTGCCGCGGACGACCAGGTCCTTCGCCCCGAACTGGGCGAACACGTCCTCGACCTCGGCGGCGATGTCGCCCCGCATCGCGGGCAGCTTCTCGGCCGCGCGGAACACCGACCACGCGGTGTACCGGATGGTGTCGTTGAGTTCGTTGATCCGGGCGGCGTTCGGGTTGCTCATACCCCCATCTTGCCGTCGGGTCGCGGCCGGGCGGGAGCCGCCCCCGGGAGTCGGGGACGGCTCACACCCGCGGCCGGACCTCACCCGCCGGGCCACCCCCGCAGGCCCCGCCGGTCGGGTGGGCCGCGACTCCGGGCCCGGTCAGGCCCGCAGCGCCGCCGCCAGCCACGCGAACCCGTGCATCCGGCTCGGCCAGGCCGGCCAGCCGTTGACCGCGCCGATCAGCTGCCAGTACCGCTCGACCCGGACGTCGGAGCCGACCTCGATCTGCTCGACCAGCCAGGCCCGGAACTCGGGCGTGTCCGGCCCGCCGTGCCCGGCGACGAACAGCCCGACCAGCTCGTCGATGATCGCCCGGCCCTCGGGGGACACCGGGTCGACCCCGGCCTCGGCGGCGGCCACGCCCCGGTTGCTGAACTCCATCCCGGCCTGCTCCCAGCCGGCGTAGGACCGGGCGTGGTCCTGGGAGGCCCGGTCGGCCGCGTGCGCCTCGGCCATCCGGCGGGTCCGGGCCCGGAAGTCCGGGTCCTGGACCAGTTCGGCCAGCTCGATCCAGGCCTCCACCTGCGCGGTGGTCGGGTCGTCGGGCAGTTCGGGCATCGCGCACCGCATCTTGGCGGCGAACTCGGGGTTGATGTCGAGGTCCGCGAACACCTCGTCGTGGAAGTCGGACAGGATCTGCCGGCGTTCGGCGTCGGACAGGCGGGCGAGCTTGTGCATGAGGCTCATCTCCTTCGGGTCAGAGCCCCTCCGGGCCACCGCGCGCAGGACGGCCCGGCGCAGGCGCAGCGTGGCGATCTGCGCGTCCAGGGCGTCGACGTGCATCTCCGCGACCTCGGCGATCCCCAACTCACGGTCGAGGACCCGCCGGATGGTGGCGAGGTCCACGCCCAGGTCGCGCAGGGTGCGCACCAGGTCGAGGCGGGCGAGCGCGTCGAGGTCGTACAGGCGGTAGCCGGTGGGGCTGCGGTCGGTCGGCGGCACGAGCCCGGCGTCGGAGTAGTACCGGATCGTCTTGACCGTCAGTCCGGTCCGTCGGGCCAGGTCTCCGATGCCGTACAGCGGGTGTCCGTCGTCCATGTCCGTAACCCTCGGGTCTCCCGCTACTGGAGAGTCAAGTGTTCCGCCGCGGCCGTCCCGGAGCGCACGCACGCCGGGATGCCGACCCCGTCGTAGCCGGCCCCGGCCAGGGCGATCGTCGGGTCGCCGTCGAGTGCCGCCCGCGCGCGCCGCACCCGGTCGAGATGCCCCGGGGTGTACTGCGGCAGCGCCCCGCCCCACCGCCGCACGTACGCGTCCACGGGTACGGGCAGGTCGTGGCCGAGCAGGGCCGCCAGCTCGCCCCGGACGAGGTCGACCAGCTCGCCGTCGGGGCGCTGCAGGACCCGCTCGTCCCCGTACCGGCCGAGGGAGGCGCGGACCAGGCTCAGGTCCGGCGCGGCCAGGTGCGGCCACTTCCGGTCGATGAAGGTGACGGCCTTGGTGGCGTACCCCTCCGACGCCGGCACCAGGAAACCCGACATCTCGGGCATCCGGATGCCGGGGAACGCCAGGGAGACCAACGCCACGCTCGCGTAGTCCAGGACACCGATCTCGTTCGCCGCCGCCGGGGCGTACTCGTGCAGCAGCCGCGCGGCGGGCCGGGCCGGCAGCGCGAGCACCACCCCGTCGGCCTCGATCACCTCGGGCGAACGGGTCGACCCGATCACCAGCCGCCAGCCGGTCGGCGTCCGGAACAGCTCGCGGACGGGCAGCCCGAGCCTCAGCTCCGCCCCCGAGGCCTTGGCCAGGGCGTTGACCAGCGCGGTCATCCCGCCGACGATGGTGCCGAACACGGGGCGGGGGTCCGCCGGAGCGCCCGCGCCCGCCGCCAGACCGGTCGCCGGCCCGCTCGCCCCGCCCAGGGCCGCGCGGACCGCGCCGACCAGGGTGTCGAACCGGCGGGCGGCGGCGGCCAGGGTGGGCAGGGTGGCGGCGAGGGAGAGCTGGTCGGCGCGCCCGGCGTACACGCCGCCGAGCATCGGATCCACGAGCCGGTCGACGACCTCCGCGCCGAACCGGGCCCTGACCAGCTCGCCGACCGAAATGTCCGCTCCGGGGCCGAGCAGCGGGCCGTGGGTGGCCGGTTCGACGGTGACCGCCGCGAGCCCGGCGAGGGCCGCCAGGTCCCCCGGCACGCCCACCAGGGTGCCTCGCGGAATCGGGTGCAACCGGCCGCCGAGGGCGATCGCGGCGGGCGCCCCCGACGGGTGCACCACCTGAAGTCCCAGCTCAGCGGCCAGTTGGGGCACCGTGGGGTCCCGGGACAGGAACGCCTCGGCCCCCGCCTCCACCGGCAGGTCCGCGAGCGTCGCGGGCCGGAGTTTGCCACCGAGCTCGGGTGCCTGCTCCACGACGGTGAGCCGGATCTCCGGCTGGCGCCGCCGGAGCCGGTACGCCGCGGTCAGCCCGGCCACTCCCCCGCCGACGATCACGATATGTGCCACGCCCACATCCTCCCGTAACGAAAAGCCACTAGCAGAGTGCGCCCCGACAAGTCAGACTCAAAACGTGAACATCGCAGCTCTTGCCCATGATCCATTGACGCCGGCCGCCGAACTGGCCGCCGCCGTCTACTCGTGCGAGGACCCACTCGAGCTGCCCGTGATCCTCGCACTCGCCGACCACGACGACCCTCAGGTCCGCCAGGCGGTGGCCGCACAACTGCCACTGCTGGCCGACCCGAAACCGGAGGCGGTGATCGCCGCGCTGCTGCGCCTCACGTGCGACCCGTTCCCGGACGTGCGCGACTGGGCGTGTTTCGCCCTCGGCACCCAGTGCCCCGACATCGACACCCCCGAGTTACGGGACGCGCTGGCCGCCCGGCTGGCCGACCCGGACAACGAGACCCGGTGCGAGGCGCTGTTCGGACTGGCCCAACGGCGCGACCCCCGGGCCCTGCCCGCCGTCGCCCGCGCCCTGGCCCACGAGAACGTCTGGCTGATGGAGATCGAGGCCGCCGGCGCGCTCGGCGACCCCAGTCTGCACACCCTGGTCAGGGGCCATCTCGACGGTTGGCAGGCCGCCGACGTGCCCCGGGTGTGCGCCGCGCTCCGGCTCACGGACCCCGACGGGCTCGGCGAGGACCTGATCGAGGGCCTCTGCGACTGGTTCCGGCACGGCGGCCCGAGCGCCAAGGACCCCAAGCCCTACTGGTGGGGCGTCGCCCTCACCATGCTGAACCTGGCGGCCCACAGATCCGTCGACCTGGCCTCCGCGGTGCGGGACCGGCTGGTCGGCGACGAGTCCGCGCTGGCGGCGCTGTACGGCTCGGGCCTCGCCCAGGACGCCCGGGAACACGGCTGGACCTAGCACCACCCCCGCGCGGAACCACCCGCGACGGGACCAGGAGGGACGTGCCCCGCGCTGACGGGCCGCCCCCCGATGACGTACTGCCCGCGGACGGTGTGGTTCGCGGAGGACCTTCCCGGCCGTGGACGACCTCCACGCGGCACAGACCATGCCGGGACAGCGGACCCGAGCCGTGACGACAGCCGGCCTCGACGCCCCGCGAAGACCATCATCTGGGTACGCGGTGCCGCGTCGCCGGCAACGTCAGGTGTGACATGTCTCCGGCGACGTGCGGCTCCCGCTGTCCGGGCCCGGGGCGCCAGCTGTGGCAGGTCGCTGGCCGGCAACGTCAGGTCCGGCATGTCCCGGCGCCCGACCGGATCGCCGCCGCCGCCGAGGGTCAGCCCTCGTGGACGAGGTCCACGATGCGCTTGAGGGCGTCCGGGTCGGTCTCCGGCATGACACCGTGCCCGAGGTTGAACACGTGTCCGGGGGCCTTCGCGCCCTCGGCGAGCACCCGGCGCACCTCCCGTTCGATGACCTCGACGGGGGCGAACGGCACGGTCGAGTCCAGGTTGCCCTGCACCGCGTACCCGGCGCCGAGCCGGGCGGAGGCGACGTCCAGCGGGGTACGCCAGTCGACGCCCACCACGTCCGCGCCGGCCTCCGCGATGGCCTCGAGCATGTGGCCGGTACCGACGCCGAAGTGGATCCGGGGCACGGTCAGGCCGGTGAGCACGGCGGTGGAGTGCGGCATCGCGTACCGCCGGTAGTCCGCCTCCGACAGCGCGCCCGCCCACGAGTCGAACAGCTGCACCGTGCGCGCCCCGGCCGCGATCTGCACCTCAAGGAACACCCGGGCGATCCCGGCGAGCTTCGCGCACAGGGCGTGCCAGACGTCCGGCGCGCCGTACATCAGGGCCTTGGTGTTCGTGTAGCTGCGCGACGGCCCGCCCTCGACCAGGTAGCTGGCGAGGGTGAACGGCGCGCCCGCGAACCCGATCAGCGGGGTGTCGCCGAGCTCGCCGACGAGCTGGCGCACGGCCTCCGTGATGTACGGGACGTCGGCGGGCGTCAGGTCCCGGATCGCGGCCACGTCGGCGGCGGTGCGCACCGGCGTGTCCAGCACCGGGCCGACCCCGGCCTTGATGTCGATCGGCACGCCCACGGCCGCGACCGGCACCACGATGTCGCTGAAGAAGATGGCCGCGTCGACCCCGTACCGCCGGACGGGCTGGAGAGTGATCTCGGTCACCAGATCGGGTGTCCGGCACGATTCCAGCATGCCGATCCCGGCACGGATTTTCCGGTACTCCGGGAGCGAACGGCCAGCTTGGCGCATGAACCAGACCGGGGTGTGGGGGGCGGGTTCACGGCGCACGGCGGCGAGGAAAGCACTCATCCCGCCCATCGTCGCATGTCGGCGCGGCGCGCCCGTGCGCGGCCGTCCCCGGTCCTATGCTGCGACTCATGGGGCCAACGAGTGTGCCCCCCGATCCGTTCCGCAGAGCGGTCGAGGGGCTGAGATCGGTCCACCCTCGTGCCGAGATCCTGCTCGAGGAGATCACCGCGCCCAAACGCCTGGCGCCCTACGCGTTCGCGCTCGGGGCCACGGTGCTGCGCCACGACGACGAGGTCGCCACGGGCCGCCTGGTCCTGCTGCACGACCCGGCGGGCCACGACGCCTGGGAGGGCACCCTCCGCCTCGTCACCTACGTCACGGCCGACGTCGAACCGGAGATCGCCGCCGACCAGATGCTCCCCGAGGTGAGCTGGAGCTGGCTGATCGACGCCCTCACCGCGGCCGGCGCGGGCCACTGCGCCGCCGGCGGCACCGTCACCCAGACCCTCTCCACCCGCTTCGGCGGCCTCGCGGGCGAACCCGCCGCCGCCGACGTCGAACTCCGCGCCTCCTGGACCCCCCTGGACCCCGACGAGTTGGCCGCCCACCTGGAAGCCTGGTGCGTCCTCCTGGCCTCCACCGCGGGCCTCCCACCCCCCGGCGTGGCCCTCCTCCCCACCTCGGCCTGAGGCCCCACAGAATTTCCTGGCACACAAAAAACGCCGCCGGCGACCTTCCCGCCGAAGTGCCGATGCGCGCCGCAAAAGAAACGCGGCGTAACCAACAAATGCATGTGATCTGTCTTTTGATCGAGCTTTTGAACTAACGCACTGGGTCCAACGCTCTTGATCTAACGCGAAGTGGCCCGTTGAGGGCGGGGCTGGCAAGCGAATGGCCCGACCGCTAGGGCAGCGCCCTGCGGTCGGGCCATTCGCGCAGTCCAGCGCCGTCCTCAACGGGTCCAAACGGCCTTAGTAGTAGTTGTCGGCTTCGTCGCAGGGCTTGTCCATGTCCTTGGCGATCTGGGTCGCCTTGGCCGAGTCCTTGGCCCCCACCGCGTCGAAGAACTCGTCCACCAGCTTCAGGCAGGTCGCCAGCGCCTGCTGCGCCTTCTCGGCTTCCTTGGTCTTGTTCTGGGAGCCGGTGAGCTGCTGCTTGACGCCGTCGAGCTCGGTCTTCAGCGAGGAGGCCTTGGTGTTGGCCTCGCTGAGCGACTTCTCCTTGGCGGCGACCTCGCGCTGGGACTTGCTGTAGTCGCCGCTCTTGGAGACGAACAGGACGGTCATGACGGCGGCGAGGATGACGACGACGACGAGGAGGCTGGCGAGTACGGGGACCGCCTTGCTCTTCTTCGGGGCGCCGAGGAGGACGTCGGGCGCGCCGTAGGGGGCGGGGAAGCCGGGGGCGCCGGAGGTCGGGAACTGGGAGGTCGGCGCGGCCGGGGCCTCCATGTGGACGGGCGGGTCGACGTGCGCCGGGGGCTCGAAGGCCGCGGGGACGCCGGAGGTCGGGGCCTCGTGGCCGGTCGGGGCGGCGTACGCCGGGGCGGGCTGGCCGTAGCCGGGCTGCGCCGGGGCGTAGCCGTCGTGGGCCTGGGCGGCGGGGTCGAATCCGGCCGGGGCGGGGGCCGTGTGCGCCGGGGTGCCGTCGTGGCCGGGGGCCGCGTAGGGCTGGCCGTAGGGCCCGCCGGCCTGGAGCGCCTCGGTGGGGGCGTCCGCGGGGCGCTGGGGGTCGTGGGGGTACGGGGAATTGGGGTGGGACATGTGCTGCTCCAACGTGTTGTTCAGGGGTTTCAGCAGAGGGAGAAGGCGGTGCACGCCTCCGCGATCGCGACGGCGAATCCAATGCCCTCGGCGTTGGTCACCTTGGCCGTGGCCACCCCGATCACCCGGGCGTCCTTGTCGACGACCGGTCCGCCGGAGTTGCCGGGGTTGATGGGCGCGTCGAACTGGATGATCTTCCGGCTCTCGCCGGGGAACTCCCTGATCGCGCTGACCACGCCCGAGGTGACGCTGTCCATCAGGCCCTTGGGCGCGCCGACCACCACCACCGGGGATCCCGGGGTGACGTCCACGCCGAGGATCTCCAGTTTCGGGAAGACCTGGGTGGCGAGGAGCACCGCCAGGTCGCGTTCCTTGTCCTTGTGGACGATCGTCGCCGGGTACAGCTCGCTCTCGCGTTCGAGCTTGACCTCGGAGCCGCCCTTGTCGACGACGTCGGCCACGACGTGGTAGTTCGTCATCAGGTAGGTGCCGCCGCCGGGCGCGGGCTTGCCGAACGCGAAGGCGGTGCCCTGGGAGCGGCCGGCGACGACGGTGAACACGCTGGGGCGGACCTTCTTGGCGACCGCCGCGGTGTCGATGGTGTTGCCGGCCCGGCGTTCGAGTTCCACCAGCCGCTGGTCGAGCGCTGACGCCCTGTCCCCGGCGGTGGCGACCTTGCGGTTGAGGGTGTGGATCTGGAACGCCTGGAGGCTCAGGAGAACGGTGAGTCCGACGACCAGTACGAGGGCCAGGACGGCCGGCCAGTTGCGCCGGTCCCGGGTCAGCGGAACCTGGACGCGCGCAGACTCGTCGTGTACCACCGACATTGTTGTGACTCCCCCGTAACGCAACTGCGAGTGCTCACCATACAGATCTGGGCGCGATTCGCCCTAGCTGATATCCGTCTCTATTTGATATACGGCTCCGCCTGGTTGCACGGTGTCCGCATCTGTCCCAGGATCTCCTGCGCCTTGGCCTTACTGGCCTCGTCGCCGGCCGACAACGTGTTGAGGAAATCGAACGTGAGTCGCAGGCAGGTGGCGACGACCTTCTTCTGTTCCTCGAGGTCCTTGCCCGTGCTCTGTGAGCCCGCGAGTTGCTGCTTCGTCTTCTCCAACTCGGACTTCTGCGAGGCGACCGTGGCGGTGAGTTCGGAGATCTTCTGGTCCTTGCCGGCGACCGAGTCGGCCTTCTTCCGGACCGCGTCGGACTCGGAGGTGCCGGACACGTACAGCCCGGTCATGACGGCGGCGGCGAGGAAGAGGAGCACCGAGAGGGCCGCGAGGAGCGGGACGGCCTTCGAGCGGCCGGACGGCCGGGGGCGTTCGAGGCCGTAGCCGGTGACGGGGGTGCCGGAGATGGGCGGGCCCGAGTAGACCGGGGCCGGGTCGTGCCGGGGGGTGACCGGGAAGACGCCGGGCGGGTCGGCCGAATAGGGGCCCGGCGGGTCCGGCGGGAACTCGACCTGCGGGAACACCACCCGGGTGGGGGCCGGCGGGGACACGACCGGCCGCGCGGGGACCGCCCGGGGCAGGGTCTGCTGGGTGGCCTGTTCCGAGGAGAGGAACTGCGGCTGGAACAGCGTGGGCTGGTCGACGTTGAGTGTGGGCTGGTCGGAGTCGTCGGGCCGGTAGACCGGCGGCGGCTCCTGGCCGTATTCTCCTGGGCCCTGGGGGTTCGACATCATGCTCTCCAGACACACATCGCGGACCCTCACCGTAGCGACGATGCGCAAGCCGCTGAAACCATCAGGAAACCGTCACGCGGCGAGGAGGCGGGCAACACGCCCGCCGGGGGGCTCGACGGGCAGCGGGTCGCGCCCCGTACGGTGGTCGGATGGCCGATGATCGCCCGTCCCCCACGTACCCGCACGACGCCGAACCCCCGCAGCACACCGCCCTGCTCGTAGAGCCCAGGGACGGCACGCCGGCGCCGATCGTGGACACGGACGGCCTGCGCGCGTACTCCGACCGGCTCGCCTCCGGCACCGGCCCGATCGCGGTGGACGCCGAACGCGCGTCCGGTTACCGCTACGGGCAGCGGGCGTACCTGATCCAGCTGCGCCGGGTGGGCGCGGGGACGGCGCTGGTGGACCCCGTACCCCTCGAGGATTTCTCCTCGCTCGCCGAGGCTCTCACGGGCCCGGAATGGGTGCTGCACGCGGCGAGCCAGGACCTGCCGTGCCTCGCGGAGATCGGGCTGCGGCCGACGCTGCTGTTCGACACGGAGCTGGGCGCCCGGCTCGCCGGCTTCGAGCGGGTGGGCCTGGCGGCGCTGACCGAGAGCCTGCTCGGTTTCACGCTGGAGAAGCACCACTCGGCGGCCGACTGGAGCAGCCGGCCCCTGCCGGAGTCCTGGCTGACCTACGCCGCCCTGGACGTGGAACTGCTGATCGAACTGCGCTACGCCCTCGGCACGGAACTGGAGCGGCAGGGCAAGCTCGGCTGGGCCGAGGAGGAGTTCGCCGCGCTGGTCAACGCCGCGCCGCCGGCTCCCCGGGTCGACCCGTGGCGGCGCACGTCCGGCATGCACAAGGTGCGCGGCTCGCGCGCCCTGGCCCGGGTGCGCGCACTGTGGACGGTGCGCGACGGCCTGGCCTCGAAGCGGGACACCGCCCCGGGCCGGATCCTGCCGGACACCGCGATCGTGGCGGCGGCCCAGGCCGACCCGAAGGACGAGGCGGAGCTGTTCGTGCTGCCGATGTTCGGCGGCCGGTCGACGCGGCGGCTGTCGAAGCTGTGGCTGGACGCCCTCGCCGAGGTCCGGGCGCTGTCGGAGAAGGAGCTGCCGACGTCCTCGGCGCCGAGCGACGCCCCGCCGCCCCCGCACCGGTGGGCGGAGAAGGAGCCGGAGGCGGCGGCGCGGCTGGCCCGGTCCCGGGAGGCGGTGACGGCGCTGGCGACGGAGTTCGGGCTGCCGCAGGAGAACCTGCTGACCCCGGACACCGTGCGGCGGCTGTGCTGGGCGCCGCCGGAGGACGGGGACGTCGCCGGGTTCCTGCGCCGGCACGGTGCCCGGGAGTGGCAGATCTCGATCACCGCGTCGGCGCTGCTGGGGGCCTTGTCGGAGCCGGGCGCGCCGGAGGGTGGACCGGAGCCGGAGTGACACCCGGGGCCCGGGCGAGCACCGCCCGAGGCCCCGGCGAGCACCGCCCGGGGCCCCGGCGAGCACCGCCCGGGGCCCGGGCCGAGCACCGCCCGGGGCCCGGCCCGACCACCCCCGGAACCTGGGCCGATCGCCGCCCGGGGCGCCGGGGGTGCCGCGCGCCGGGGTCCCGGGGAGTGACGAAGACCCCCGGGACAAGTCAGGTTACTGGCGGGTAGCATAGGGCGCGTAGGCCGATCCAAGGAGGCTCGCGTGCCCCGTTCTGTCCGGGATGTCGTCTTCGTCGACGGTGTCCGTACCCCTTTCGGCAAAGCCGGTGGGATGTACGCGGAGACCCGCGCCGATGACCTGGTCATCCGCTGCATCCGCGAACTGTTGCACCGCAATCCCGAGCTGCCCCCGGAGCGGGTCGAGGAGGTCGCCATCGCCGCGACCACCCAGATCGGCGACCAGGGCCTGACCCTCGGCCGGACGGCCGCCCTGCTGTCGGGGCTGCCCAAGACCGTGCCCGGCTTCTCCCTCGACCGGATGTGCGCCGGCGCCATGACCGCCGTGACCTCGGTCGCCGGTGGCATCGCCATGGGCTCGTACGACATCGCCATCGCCGGCGGCGTCGAGCACATGGGCCGGCACCCCATGGGTGAGGGCGTCGACCCGAACCCGCGGATCCTCGCCGAGAAGCTCGTCGACCCGTCCGCCCTGGTGATGGGCGCGACCGCCGAGAACCTGCACGACCGGGTGCCGGGCGTGACCAAGGAGCGCTGCGACGCGTTCGCGCTGGCCAGCCAGGAGAAGGTCGCCAAGGCGTACGCCGACGGCAAGCTCCAGCCCGACCTGGTCAGCATGGCCACCCGCGACGACGAGGGCGGCTGGGGCCTGGCGACCGTGGACGAGGCTCCCCGGAGCACCTCCATGGCGAAGCTGGCGACCCTGCGGACCCCGTTCCGGCCGCACGGCAAGGTGTCCGCCGGCAACGCCGCGGGCATCAACGACGGCGCGACGGCCGCGATCATCGCCGACGAGGAGACCGCCCGCGAGCTGGGCCTGCCCGTCGCGATGCGCCTCGTCGGGTACGCCTACGTCGGCGTCGAGCCGGAGATCATGGGCTACGGCCCGGTGCCGGCCGCCGAGAAGGCGCTGAAGAAGGCCGGCCTGACGATCGCCGACATCGGCCTGTTCGAGCTGAACGAGGCGTTCGCCGTGCAGGTGCTGGCGTTCCTCGACCACTTCGGGATCGCCGACGACGACCCGCGGGTCAACCCGTGGGGCGGCGCGATCGCGATCGGGCACCCGCTGGCGAGTTCCGGGATCCGGCTGATGACCCAGCTGGCCCGGCAGTTCGCCGAGCGCCCCGACGTGCGGTACGGCATGAACGCGATGTGTATCGGGATCGGCATGGGCGCGGCTGTGATCTGGGAGAACCCGCACTGGGAGGGAAACAAGTGAGCGAAGTTGTGACGAAGGCGCTGCTGCGCTTCGTTTCCGTCCCCGGTCAGGCCGGCAAGGCCGCCCTGATCACGCTCGACAACGGCTTGGACTACAAGAAGCCGAACACGTTCGGCCCCGAGGGTCTGGCGTCGCTGTCGGAGGCCTTCGACGCGGCGGTCGCCGAGAACCCGGCGTTCATCGCCGTCACCGGCAAGCCGTACATCTTCTCCGTCGGCGCGGACATCACCGGCATCCCGCAGGTGACGAGCCGCGAGCAGGCGCTGGAGATCGGCCGGCTCGGCCACGCCGTTTTCGCGAAGTTCAAGAACTCGACGGTCCCCACCTTCGCGTTCGTCAACGGCGCGGCCATGGGCGGCGGCCTCGAACTCTCCCTGCACTGCCACTACCGGGCCATCTCGACCGGGGCCGCGGCCCTGGCCCTGCCGGAGTGCTTCCTGGGCCTGGTCCCGGGCTGGGGCGGCACCCAGCTGCTCCCGAACCTGATCGGCCCGGCCAACGCGGCCAAGGTCATCATCGAGAACCCGCTCAGCCAGAACCGGATGCTCAAGCCGGCCGACGCCCTCAAGCTGGGCATCGCCGACACCCTGTTCGAGCCGGCGGACTTCCTGGAGCGGTCCCTGGGCTGGGCGGCGGCCGTGGTCGCCGGCACGACCGAGGTGGAGCGGGCCGAGATCGACCGGGGCCCCGCGTGGTCCGCCGTGATCGGGTACGCGAAGAAGCTGCTCGACGAGAAGCTGCACGGCGCGGCCCCGGCCCCCTACCGGGCGCTGGAGCTGATGGAGCTGGCCCGCACGGCGAGCTTCGAGGACGGCACGGCGGCCGAGGACGAGGCCCTGGCCGACATGATCTTCTCGCCGGAGCTGCGGGCCGGCCTGTACTCGTTCGACCTGGTCCAGCGGCGCGCCAAGCGCCCGGCCGGCGCGCCCGACCCGGACGACGGCCGCGACGTGAACAAGGTCGGCGTCGTGGGCGCCGGTCTGATGGCCAGCCAGCTCGCGCTGCTGTTCGCCAACCGCCTCGAGGTGCCGGTCGTGCTGACCGACCTCGACCAGGAGCGGGTCGACAAGGGCGTGGCGTACGTCAACGCCGAGATCGACAAGCTGGTCGCGAAGAAGAAGATGCTGCCGGGCAAGGCCGCCAAGCTGCGCGGCCTGGTCAGCGGCTCGGTGACCAAGGAGGCGTTCGCGGACGCCGACCTGGTGATCGAGGCCGTGTTCGAGAACCTGGCCGTGAAGAAGCAGGTGTTCGCCGAGGTCGAGGCCGTGGTGAGCGAGTCGTGCGTGCTCGCCACGAACACGTCCTCGCTGTCGATCACGGAGATGGCCGCGGACCTCGCGCACCCGGAGCGGGTCGTCGGCCTGCACTTCTTCAACCCGGTCGCGGCCATGCCGCTGCTGGAGATCGTCCGGGCCGAGAAGACCGACGAGGAGACGCTGGCCACCGCGTTCGGGGTGGGCAAGGCGCTGCGCAAGTCGTGCGTGCTGGTCGCCGACCGGCCGGCGTTCGTGGTCAACCGGCTGCTGACCCGGTTCCTCGGCGAGATCCTCGGCGCGGTCGAGGAGGGTACCGACTTCACGGTCGCCGACCGGGCGGTGGACTCCCTCGGCATGCCGATGCGCCCGCTGACCCTGGTCGGGCTCGTCGGCCCGGCCGTCGCGCTGCACGTGGCGGAGACCCTGCACGAGGCGTTCCCGGACCGGTTCGCCGTCTCGGAGAAGCTCGGCAAGCTCGTGGCGGCCGGCCTGACCAGCTTCCACACGGCCGACGGCGAGCTGGACCCCCGGGTCGTCGAGATCTACGGCCCCCGCGAGGGCGGCCCGACCGGCGAGGAGCTGAAGGAGCGCGCTCTGACGGCCGTCGCCGAGGAGATCCGGCTGATGCTGGAGGAGGGTGTCGTGGCGGACGCCAAGGACATCGACCTGTGCATGATCCTGGGCGCGGGGTGGCCGTTCCACCTGGGCGGGATCACCCCGTACCTGCGGAGCGTCGGCAAGCTGTAGCGAGCGTCGGGGAGGTGCCCGGTCCCGGCAGACCGGCGGCCCTCTGACGCGAAAGGGGCGGCTCCCGGAGGAGCCGCCCCTTTTCATGCCTTCTCTACTCGTCGTCCTCGTCGTCGAACGGCTCGTACTCGTCGTCCTCTTCCGCGGACCAGGTCGCCTCGACGATCTCCAGCCCGGAGACCCCTTCGAGCAGGCCCTCCAGGTTGACGACCAGGGCCACCGCGTCGGCGATGTCCTCGTCGGCGATCCGCTCCAGGGCCTCGGCCCGCTCGTCGGCCGGCATGTCCTCGGCGGCGTCCACCGCAGCCCGGGCGGCGGCCCGAACGGCGGCCTCGTCGGTTACCTCGACCACGATCTCGGCCGGAATACGGACGTATCGGGTTTGCGTCGTTTCAGCAGTCATGGCGAAAGCCTACCGAGCGTTTCCCGCCCACGCCCCGGCAGCCCGGCCGAGTGTGAAATACCTGGTCAGGCCTTCTCGGCCTGGCTGCGCTCGACGCAGAACTCGTTGCCCTCGGGGTCGGCCACGACCACCCAGCCGGAGCCGTCCGGGCGGCGGCAGTCATTGACCTGCGTCGCGCCGAGGCCGAGCAGCCGGACGACCTCCTCGTCCCGGGTCCGGTCGGTGGGCTGGATGTCGAAGTGGATCCGGTTCTTGATCGACTTGGCCTCGGGCACGGTGACGAACAGGATCATCCGGTGCTCGTCGAGCCGGATCACGGCCTCCGGGTCACCGGGCTGGTCGTCGTCGAGGGGCAGGCCGAGGACCTGGCTCCAGAACGTACCCAGCTCATAGGGGTCGGCACTGTCGATCGTGATGTGGGCCAACGCGGAAACCACAGGTGGAACTCCGTTCGCAAAAAGGATGTGTCGCGGCCAGTCTGTGACCAAGGTCGGAACCCCGCAACCGGAATACCCTTTTCCGGGTACGCGTCCGCGCCGCCCGACCTCGCCATCCGCCGCACGACTCGGCCCGCGGCTGCCCCCGGTACGCCCGTCAGATCGGCCCGCGGCTGCCCCCGGTGCGCCCGTCAGAGGCGCTGGGGCACGCTCGCCGCGCCCCGGTTGACCGGCGTGGTCGCCGCCGCCGGGAGGAGCACGGTGACCTCCAGCCCGCCGCCGGCCCGCGCCGCCGCCCGCACGCTCCCGCCGTGCGCGTCGCACACCGCCCGCACGATCGACAGGCCCAGTCCGGCGCCCCGGGACCCGGTCCGTTCCAGTCCGCCGCGCCGGAACGGCTCGAACAGGGCCGGCACCTCCGACGGGTCCAGCTCGGCCCCCGTGTTGGCCACCACCAGCCACGCCTGCTCGGCGGTCATGCCGGTGTTGACCCACAGGTGCCCGTTGGGCTCGTTGTACCGGACGGCGTTCTCCACCAGGTTGCCGGCGAGCCGGTCCAGCAGGCTCGGGTCGCCGACGACGGGCGCGGGCCGCAGGTCGGTGTTCACCACGATGCCCATCCGGGCCACGTCGCGCCCCACCGGCGACAGGGCGGTGCTGCACGCCACGGCGAGGTCCACGGGGGCCTTGCGGGCGAGCCTGCGGCCGGCCTGGGCCTCGGTCCGGGCCAGGAGCAGCAGCGCGTCCACGAGGCTGTTGGCGCGCACGGAGGCGTCCCGCAGCACCCGGGCCATCCGCTGGTACTCGGCGAGGTCCGCCTCCGGGTCGGTCAGCGTCACGTCGACCTCGGTGCGCATCACGGCGAGCGGGGTGCGCAGCTCGTGCGAAGCGTTGGCCACGAACCGCTTCTGGCTGTCGAACGCCCCGGCCAGCCGGTCGAGCATCGCGTCGAACGTGGCGGCCAGCTCGGCGATCTCGTCGTCGGGCCCCGAGTACCGCAGCCGCTGGTCGAGGGTCTCCGTGGACAGCCGGCGGGCCGTGGTGGTGACCTGCTGCAGGGGGCGCAGGGCCCGGGCGGTGATCCAGTACCCGCCGATGACGCCGAGGGTGCTCAGGACGGCCAGGGCGGCCAGCCCGGCGACCAGCGCCTCGGTCGAGGAGGCGCCCGCCTGGACCATCAGCCAGATGACGAGGAGGACGCCGGTGCCGGAGGCGATCAGCAGTACGCCGTTGAGGAGGGTGATCCGGCGGCGCAGGGTCGGCCGGGGCGAGTTCACGCCGGCCCTCCGGCCGCGCGCCCGGGCCGCACGCCCGGGCCGTGCCAGGGCCGCCGGCCCCGGCCGTCCCCCGGCCTCACGCCGCGATCCGGTACCCGGCGCCGACCACCGTCTCGATCAGCGCCGGCTCACCCAGCTTCTTCCGCAACGTCATCATCGTGACCCGCACGGTCGTGGTGAACGGGTCGGCGTTGGCGTCCCAGACCCGCTCCAGCAGCTCCTCGCTGGACACCACCGCACCGCCGGCCTTGATCAGCACGCTGAGCAGCCCGAACTCCTTGCGGGTCAGCTCCAGCGGCCGGCCGGCCCGGTCGGCGTGCATCCGGGCGGGGTCGAGGGTCACGTCCCCGGCGCGCAGGACGGGCGGGGCGGCCGGGGTGGCGCGCCGGCCGAGCGCCCGGATCCGGGCCACCAGCTCGTCGAAGTCGAACGGCTTGCCGAGGTAGTCGTCGGCGCCGAGTTCGAGGCCCTCGATCCGGTCGGCGACGCTGCCGCTGGCGGTCAGCATCAGCACCCGGGTCAGCGCGCCGGACGCGATCAGGTCGGCGCACAGGTCGTCCCCGGACATTCCGGGCAGGTCCCGGTCGAGGACGCACACGTCGTACCGGGTGGTCATGGCCTGGAAGTGGCCGTCCTTGCCGTCGTAGGCGACGTCGACGGCCATGCCCTGCCGGCGCAGACCACGTGCGATGGCGTCGGCGAGGTGCCGTTCGTCCTCGACCACGAGTACCCGCATGGACACGCCCCTTCGTCAGCCCACCGAGACTAGTGCAGGTTCCGCACGTCCCACAGCCACACTCCGCCGGCCTCGTCCCAGGTGGGCGCGCCGAGCAGGGCGGTGACGGTCTGGAGCAGGGGCTGGGCGTTGTGCTCGGTGGCGGCGAGGACCACCACGGCGCCCTTCCAGTACCGCAGGTCCGCGACCGCGTTCGCCCGGTCGGCGTCGGTGACCGTGGGCACCTTCCCGCCGGCCGCGACGTCGCGGAGCATCGAGGACGTGGGCCGCGGCGCCGGGTCCCAGGTGGCCGTGGGGTCGTCCGGGCCGGTCGGGCCGATGAAGTAGCCGCGCGGCACCTTGAAGCCCAGGTTGGTCACCCCGGACCAGCGCATGCCCGTCATCCGGTCGTTGCGCGGCACCGGGACGGACACCAGGGTGTGGTCGTCGTCCACGTAGGCCTTCCAGGCCCCGCTGGTCACGAACGCCGGGATCGGCCGGTCCCGCACGGTCAGCGGGGTCGGCGCGATCGGCAGCAGCACCCCGGCGACGAGCAGGGAGGCCACCGCCCAGCGCCACCTCTCGGTCCCGGCCCACCGGGCCAGCCCGTCGCAGCCGAGCGCGAGCAGCACCCCGACGACCGGAATGACCATCAGGGTGTACCGGGTGGCCGTGGCCAGGTCGAACGGCGGCACGTGCTGGAGCAGCCGGATCGGCCCCGGGATGCCGGTCAGTTCGCCGTTGAAGACGACGGTCTTGCCCAGGGACAGCCCGGCGAAGAACAGGCCGACGACGAGGAGCGAGCGCACCATCGGGCGCCGCCAGTACACGGCGAGCGCGCAGAGGACGAACAGCACCAGCGGCCAGCCGAAGAACGCGTTCTCCTCGTTGGCGCTGAGGGTCAGCTTGTCGGCGGCGGCGTCGCTGCCGGCCAGCGAGCGGCGGGCGAACCCGGTGAAGGAGGCCACGTCGGTGGAGTACTTGTCCAGGCCCTCCGGCAGCCCCCGGTAGTGCGCGGGCCCGAAGAACTGCGTCCACAGCGGGTACGCGAGGAGCACGAACGAGAAGCCGGCCGCGACCGACAGCCCCTGGACGAACGGCTTGACCTGGGCGCGGACCTCCTGGCGGCGCTGGAGCGCGTACACCGCGACGAAGATGCCGCAGCCCATGGCCACCATGAACAGGACCTCCTCGTTGAGGAAGACCTGGTAGACGATGAGCAGGCCGAGGATGATCCCGTTGCGGACCGGCCGGCCCTCGCGGAGCTTGACGACCCGCCAGACGATGAGGGGTACCAGGAACTGGGCGGTCAGGTTCGGGTGGCCGGCGGCCTGGGCGACCATTCCGGGGGCGAAGCCGAGGAACCCGGCGGCGACGTACGCGGCGAGCTTGGACTCCACCACGTGCCGGCTGAACAGCCAGTACCAGGCGGAGGCGGTCCCGGCCAGGGTCAGGGTGAGCGCCACGACGAACGTGGTCTGCACCCCGAAGACCAGGCTGATCGGCGACAGCGGCACGCCCAGGCCCAGCACGCTGGTGTTCGCCATCATGTTGGCCTGGTCCGGCACGTTGAGCCGGTCGGTGACGAACGGGTTCTCCCCGTGGCTGACCACCCGGGCGGCGTGCCCGAGGAACCAGAGGAACTGCTCGTGGTCGGTGGGGTTCACGGCGGACAGCCGCACGTCGCGGTGCACCCACATCCGGGCGGTGACGTAGAGCGCGATCGCCAGGTAGCTCAGGTGCGGCACGGCGCCCCGGGCGAACCGCCAGGCCCGGGTGGGCCCCGACGCGGGGGCCTCCGGCGCGTCGGGTTCGGCCGCCGGCCTGGTCAACGGGTCAGTTCCCGGACGTCCCACAGCCAGACCCCGCCCTTCCACTCCGGTTCCACGCCCAGCAGGTCGACCATCGTCGCCTTGTACTGCGCCGCCTTCTTCTCGTTCGGGCTGAGCACGACGGCCCCGGCCTTCCAGAACTTCAGGTCCACGATCGCGTCGGCCCGTTCCTTGTCGGTGATGACCGTGGTCTTCCCGTCGGTGGCCATCTTGTAGAAGATCTTCGACGTGGGCCGCAGCGGCGGGCCGAACATGCCCTCGTCGTCGGGGGTGTCGGGGTTGGGCACCAGGAAGTAGCCGCCGGTGATGGCGAACTCGGCGCGCGCGGCGGCGTTCCACTGCACGGCCGCGATCCCGACGGAGGCGTACGGCACCGGCAGCAGGACCAGCGAGTGCTCGTCGTCCACGTAGGTCTTCCACTCCCCCGAGGTGATGAAGCTCGGCACCGGCGGCCGGTGCACGGCGCCCAGCGGGGTGGGGATCAGCGGGATCAGCGCGACGGCGACGCCCGCCAGCATGAAGATCCGCATCCGGGACGCCGCGCCGACGGTGTTGTCCGCGCGCAGGATCCGGGCGAGGACCAGGGCGATCAGCATGCCGAACCAGGGGATCATGACCAGGGTCAGCCGGCTGGCGATCACCGAGTCGAGGAGCGGGAGCTTCGCGAACAGGTACCACGGGGCGGGGATCTTGGTCAGCTGGCCGCCGATGTGCAGGTGGCTGCCGAGCGACGCCACGGCGAACGCCGCCGCCGTGATGGTCGCGGCCTTCACGTCGGTACGCCGCCAGAGCATCGCCGCCCACACGACGGACATCACCATGAGCGGCCAGCCGAAGAACGTCGTCTCCTCGACCACGTTGTTGGCGAGCAGGACGCTGTCGGGGCTGCCGCCCAGCGAGTGGGTGGGGAACGCGGTGAACGAGTACACGTCCGCGCCGAACAGGTGCACGAAGTCGCCGAAGCCGTGGTAGTGCTGCGGTCCGAAGAACTGGAACCACATCGGGTACGCCAGCAGCGCGAACGAGACCACGGCGGCCACCGCGAGCCCGCCGATGAAGCGCTTGAGGACCCGCTTCGCCTCGGCCTTGTTGTACAGCGCCCAGATCCCGGTGAAGCCCAGGAGGCCGAGCGCCGTGAACAGCAGGATCTCCTCGTTGATGAAGAACTGGTAGACGATCAGCGCGCTGAGCAGCAGGCCGGTGCGCACGGGGTTCGCGCCCTCGCGGAGCCGGAGCACCTGCCAGATGATGAACGGGACCACGAAGTGCATGGCCAGGTTCGGGTGCACGTTGTCCTGGGCGACGATCCCCGGGGCGAACCCGCAGAACGCGCCGCCGACCGCCGCCGCGAGCCGGGACTCGACGAGCTTGCGGGAGAACAGCAGGTACCAGCCGAAGGCCGTCAGGAACGGCGCGAGCGTCACCATCACCGCGAACGACACGTGCGGCCCGAACGCCAGGGTCACCGGGATCAGCGGGATCGTGATCGCGAACGTGGCCGTGTTGGCCATGACGTTCACGCCGTCCGGGAAGTTCAGCTGGTTCGTGAACAGCGGGTTCTCGAGGTGGGTCACGACCCGGGCGGAGTGCGACAGGAAGAACTCGAACAGGTACTGGTCCGGCGGGAAGCTCGCCAGCACCCGGTTGTCCAGGTCGATCCACAGCCGGGCGGTGAGCCCGAGCGCGCCGAGCAGGTAGACGAACAGCACCCCGAGGTCGTACCGGATCCGGCGCGGGCGCTTGCCCGTCGACGCCGGAGCGGTGTCCTCGGTGGGGTTCTCGGTGGACGGCACGTCTCGAACCTTCACCCTAATTCACCGTCCGTAGATCCCACACCCACACACCGCTGACCCAGACGGGTTCGGTGCCGACCAGTGCCGTGGTCATCCGCCACAGCGTCTCCTCGTTCTTGCCCTCCGGCATGACCCGCTCGGCGTGCATGACCAGCACCGAGGCGCGGCCGTCGGCGAGGGCCTTGAGGGCGGCGGCCTTGTCCGCCTCGGCGACCCGCGCCCCGCGCAGGGTGGCCATCCGCGCCCGGTCCAGGGTGGGCGCGAGGTGCGCGTCCGTGACCTTCAGCTCCAGGTCGGTGGCCAGCGCCCAGCGCAGCTCGGTCGGGTCGGACGAGCCGGTGGTCGGCACGATGGCCAGCCTGCTGCCCGCCGGCACGTACGTGCGCCAGGTGCCCGCCGAGACGAACTCCGGCACGTGGATGTCGGCGACCCGGACCGGGGCGGGCGCGGCGGGCAGCAGCGCGGCGGCCACCAGCCCGTACCAGAGGAACGCCATCCGGGTGCCCGGTCGCTCCGCCCGCAGCAGCGCGACCTCCTCGGCGGCGCGCTGGGCGGCCACCGCGAACAGGACCGCGATCAGCGGGACGACCATGAGCGCGAGGTGCCCGGGGGCGACGCCGCGCAGCACGGGGAGGTCGGCGAGCAGCCGCCACGGTCCCGGTACCCCGGTGGAGGAGGTCTTGATCGTGAACGTCGCGCCGCAGGCCAGCAGGCACAGCACGCCGCTGGTCAGGGCGATCGTCCGCGACAGCGGGGTCTTCAGCCACCACGCCGCTGCGACGAGGAGCGTCAGCAGCGGCCAGCCCCAGAACGTGTTCTGCTCGATGCCGGACTGGGCGTAGTGCACCCGGCCGACCGGGTGGGTGGCCAGCGACGGGGTGGCGAACCGGACGAACGACACCAGGTCCGCGCCCATGGTGCGCAGCGCGCGGGACGGGTGGTCCCGGTGCGGCCCGAAGTACTGCGTCCACAGCGGGTACGCGAGCGCGACCAGCGTGATGACGGCCGCGACGGCCAGCCCGCGCAGGACGGCCGGCGCGTACGCGCGCACCTCGGAGAACCGCTGGGTGGCGTACGCCGCGAAGAAGAGGACGAACCCGACCGAGAGCAGGATGAGCATCTCGGGTTCGATGAAGCCCTGCCAGACGCACAGCAGCCCGAGGATCGCGCCGTCGCGCAGGGCACGCCCCTCGCGGAGCTTCAGCACCCGCCAGATGATGAACGGCACCAGGAACTGGGCCGCGAACCCGAGGTCGCCCTGCGCGTGCGCGACGACGCCCGGGGCGAAGCCGCCCAGCGCGCCGCCGAGAACGGCCGCGAGCCGGCTGGTCACGACGTGCCGGGACAGCACCCAGTACCAGGCGAAGGCGGAGGCCGCCAGGACGAGGACCGCGGTGAGGACGAACGCCCGGTTCGGTCCGAGCAGCAGGGTCAGCGGGGCCAACGGCACCGAGAGCCCGAGGATGCCCTGGTCACTGAAGGTGTTGACGACCTGGGGGAACGCCACCTGCGACTCCGTCCACGGCGACACCCCCTCGGTGAGGATCCGCGCGCCGTGCAGCATCATCCACTCGCCGTAGGCCTGCTCGCGGCCCGCGACGCCCGAGATCCGCTGGGTACCGGTGAACAGGCGCGACATGATCCACACCGCGCCCACCAGGTACGCGACCGCCGCCACGAGCGGGGTCGGCAGCGTACCGAGCCGGTCCACGCACCGCTGGGCGAGGCTCTCCCGGACCGGCGGCGGCACGGGGGCCGGGCCGTCGGGCGTGGTCGGCGCTCCCGCGTCGACGCTGTCCACTGTCACGTCCTCAGCCCACCAGTGTCCGGACGTCCCAGACCCAGGCGCCACCGATCAGCTGGCCCGGGCCGAGGAGCGCGTCGAGGGTGGTCTTCAGCGCCGCCTGGTGCTTGTGCTCACCGAGGACGACGACGGAGCCCTTCCAGTACCGCAGGTCGTTGACCGCTTCCTTCTTGTCCAGGTCGGTCACGACGGCGGAGGTGCCGGTGCTGGCCACGGTGCGGAGCAGGTCGGAGGTGTGCCGGTTCCGGGCGTCGAACACGCCGGAGCGCTTCTCGGTGCCGTCCGGGACGATCGAGAAGCCCCGGGGCACCGCGAAGGCCACGTTCTCGGCGGCGGCCCAGCGCATGCCGTCCATCGCGTCGTTGCGCGGCAGCGGCACGGGCACCAGGGTCCGGCCCTCCGGCACGTACTCACGCCACTGGCCCGAGGTGATGAACTCCGGGACCGGCTTCGGGTCGAACCCGGGCAGCGGGATCGGCGCGATCGGGATCAGCGCCATCGCGAGCGCGGTCCCCCACAGCCAGCGGACCGGCAGCCCGCCGTCCCGCGCCGCGACGAGCTTGTCGCCGGCGATGGCGAGCAGCGCCGCGATCAGCGGGACGACGATCAGCGAGAACCGGGTCGGCAGGGCCATGTCGAGGACCGGCACGTGCTGCAGCACCCGGAAGGGCATCGGGATGCCGGTGCCGTGCGAGCCGATCACGACCTGCTTGCCGAGCGACAGCAGCACGAAGCCGACGGCGGTCACCGCGAGCAGCCGGACGGTCGGGTTCTTCTTCCACAGCCAGATCACGATCGCGAACGTCAGGAACATCAGCGGCCAGCCGAAGAACGAGTTCTGCTCGCCGTAGTTCGAGGCGAGGCGCACGGCCTGGAGCTGGTCGCCCGCGACGGACTGGCCGGGGTAGGTGAAGTAGGCCAGCGCGTTGGAGATGTAGTTGACGGCGTTGAAGGGCAGGCCACGGGAGTACTGCCGGCCGAAGAACTGCAGCCACAGCGGGTACGCGAGGAACGCCAGCGACACCAGCCCGGCCACGGTCAGCCCGCGCAGCATGGGCATGAACGCGGCGCGCGCGTCCTTGCGCTGGAGGACCGAGTACACGGCGGCGAGTCCGGCGCAGCCGATGGCCGTGAGGAGCAGCATCTCCTCGCTGACGAACACCTGGTACGTGATGAGCAGCCCGAGGATCACCCCGTCGCGCACGGTCCGCGCGCCGGGTTTCGCCAGCCGGAGCACGTACAGCACGATGAACGGCAGCACGAACTGGGCGATGATGTGCAGGTGGCCCGGGGAGTGCGAGATCTGGCCGGGCGAGAACCCGCACAGCGCGCCCGCCACGGCCGCCGCGACCTTCGACGACACCAGGTGCCGGGAGAACACGTAGTACCAGGCGGCGGCGGTGCCGGCCAGGGACAGCACGCCGAGCACCCCGAAGCTGACCGTCGCGCCGAACAGCAGCGTGATCGGGGTCATCGGGATGCCGAGGCCGAGCACCGAGGTGTTCGCCATCATGCTGACGCCCTCGGGGGCGTTGAGCCGGGTGCTGAACAGCGGGTTCTCCAGGTGCGTGACCGCACGGGCCGCGTGTCCCAGCATCCAGATGAACAGCTGGTGGTCCTGGCCGTCGCCGACGAGCCGGACCTGCGGGTTCACCCACAGCCGGGCGTAGACCCAGATCCCGCCGAGGGTGTACAGCAGGCTCGCGAGGAGCCCGAACCGGTGCCGGGCCAGCCACCCGCGCAGCCCGCTGATCCCCCGCGCCCGCGACTCCGGCGCCACGGTGTCGTCCGTCGTGGCGACTGCCTTCACTGCCATGACCGCCCTCAGCCCTTGACCATTGACCGTACGTCCCACACCCACACGCCGCCGATGAACTGCGGCTCTCCGAGCAGTTCCCGCACGATGGGCAGCAGGATGTCCTTGTTCTTGACGGGGCCGAGGATGACGGCGCCGGCGTGCCAGTGCTTGAGGTCGGTGACGGCGTCGCGCCGGTTCTGGTCGGTGATCACCGGGGCCTTGCCCGTTATCGACGCGGTGTTCAGGAGGTCCGAGGTGGGCCGGGACGGCTGGCCGTACAGCGCGCGGGCCCGGGGGTCGTCGCTCTGCGCGGGGCCGAGGAAGTAGCCGCCCGCGACGGGCATGTCGAGGTTCACCTGGGCGGACCAGCGCTGGGCCTGGAGGTTGCCGATGTTGCCCAGCGGCACGGTCACGATGCTGTCTCCGGGCCCGACGTACTGCTTCCACAGCCCCTGGGTCACGAACGCCGGGGCGGGCGGGACCTCCCGGGCGGGCAGCGGGGTCGGCATGATCGGCAGCAGCGCGGCGGCGAAGCCCGCGTACCAGAGCAGGCGCGGCGTGCCGGCCAGCCGGGGCGCGGTGATCACCTTGTCCAACGCGATCGCGAGCAGCACCCCGAGCGCCGGGGTCACCATGACCGCGAACCGGACGGGCACCACCGACTCGAGCACCGGGATCTCGTTGATCAGGCTGAACGGGCTGTGCAGGCCCGTGTTGTACCCGTAGATCTTGATCACGGGGCCGAGGGACAACGAGCCGAAGACCACCGCGACGGCGGCGGCGATCCGGACCATCGTGTTGCGCCAGAGCAGCACCAGGGTGGCCAGGCACAGCAGGATCAGCGGCCAGCCGAAGTAGGCGTTCTCCTCGGCCTGGTGCGCGTGCAGGCCCCGGTCCCGGAACGGCGCGCCGGCGAGCGACTCGGACGCGTAGGCGAAGTAGGAGCCCAGGTCGCTGTAGTAGGTCACCGAGAGGGCCGGCACCGCGCCGTAGTGCTGGGGGCCGAAGAACTGGAACCACAGGGGGTACGCGAGCAGCACGAGCGCGAGGCCCGCCGCGACGCCCAGCCCGGTGGCGGCGCGCCTGAACGCGGCACGGAACTCGGCCCGGTGCGAGACCCCGTAGACCAGGGTCATGATCAGGCCGCACATCGCGATGAAGAGGAGCACCTCTTCGTTGATGAACGCCTGGTAGGTGATCAGCAGGCCCAGCACGATCCCGGTGCGCACCGGGCGCTCGGAGGTCCGGAGCTTCGCCACCCAGTACAGGATGATCGGGACCATGAACTGGCCCGCGATGTTCGGGTGCCCGTTGGCCTGGGACACGAAGGCCGGGGCGAACCCGCAGAACAGGGCGGCGATGAAGGCCGCGGCCCGCGAGGTGACGAGGTGCCGGGAGAACAGCCAGTACCAGGCGATCGCGGTTCCCGACAGCGCGATCACGACGAGCAGCGCGTAGGAGACGTTCACCCCGAACAGCAGCGTGACCGGGGCCAGCGGGATGGCCAGGCCCAGGATGGACGTGTTGGCCATCATGTTCACGCCGTCGGGCACGTTGACCTGCGAGCTGAAGAGCGGATTCTCGAGGTGTACGAGGGACCGCGCGGCGTTCGTCAGCACGAACTGGAAGAAGCCGTGGTCCTGCTCGTTGCTCGCCTGGATCCGCTTGTCCAGGTCCAGCCACAGCCGGGACGTCACGTAGAACGCGCCCAGTACGTAGACCAGGACCGCACCGAGGTCGTACAGCCGCCGGCGGCGCGCGCCGCTGTCGACCTGCCCGTCCGTCGACTCCGTCCGGGCATCAACACTCGACGCAAGCGTCGCCATCTGGCGCTTCCCCTCCCGATCGCTGCGCTGTCACGCGCAACAGCGCGGCCGCGCCTCCCGCCCACACACGCGAACCGTGCGGACCCGCAGGGCGTTCCGCCTCGGCAGCCAAGGCCAGGCGCTGGACGGACAACATGATACGACACCTGCTGCTTCGAGCCCGGAGCCACCCTTACGGGGACCGGACACTCGGCTCGTGCGTCCCGCTACCGCCCGGACGCACGGAAAGGGGACGACAGCGCGCTGTCGTCCCCTCCCGGTCAGGCGGTGAAGTTGCTCAGCTCGCCGGGGATGGCGCGCTCGTCGAGTTCCGACAGCCAGCCCGTCACGTCCCGGGCGACGTCCTGGGCGGTGAGGCCCAGGTCCGCGAGGATCTCGTTGCGGGTGCCGTGCGGGTGCCAGTCGGCCGGGACACCCAGCACGTGCACCGGGGCGGTCACCCCGGCCTCGCGCAGGCTGGTGGCCACGGCCTCGCCCACGCCGCCGGTGCGCACCCCGTCCTCGACGGTGACGACGAGCCGGTGCCCGGCGGCCAGCTCGGCCAGGACCTCCGGCACGGGGCGGACCCAGCGCGGGTCGACCACGGTCACGCCGTAGCCGTGCTCGCTGATCCGGGTGGCGGCGTCCATGGCCAGGTGCGCGAAGGAGCCCACCCCGACGAGCAGCACGTCCTTGCGCGAAGCCTCGGCGAGCACGTCGACGCCGCCCACACTGCGCAGCGCGGGCAGGGCCGCCGGGACCGTACCGGTCGGGAAGCGCACGATCGTGGGGCCGTCGGTCACGGCCACCGCCTCGCGGAGCTCCTCGCGGAGGGTCTGCGCGTCGCGCGGCGCGGCCAGGCGCAGGCCCGGCACCACCCCGAAGACGGACATGTCCCAGATGCCGTAGTGGCTCGGGCCGTCGGGGCCGGTGATGCCCGCCCGGTCGAGGACGAACGTCACGCCCAGCTTGTGCATCGCCACGTCGAGCAGGACCTGGTCGAAGGCGCGGTTGAGGAACGTCGCGTAGACGGCGACGACCGGGTGCGCGCCGCCCATCGCCAGGCCGGCGGCCGAGGTCACGGCGTGCTGCTCGGCGATGCCCACGTCGTAGGCGCGGGACGGGTACGCGCGCATCAGCTTCGCGATCCCCGTCGGCTCGGCCATCGCGGCGGTGATGCCGACGATGTCGGGGCGCTCGCCGGCCAGCTCGACCAGCTCGTCGCCGAAGACGGAGGTCCACTTCAGGCTGGGCGCGGCGGTGAGCTTGCCGGTGAGCTTGTCGAAGGCGCCCGGGCCGTGCATCATGTCGGCCTCGTCGTCCTCGGCCGGCCGGTAGCCGTAGCCCTTGCGGGTGACCGCGTGCACGATCACGGGGCCGCCGAAGCGCTTGGCCCGCTCCAGGGCCTTCTCCATCGCGGCGAGGTCGTGGCCGTCGACCGGGCCGAAGTACTTCAGGCCGAGGTCCTCGAACATGGCCTGCGGGGCGATGGCGTCCTTCAGCCCGCGCTTGACGGCGTGCAGGGCCTCGAACAGCGGGGCGCCGACCAGCGGCGTACGGCCCAGGGCGTCCTTGACCAGGTCGAGCACCTTCTCGTACGACGGGTTGAGCCGCAGCGTGGCCAGGTGGTCGGCGAGCCCGCCGATCGTCGGCGCGTAGGACCGGCCGTTGTCGTTGACCACGATCACCACGGACCGGTCCCGGCCGGCGGCGATGTTGTTCAGCGCCTCCCAGCACATGCCGCCGGTGAGCGCGCCGTCCCCGACGACCGCGACGACGTGCCGGTCGTGCTCGCCGCGCAGCTCGAAGGCCTTGGCCAGCCCGTCCGCGTAGGACAGGGCCGTGGAGGCGTGCGAGTTCTCGATGAGGTCGTGCTCGCTCTCCGCCTGCGACGGGTAGCCGGTGAGGCCGCCGCGCTGGCGGAGCTGGTCGAAGCCCGCCTGCCGGCCGGTGAGGATCTTGTGCACGTACGCCTGGTGCCCGGTGTCGAACAGGACCCGGTCCTTCGGCGAGTCGAAGACACGGTGCATGGCGATGGTCATCTCGACCACGCCCAGGTTCGGCCCGAGGTGCCCACCCGTCCTCGACACCTTGTCGACGAGGAAATCGCGGATCTCGGTCGCCAGCACGGCCAGCTGCTCCGTGGTCAGGCCGCGCAGATCGTGCGGGCCGGTGACGGACGCGAGGATGCCGGTGCCTTCACTGGTGCTCATAACGGGCCAGTCTAATGACCGGGCGTCTCCGGACTCCTGTCGAGCTGTGATCCTTCACAGGATCCGCTACATTCCCGGGGCATGACCGCCACATACGACCCACACGCCGCGTGGTACGACGAGTTCGTCACAGACTCCCCCTACACGGCCATGGTCGACCGGGTGCTCGCCGAGCTGCTCGGCCGGGGCCGGGGCACCGTCCTGGAGGTCGGCTGCGGGACGGGCGTGCACGCCGCCGCGCTCCGGGCCACCGGCCGCACGCCGGTCGGGGTGGACATCTCCGCAGGTCAACTGGGGTTCGCCGTCGACCGGTTGCCGGTGGCGCTGGCCGACGCGGGCCGGCTGCCGGTCGCGTCGGGGTCCCTGGACGCGGTGGCCGCGGTCCTGATCCACACCGATGTCCCCGACTACCCGGCGGTGCTGCGCGAGGCGGCCCGGGTACTGCGCCCCGGGGGTGTTCTCGCCCACGTCGGGGTCCACCCGTGCTTCGTCGGCGCCTTCGCCGACCGGTCCGACCCGGAGCGGGTGACCATCACGAGCGCCCTGTACGGCCACCCGGGCGTGAGCTTCCGGGCATGGACCAGCGAGGGGGTCCGGGCCCGGGTCGGCGCGCGGCACCTGCCCGTATCGGACCTGGTCAACGCGTTCCTGGACGCGGGACTCGCCCCGACCCGGCTCACGGAACGAGGGCTGGCGACGCTGCCGGACCTGCTGGGGATCTCGGCACGCAGGGTGTGACCGCCGGGCGCGGCGTACCCGACGAAAGGTGTTGATCTGTCGTGATCCCGACCCGACGGGGTCACGGCACGAACAGGGCCACACACTCCACATGATGGGTCATCGGGAACGCGTCGAACGCCCGCAGCCCGGCCAGCTCCCAGCGGAACGACCGGAACGTCTTCACGTCCCGGGCCAGCGCCGCCGGGTCGCACGCGACATACGCCACCGCCCGGGCACCCGTGGCCACGATCTCCTCGATCACGGCCGCGCCGGCCCCCGCCCGGGGCGGGTCGAGCACCACGATGTCGGCCTCGCCGAGCTCCGTCAGGGCCCGCTCGACCCGGTTGGTCACGACGCTGACCTGCGGCAGGTCGACCAGGGCCTTCGCCGCGCCGGCCGTGCCCGCCGGGTCGGCCTCGACCAGCACCACGGAACCGGTGATGCCGACGGCCTCGGCGAGCGGCGCGGCGAACAGGCCCGCGCCGCCGTAGAGGTCGAAGGCCCGCTCGCCGGGCTGGGGCTCGAGCAGGTCGAGCACCGCCGCGACCAGGGTGTCCGCGGCGGCCGGGTGCACCTGCCAGAACGCCTCGGCGGGCAGCTTCCAGGTCCGGCCGGCGGCCTGCTCCCGGACGGTCGAGGGCCCGGCGACCACCCGGGGCCGGCCCCGGCCGCGCCGGGTGAGGATCGACACGTCCCCGATCGACGGTGCCACGACCTCGACGGCGTCCACCCCGGTCCACCGGCGCTCCGTGACCCCGGACTCCCGGACGGCGGGCGCCGCGATCAGGCACTCCGCGATCGGCAGCACCCGCGAGGACCGCGCGGGGTGGAACCCGAGCCGACCGTCGGGGGCCACCGCGTACTGCACCCGGGTCCGCCAGCCGAGCGGCCCGCCGGGCAGCTCCTCGACCTCGACCGGATGGTCGGGCAGCCCGCCGAGCCGGGTGAGCTGCTCACGGACCACGTCGGCCTTGAGCCTGCGCTGCGCGGCCGGGGTGGCGTGCTGGAAGTCGCAGCCGCCGCACGCGCCCGGGCCGGCATAGAAGCAGGGCGGCTCCACCCGGTCGGGCGAGGCCTCCAGGATCTCGACGGCATCGGCGCGCAGGTAGCCCTTGCGTTCCTCGGTGATCTTCGCCCGGACCCGCTCGCCGGGCAGCGAGTGCCGGACGAAGACCACGAGCTCGTCGAGCCGGGCCACGCAGTGCCCGCCGTGCGCGACGGCCCCGATGTCCAGGACCACCAGGTCGCCGACGCTCACTCTTCGCCCTCGTTCCGCGGACCCCGGACCACGCCGGCACCGAGCCGCTGGTCGAGCTTGTTCAGGTTCTTGGTCTCGCTGGAGTGCAGCTGCCACGGCACGCTGGTGACCATGACGCCCGGCTCGAACAGCAGCCGGCCCTTGAGCCGCAGGGCGCTCTGGTTGTGCAGCAGGTTCTCCCACCACCGGCCGACCACGTACTCCGGGATGAACACGGTCACGATGTCGCGGGGCGCGTCCTGGCGCAGCGACTTCACATAGTCGACGATCGGCTTGGTGATCTCCCGGTACGGCGAGTCGACCACGGTCAGCGGCACCGGGATGTTGTGCGCCTCCCAGTCGGCCTGCAACGCCCGGGTGTCCTTCTCGTCCACGTTGACCGTGACGGCGGTGATGCTGTCGGGCCGCATCGCCCGCGCGTAGGCGACCGCCCGCAGCGCCGGCAGGTGCACCTTGCTGACCAGGACGACCACGTGGTTACGGGCCGGCAGGGTGTAGTGCTCCTCGGTGGGCACCAGCTCGGCGGCGACCCGGTCGTAGTGCCGGCGGATACCCATCATGATCAGGAAGAGCGCGGCCATCGCGGCCAGGGCGATCCAGGCCCCGGCGAGGAACTTGGTGATCAGCACGATGACCAGCACGACGCCGGTCAGCATCAGGCCGATCATGTTGATCGTGCGGGACCGGAACATCCGCCGCCGGCCGACCGGGTCGCGTTCGGTGCGCAGCAGCCGGTTCCAGTGCCGGACCATGCCCGTCTGGGACAGGGTGAAGGACACGAACACGCCCACGATGTACAGCTGGATCAGCCGGGTCGGCTCCGCCTCGAACGCCACGATCAGCACGATCGCGAACACCGACAGGAACACGATGCCGTTGGAGAACGCCAGCCGGTCGCCCCGGGTGTGCAGCTGGCGGGGCAGCCAGCGGTCCTGGGCGAGGATCGAGCCGAGCACCGGGAAGCCGTTGAACGCGGTGTTGGCCGCGAGGAACAGGATCAGGGCGGTCATGGCGGCCACGATGTACAGCCCGATCGAGTCGGTACCGAACACCGCGTCGGCGATCTGGGTGGTGACCGTCTTCTGCTCGTACCCCGCCGGGGCCACGATCTGCTTGTCCGGGTCCTCCACGTACTGCAGCCCGATCTTGCGGGCCAGCACCACGATGCCGAGCAGCATGGCGATCGAGATGCCGCCGAGCAGCGCCAGGGTCGTGGCGGCGTTCTTGCTCTTCGGCGTCTTGAACGCGGGCACGCCGTTGGAGATGGCCTCGACGCCGGTCAGCGCCGTACACCCCGAGGAGAAGGTCCGCAGCAGCAGGAACGCGAACGCGGCCTGCGTCATGGTGTCGTGCTCGGCGAGCACCTTGACGCCGTGCGCCTCGGAGCTCTCCGCCGTGATCGGCTCCCCCAGCACGAAGATCTTGAAGAAGCCCCAGCCGATCATGCCGATGATCACGATCATGAACCCGTAGGTGGGGATCGCGAACGCGCTGCCCGACTCGCGGATGCCCCGCAGGTTCATCGCGGTGAGGATCACCACCGCCGCCACCGCGATCAGCACCTTGTGCTCGGCCACCCACGGCACGGCCGACCCGAAGTTCTTCACGCCCGAGGACACCGACACCGCGACCGTCAGCACGTAGTCGACCAGCAGGGCGCTGGCCACGCCCAGGCCCGCCTTCGGGCCCAGGTTCACCGTCGCGACCTCGTAGTCGCCGCCGCCCGACGGGTACGCGTGCACGTTCTGCCGGTAGCTGGCCACCACGACCACCATCACCAGCGCCACGGCGAGCGCGACCCACGGGGAGTAGATGAACGCCGCCGCGCCCGCGATCGACAGGGTCAGCAGGATCTCGTCGGGCGCGTACGCCACCGACGACAGCGCGTCCGAGGCGAACACGGGGAGCGCGATCCGCTTCGGCAACAGGCTGTGCGCGAGGTGATCGGACTTGACGGGGCGACCGACAAGCAGGCGTTTCAGGAGCGAAGTCGGGCTGGGCACGCCCGACAGCGTACGTGGACACCGCCACCAGTGCGGACCGACCGGCCGATCATCACGACGGGCATCGTGTACCGTCCCGGACAGTAGGCGTGTTCGTGGGAGGACCCGAGTGCACATCGTGATCATGGGTTGCGGACGGGTCGGATCGACTCTCGCGCAGAGCCTGGAAACACGCGGCCACGAGGTGGCCGTCATCGACCAGAATCCCGAGGCCTTCCGCAGGTTGGGCCCCGAGTTCGGCGGGCTGACGGTCACCGGGGTGGGCTTCGACCAGGAGGTCCTGCGCCAGGCCGGCATCGACCGGGCCGACGCGTTCGCCGCCGTCTCCAGCGGTGACAACTCCAACATCATCTCGGCCCGGGTCGCGCGGGAGACGTTCGGCGTCCAGCGGGTCGTCGCCCGGATCTACGACTCCAAGCGCGCCGAGGTGTACGAGCGGCTCGGCATCCCCACCGTCGCGACCGTGCGCTGGACGGCCGACCGGATGCTCCGGCACCTGGTCCCCGAGTCCAGCCCCGAACTGTGGCGCGACCCGACGAGCACCCTCGCGATGGTCGAGGTGCCGCTGCACGCCGGGTGGGTCGGCAAGCCGCTGAAGACGCTGGAGGAGACGACGGGCACCCGGGTCGCGTACATCATGCGGTTCGGGATCGGCACCCTGCCGACCGCCTCGATGACGCTCCAGGACGGCGACCAGGTGTTCATGCTGCTCACCGACACGATGTTCCCCACCATCTCGAAGATCACCGGCACCGCCCCCGAGGGAGCGCACTGATGCGGATCGCCATCGCCGGAGCGGGCAACGTCGGCCGGTCCATCGCCACGGAGCTGATCGACAACGGGCACCAGGTGCTCCTGATCGACAAGCAGCCCAACATGCTGCGCCCCGAGCGGGTCCCCGACGCCGAGTGGGTGCTGGCCGACGCCTGCGAGCTGTCCAGCCTGCAGAACGCCGAGCTGGCCAGCTGCGATGTCGTGGTCGCGGCCACCGGCGACGACAAGACGAACCTGGTCGTGTCGCTGCTGGCGAAGACCGAGTTCGCGGTGCCCCGGGTGGTGGCCCGCGTCAACCGGGCCGAGAACGAGTGGCTGTTCACCGAGCAGTGGGGCGTCGACGTGTCGGTGTCCAAGCCGCGGATGATGGCCGCCCTCGTCGAGGAGGCCGTCACCGTCGGCGAGCTGGTCCGGCTGATGACGTTCCGCCAGGGCCAGGCCAACCTCGTCGAGATCACCCTGCCCCCGGACGCGCCCTACGTCGGCCGGCCGGTCCGCGACATCCCGCTGCCGCACGACAGCGCCCTGGTGGCGATCGTGCGCGGCAGCCGGGTGATCGCGCCGAGCCCCGACGACCCGCTCGAGGCCGGCGACGAGGCGGTCTTCGTGTGCACCGCCGATGTCGAGGACGCGGTCCGGCACGTCATCCTGGGCCTCGACTAGACCCCTTCGACGGGTACCGGGGGCACCCGGCCCCGGACGAAGACCGACCCGGAGTCCATCCGCGACTCCGGGTCGTTTGCGTGCGCGCCGCTCCCCCGGGTCAGGCCGGGTCCGGCACCGGGCCGGGGTCGGGCTGCGCGCGCCGGGTGGTCCGCCGGACCGCCCAGCCGGTGATCGCCAGGCCCAGCAGCCACGGCGGGTAGCCGAGCGCGAGCCGGGCCACGCCGAGGTAGGTGGCGTTGCCGTCGAGGTAGATCAGGTACTGCACGAGGCCCTTGAACAGGAAGATGCCGGCCCAGAAGCAGGTGAGCCAGCGGAAGGTACGCGTCAGCTCGGGGCGGCCGATCCAGTCCTGCCGGCCGCCGTTGGCGACGACCGACCACAGGTACCCGATGATGGGTTTGTTCACCAGCACCGAGCCGAGCAGGGCCGCGGCGTAGACGCCGTTGGTGATGATGCCGGGGAGGTAGAAGTTCTTCGCGTCCCCGGTGCGGTAGGCGAGGAACGCGCCGATCCCGATCCCGACGAGGCCGTTGACGGCGTGCCGGACGGTCTCCTTGCGGTACAACCGGTAGCCGGCGATCAGGAGCGCGCTGGCCACGGCCGAGCCGATCGCCCAGTTCAGCGCGTGCGGGGTCTTGAAGTAGCCGAACAGCACGTTGCCGAGGACGAACACCACGACCGGGATGCCGGACTCGATGAGACCACGGACGCCGCCGAGCTGGCCGGCGAGCTGCTCGGAGAAGGGCGGGAGCTCCTTCTCGGCGGCTTCCTTCTCAGACGTATCGGTCATTACATCTCAATCTCATAGAACGGGTTGTAAATGACTTTACGTCCGTCCCGGACGGCGATCCGCCCCCGGGCCTCCAGCTGCCGGCCCGGCTCGATGCCGACGATGTGCCGCCGCCCCAGCCAGACGAGCGTGACCACGTCGGTGCCGTCGTAGAGGTCGGCCTCCAGGGTCGGCAGGTTCGTCCGGGGGGTGTAGACCACGGTCTTGAGCCGACCGGTGACCGTCACGAGCTGGCCGCGCCGGCAGTCGCCCACGTGGTGGGCGCCCGACTCGGTCGACTCGCGCTGCAACTCCTCGGCGTCGAGCTCTGCCTCGCTCGCCGTCAACCGGCGGAGGAACCGCCGGAATCCAGACTCCTGAGCACTGGTCGCCATGACCTACGTAACACCTCCCGGAGCCCCAAGGGTACCCGGAGTCACGCGTTCCGCGGGTTCGGCGAAGGCCGGCGTTCCGTGCCCCCGGTGGCCGGGGCGGTCTGCTGGGCGGCCTGCTGCTGGGCCGCCTGCTCGGCGAACTCCTTGGGCAGCCGCAGCGGCAGCGGCTCGCGGACCGGCCGGGCCTCGCGGTCGCGGACCACGACCAGGTGCCGCAGCGCCTCGACCAGCGGCTCGGCGGCCGCGTCGTCGGTGACGGCCTTGCCCTGGAACAGACCGCGCAGGAACCACTTGGGCCCGTCCACGCCGATGAACCGCAGCTCCGCCTCCCCCTCGGGGGTGGGCACCCGGGCGATCAGCTCCGTGCCGAACTCGCCGTCGACCTCCTCGGACTTGCCGCCGTCGCCGACGACCGACTCCGCGATGTCCGCGCGGACCTCGTCCCAGATCGACTCGGTCCTCGGGGCCGCGAACACGCCGAGCTGCAGGGCGCTGTCCGGGCTCGCGATGATCACCGCGGCGATGGAGCCGTCGTCGTTGGCCTGCATCCGCAGTTCGAGGTCGGGCAGGGCCGGCAGCAGGAGACTGCCCAGGTCGAGACGCTGGATGCCGTCATCGGTCGGGGCGTGCGCCGCGTCGTACGGGCCGGTGCCGGGGGTCACGGCCTCCACCGCCGCCGACTCCGCCACCGCGTCCTTGTCGCGCCGTCCGAACATGATCGATGCTCCCGTCCTGTGGTCGTTACCGGCCTCTACTCTGCCAGAGCCGCGTGCCCGCCGGTGGACCCGTGCCCACCCGCGCCCCGGGCGGTGTCGTCGAGGTCGGCCACGACCACGAAACTGACCCGCTCGACCCGCTGGACCAGCAGCTGGGCGATCCGGTCGCCCCGCTCGATCTTCGCCGGCTCCTGACCGTGGTTGATCAGGCAGACCTTGATCTCGCCCCGGTACCCGGCGTCGACGGTGCCCGGCGCGTTGGCCACCGTGACCCCCAGCCGCGCGGCGAGCCCGGACCTCGGGTGCACCAGGCCCACGTACCCGTCGGGCAGCGCGATCGCGATCCCGGTGGGGATCACGGCCCGGCCGCCCGGGGGCAGCTCCACCGACTCGGCGGCCAGCAGGTCGGCCCCGGCGTCGCCCGGGTGGGCGTAGGCGGGCACGGGCAGGTCGGCGTCGAGCCGTCTCAACCGGACTTCCATGGTCACGAAAAAACCTCATCTCGGCACGCAGTACTCTCGCAGGGTGGCGTCAAGATCCCCCTACGTTGAACGGCTCTTCCTACCCTGGTGGTTATGGGTCGGGGCCCTCGGGCTCGCGACGATTCTCGCGGCGGAGCTGCACATGGGCGCCCCCGGCCTGCGCGAGTGGCTGCCGTACGCGGTCGTCCTGCCCCTCACCGTCCTCGGCGCGGCCTGGCTGGGCCGGCTGAAGGTGTCGGTGGCCGACGGCGAGCTGCGGGTCGACGACGCCCGGCTGCCGGTGAAGTACATCGGGGACGTCACCGCGCTCGACGCGGCCGCCCGGCGCGACGTCCTCGGCGTGCACGCGCACCCGCTCGCGTTCGTCGTACAGCGGCCCTGGATCGGCGGCGCGGTCATGGTCACCCTGGTCGACCCGGCCGACCCCACGCCGTACTGGGTGGTCAGCACCCGCCGCCCCGAGGCCCTGGCCGCGGCCATCACGGCCGCCCGCTAGCGGGGGTCACGCGGCACGGCCTAGCCCTCGATCGCCCGGCGGCCCAGGTCCTTGCGGATCGCGTCGCCCAACTGGCGGGTGGCCCGGCGGTTGAGGTAGCCGGCGACGGCCGCCCCGGACAGGAACGGGCCCAGCGTCGTCAGGTTGCGGCCGAACCGCTTGGCGATCCGGTCCCGGAGCTCCTTGCGGGCCCCCGTGCCGAGCACCGCCGCCATCCCCCGGACCCCGGCCAGCGGGTTCACGCCGCGCCGGCCGGCCCAGGAGGCGAGCATGGCGGTCGCGCGCTGGGTGCCCGTACCCGGAATGGGCTGGTTGTAGACCTCGTGCAGCTCGCCGATGAGCTTGAGCTCGACGGCGACCACCGCCAGGGTCTCGGCCGTGAGCAGCACCGGCGCCGTGAGCAGGGTCGGCGGGGCCGCCCACTCGACGGTGGCGATGCCGCCGCCGGCAGCGCCGATCCCGGCCGTGGTGCGCGCGGCGTTGCGGATCAACCGCTCGGCCAGCGCGTCCCCGGTCAGGCCGGGGTGGTGGCGACGCAGGGTCGCCAGATCGCGCACCGTGATGTACGGCGCGATGTCGGTCGCCGTGCTGGTCAACCAGGTGACGGCTTCCTTGGGTCGCCAGACGGTCTTCCACGTCCTGGCGGTCTGGCCGGCGAGCCGGCGCAGGAGGCGGCGGCGCTCCTCGGGGGCGAGATCGTCCCCGGTGAGTTCCGCCACGGTGTCCGCGACCGTCCCGGACCGGTCCAGCTCGGGCTGGACCGGATCAGGGGTGTCGCCCGAGGAAACCCCGGGCTCCTCGGGCGTCATGTCAGGCCGCGCACTCCCGGCAGACGAGCTCGCCGTTCTTCTCGTAGGCCAGCTGGCTGCGGTGATGCACCAGGAAGCACTTCGAGCAACGGAACTCGTCGGCCTGCATGGGCAGGACCTTCACCGTGAGCTCTTCGTCGGCGAGGTCTGCCCCCGGCAACTCGAAGCTCTCGGCGACCTCGGCTTCGTCAACATCAACGGCACCCGACTGTGCGTCGGTCCGCCGTGACTTGAGCTCCTCGAGGCTGTCGGCCCCGTCGGCGTCGACCTCGTCCCGACGCGGGGCGTCGTAGTCGGTGGCCATCGGTGTCACACTCCCGTATCTGTTCCGAGCCCGGAGTCCCCACCGGGCGTCGCCGTGTTCAATTCGCGTGCTGCCGTCCGCGGCAGAATGTACCCGGACGGGCGCGGTACCTTACCTCTCCTCGCGGGTAGTTGTACGTCCAATACCCGTCAGATGTTCCCGATGTGATCGAGGCGACATCAAAGTAGGGGTCAAGATGGCCGTTACGGTGTCGGCGCGCCGAGGCGGTCACTTCTTTGGGGCGCGGCACGCGCTAACCTACCCGGCATGTTGAGCACGGGGAGCCGAGCATGAGTCTGTCCCGAGTACGCGCACTCGCCGTCCTTGGTGGGCTGCTCTTGGTCGCCGTCATCGTAGTCACCTGGGCACTGGTCCACGACAGGCAGGCCCGGTCCGGGCTGACCAACACCGCCTGCCCGAAGGGCTACGTCGTGGTGGACCTCAGCCTGCCCGCCCCGGCGGACATCAAAGTCAACGTCTTCAACGGTACCGACCAGGTCGGGCTCGCCCAGGGCGTCTCCGACAGCCTGAAGCAGGCCAAGTTCCAGGTGCTCAGCATGAACAACGACCCGAAGCGCAAGACGGTCAAGGGCGTCGTCGAGCTGCGGTACGGGCCGAAGACGGTCGGCGCCGCCCAGGTGCTGCGCGCCCAGTTCCTGATCGACAACGACACGCCGGACGAGTTCGACCCGAACCGCACCGACGACGTGGTCGACGTGGTGCTCGGCCAGAGCTACAAGCAGCTGGCGAGCCCGACGGAGTACAAGCAGAAGATCGGGGCGCTCGGCAACCCGGAGCTGCCGGACAACACCTGCGCGGCGAACTGAGCGGGTCAGGGGCCGGCGTCGGCGTCCAGGTCCACCAGCAGCGCGTGCAGGGCGTCGTAGACCCCCCTGGGGGCCGCCAGGACCATGTCGGGGCCCGCCGGGGCACCCCGGAGCCCGGAGACCACCAGGCCCGCCTCGGTGCAGATCAGGCCGCCCGCCGCGTGGTCCCAGGGCGAGAGGCCCTTCTCGTAGTACGCGTCGATCCGGCCGTCCGCCGCGAAGCACAGGTCCAGGGACGCGGCCCCGTTGCGGCGCAGGTCGCGGACCCGGGGCAGCACCTCGGCGAGCACCTTGGCCTGGTACGCCCGCCGGTCCGCCGCGTACCCGAACCCGGTCGCGACCAGCGTCTGGCCCAGGTCGGTGACCTGCGAGCACCGGACCGGCTCCCAGTTGCGGAACGCGCCCTCGCCCTTCACGGCGGTCCACTCCTCGCCGGTGACCGGGTTGTGCACCACGCCGGCCACGACCACCCCGTCGACCTCGACGGCCAGCGAGACGGCATAGTGCGCCAACCCGTACAAATAATTGACGGTTCCGTCGATCGGGTCGAGGATCCACCGGGTGCCCGACCCGCCGGCGCTCTCACCGCCCTCCTCGCCCAGGACGGTGTCGTCGGGTCGGATGGCGGACAGTGCGTCGACGACGAGCCGCTCGGCGGCCTTGTCGGCGGCGGTGACGACATCCGTGTCGGTACTCTTGGTCGTCACCCGGCCGATGGCCTCGACGCGAGTGTTCCTCGCGAGTTCACCCGCCTGTCGGGCCAGCGTAACGGCGAGTTCCAACAGCTCAGAGGGCTCGGTGGTGGTCATCTTCGGGTTCACGAAATGAACCTATCTTGCGTCGAGGGCCGAGGTGACGAGCCGTCCGTTCGATCCGGCGTTACAATTCACGCTGCCCGTGCCCACGTCACCACCGCCCGGGCCGACAAGACAACCGCTCCAACCGCCGCAGTCAGCCGTGAGGCTGTGCCTGCCGTGCCCGATCACCGCCACGGGAAGGTCATTCGTGACAGACGCCCGCCACACCGGCGCCGACGTTCAGACACTCACCGACTCGCTGATCGCCCAGGCCAACAACGCCGGCGGTCAACTGGGTGCCACCGAGCTCGCCCGTGAGGTCGAAGCAGCCGGCCTGACGCCGGCCCAGGCCAAGAAGATCCTGCGAGCCCTGGCCGAGGCCGGCGTCACGTTCGCCGTCGACGGCTCCGGGTCCACCCGGCGCAAGGTGGCCGCCGCCCGCAGCGGCAGCCCCGCGTCGAAGGCGACCACCGCCAAGGCCCCGGCCGTCAAGAAGGCCGCGCCGGTCAAGAAGACGGCGGAGCCGGTGGTCAGGAAGGTCGCCGCCAAGGCCGGCGACCCGGTCGAGACCGGGGACGACGGGGCGGCCGCTGTGGTCGCCTCGACCGCCCCGGCCGCCAAGAAGACCGCCGCGAAGAAGGCCGCGGCACCCGCCCGCAAGACGGCCGCCACGAAGGCCACGGCCGCCAAGGCCGGCGCCAAGGAGGGCGAGGCCGCCAAGGACGGTGACGAGGCCACGCCCGGCGACGACTTCGAGTGGGACGACGAGGAGTCCGAGGCGCTGAAGCAGGCCCGCAAGGACGCCGAGATGACCGCCTCGGCGGACTCGGTGCGGGCCTACCTGAAGCAGATCGGCAAGGTCCCCCTGCTGAACGCCGAGCAGGAGGTCGAGCTCGCCAAGCGGATCGAGGCCGGCCTCTACGCGGCGGAGCGCCTCCGCGCCGTCGAGGAGGACGGCGAGAAGATGGTGCCGCAGCTCCTGCGCGACCTCAAGTGGGTCAACCGGGACGGCGAGAAGGCCAAGAACCACCTGCTCGAGGCCAACCTCCGACTGGTCGTGTCGCTCGCCAAGCGGTACACGGGCCGGGGCATGGCGTTCCTGGACCTGATCCAGGAGGGCAACCTGGGTCTGATCCGCGCGGTCGAGAAGTTCGACTACACCAAGGGCTACAAGTTCTCCACGTACGCGACGTGGTGGATCCGCCAGGCGATCACCCGGGCCATGGCCGACCAGGCCCGGACCATCCGGATCCCGGTGCACATGGTCGAGGTGATCAACAAGCTCGGCCGGATCCAGCGCGAGCTGCTCCAGGACCTCGGGCGCGAGCCCACTCCGGAGGAGCTGGCCAAGGAGATGGACATCTCCCCGGAGAAGGTCCTCGAGATCCAGCAGTACGCGCGGGAGCCGATCTCCCTCGACCAGACCATCGGTGACGAGGGCGACAGCCAGCTCGGTGACTTCATCGAGGACTCCGAGGCGGTCGTCGCGGTGGACGCGGTGAGCTTCTCGCTGCTGCAGGACCAGCTCCAGTCGGTCCTCCAGACGCTGTCCGAGCGGGAGGCCGGCGTGGTCCGGCTGCGGTTCGGCCTCACCGACGGCCAGCCGCGCACCCTGGACGAGATCGGCCAGGTGTACGGGGTGACCCGGGAACGAATCCGGCAGATCGAGTCCAAGACGATGTCCAAGTTGCGGCATCCGTCCCGTTCGCAGGTCCTTCGGGACTATCTCGACTAAGTAACGATCGGCCCCTGTCGCAATCCGGCAGGGGCCGTTGTTTCTAAACGTCTTTGTGACAAAGATCGCCACCGGCCGGCTCGGGAAGGCATTCGGGTGGCCGGGTGTTGGACGATGAGTGCGCAACAAAGACTTGCCTCCGCAGCCGCGGGGGTGTTCCCTGGACGCACCGGTGAAGCAGAGGAGGATGAGGCATGACCCCGACCCTCACGCCGCCAACTGAGTTGGCGACAGAGACCGCCGCCAACGAGCGCTGCGATCGTTGCAGCGCCGCGGCGAAGCTCAAGGTCGTGCTTGCGGGTGGCGGTGACCTGATGTTCTGCGGTCACCACGCCAACAAGTACGCCGAGGATCTGGTGAAGATCGCCGTCGACTTCGCGGCAGAGCCCGACTTCACCTGGCGAGGCAGCGTTCTGATGAAGTAAGGCCCCTGTACGTAGCGAGAGGCCCCCGCAGCGGTGTGTGCGGGGGCCTCTTCACGTGTCCGATGTCCGACTGACTGTCAGGACCTGGTCGCGCGGGGTGAACCCCACAGTTCATCAGAGGGTTACGCCGCGCGCCCGACCCGTAGGCATCAGCACCGACCGGGCCCTCTGTCGCACCGCGCCTCCGGCCGCCCCCGGAGACGGCAACGCCCGCGCCCCGTGTGAGTCCGCGCCTCCGGCCGCCCCCGGCAAGGTGCCGACATCATGCTCACCGGCGGGTCCGCGCCTCCGGCCGCCGAAGCGCACTCGCAACCCGGCAGCCACGCACCACCCGCCACCTCCGCGACGGGGCCCACAACCCGCGCTCCCGCACCGAACAGTTCACGCCGCGCCAGTGCGTCCTAGGAGACTGGGCCGACCACTCCCCTGGCGGCCGACCCGGCTCCCCCAGTACCCGGAAAAAGGGGTCTACCAGCTCTGGAGGGTCGCGATCCGTTCCTCGAGCTGCTCGATCGTGGCCTGCGCGCTCGGCGGCCCCCCGCACAACCGGCGCAACTCCGCGTGGATCTTGCCGTGCGGCAGGTTGGTCCGGTGGTGGTGGGCGCCCACGAGGTCGTTGAGCTGCCGGCGGAGCAGGATGCGCCTCTCCGCCGGGGTGCGGGGCGCTGAGGGCGCACGGGCCACCACAGGGGCCTCCGCGGGCGCGCTGCGCTTCGCGGCCTTCACCTGGTCGGACTGCCGCTTGGCCAGCAGGAGCGACACCTGGTCGGAGGTCAGCAGCCCGGGCAGGCCGAGGTACTCCTCCTCCTCCTGCGAGCCGGACTGGGTCGGCGTGCCCCAAGACGCGCCGTCGAAGATCACCTGGTCGAGCTCGGCGGTGGCCGACAGCGCCGTGAACGTGCTCTCCAGCTCGCCGCTGGCCTTGTCCGCGCGCTGGGCCCGCTCCAGCTCCAGGTCCTCCTCCTGCTTCTTCTTCACGTCACCGAGCACGTGGTCGCGCTGGACCTCCATGTCGCTGGCGAGTTCGAGCAGGTTGGGCACGCTGGGCAGGAACACGCTGGCCGTCTCGCCGGGGCGGCGGGCCCGGACGAACCGGCCGATGGCCTGGGCGAAGTAGAGGGGGGTGGAGGCGCTGGTCGCGTACACGCCGACGGCCAGCCGCGGGATGTCCACGCCCTCCGACACCATCCGGACCGCGACCATCCACCGCGACGTGCCCTCGGCGAACTCGCCGATCCGCTTCGACGCGCCGTCCTCGTCGGACAGCACGATCGTGGCCTTCTCGCCGGTGATCTGGTGCAGCAGCTTCGCGTACGAACGGGCCGCGTTCTGGTCGCTCGCGATCACCAGGCCGCCCGCGTCGGGCATCCCCCCGCCGCGCACGATCTGCAGCCGGGCGTCGGCGGCGCGCAGCACCTGGGGCATCCAGTCGCCCTGCGGGTCCAGGGCCGTGCGCCACGCCTGGGCGATCAGGTCCTGGGTGAGCGGCTCGCCGAGGCGGGCGGACAGTTCCTCGCCGGCCGAGGTGCGCCAGCGGGTCTCGCCCGAGTACGCCAGGAAGATGACGGGGCGCACGACGTTGTCGGACAGCGCGTCGGCGTACCCGTAGGTGGTGTCCGAGCGGGACTTGGAGACCCCGCCGCCGAGCTGCTCGTACTGCACGAACGGGATCGGGTTCTCGTCCGAGCGGAACGGCGTCCCCGTGAGCATCAGCCGCCGGGTCGCCGGCTCGAACGCGAGGCGCACCCCGTCGCCCCAGGTCCGCGAGTCGCCCGCGTGGTGGATCTCGTCGAGGATGACCAGGGTCGTCTTCGTCATCGTGCGCCGCCGGTGCACGTCCGGGGCCATGCCCACCTGCGCGTACGTCAGCACGACGCCGTGGAAGTCACTCGTGGAGTGGATGTCGGAGTTGCGGAAACTCGCGTCCAGGGCGATCCCGCACCGGGCGGCGGCCCGCTCCCACTGCACCTTCAGGTGCTCGGTCGGCGTGACGACCGTGACCGCCTGCACCGTGCCGTCGAGCAGCAGCTCGGCCGCGATCCGCAGCGCGAACGTCGTCTTGCCGGCACCGGGCGTGGCGACGGTGAGGAAGTTCTCGCTGCGCCGCCGCAGGTACGTGACGAGCGCCCGGCGCTGCCAGTCCCGCAGCGGGGACAGCGCTTCGATATCGGGGCGCGGCGCGGCCACGTGGTGCCTCCTCACATGACGAGACCTCCGCGGCAGACCCGCGAAGGCTCGGGGCAGAGTTTAGTCGGTACGACCGCCGGGGGCCGAATTCCCGCGACGTTTGCGCAGCGGCCGGTACTCCCGTTCCTGGGCCACCGGCACCTGCCACGACGACTTCACGAACACCAGCCGCAGGCCGGAGACCAGCACCGCCGCCCCGATCGTGATGGCCGCCGAGTCCCAGTCCAGCCGCGACGCCACCGTGATGACGATCGCACCGGCGAGGGAGGCCAGCGCGTACACCTCCTTGCGGAGCACGGTCGGGATCTCGCCCGTGAACACGTCCCGGACGATGCCGCCGCCGATCCCGGTGATCATGCCGATCAGGCACGCGCCGGCCGGCGGCACCCCCGCGCTCAACGCCTTGAGGGTGCCCGTCACCGTGAACAACCCCAGGCCGGCGGCGTCGAGGACGAGCACCGTGCGGCGCAGGCGGTTGAGCTGCGGGTGCAGCCAGAAGACGGCGACGGAGGCGGCGACGGCCACGGCCGCGTACCGCCAGTCGGCGAAGGCCAGCGGGGGCGCGGCGTTGATCACCAGGTCGCGGAAGATCCCGCCGCCGAGCGAGGAGACGAGGCCGAGGAAGCCCACGCCGAACAGGTCGAGGCGCTTGGCGACCCCGGCGGAACCGCCCGAGGCCGCGAAGACGGCGACCCCGACCAGGTCCAGGACGACGAGCAGCAGCGACTCCACTGCCGCAGGATATCGGGACGGCGGGGCCGCAACCGTGTGATCCTCACGGCCCGGGGAGTGGTGTCGGAACCTTCATCGGGGTACGGGGTGCCCGCGTTCGACGAGGTCACCCGAGAACCGGCCGGCCCCGGAGGGCCTCCACGGCACGGGGGCGGACCGGCGCGGTGCCGCCGCTAGTCGGAGAACGAGTCGTAGATCTCCTTGCAGGCCGGGCACACCGGCGCCCCGGGCTTCGGCACCTTCGTGACGGGGAACACCTCGCCACACAGCGCCTGGACGAGGGTGCCGAGGACGGCGCTCTCGGTCATCTTCGTTTTGTCGACGTAGTGGAACATCTCGGGCCCGGTATCGGCGTCCTTGAGTTCCGGCTTCTCGAGTACTTCGGTGCTCACGCTCCCAGTGTGCCATCCCCGCCGGGGACCGCCACCGTCGCTGGGGGCCGCGGAGGCGCGGGGCGCGGGGCTCCGCTACCGGGTGCACCATTCCGTCGGGTTGGTGGGCTCCAGGGTGTCGGGGTCGAAGGTCGCGACGGTCACCGCCGGCTCGCGGCCGTCGCCGAAACGTTCCACGATCAGCAGCGTGCGGTCGTCGGCGAACCGGAACTCGGCCTTCCGGGGCGCGCACGCCAGCGGCGCGGACGACTCCTGGCTCAACAGGCCCCGGCGGCTACGGAGCACCAGGTCGCCGGTCTGGCCCTCGCGGTGGTCGCTCCACAGCACCGCCTCGATCCGGCCGTCCGGGGACACCGCGAGCGTGACCGGGGCCGGGGTCCTGACCGCCACCACGTAGGCGAGGACGCCGACCGCGATGGCCACCGCCGTCCACAGCCCCTTGACGCCCTCCTGGCTGCCGTCCTGGCGCAGGTAGTAGACGAGGCCGAGGCCCGCGCACAGGATGACGAACAGTTCGCAGGGCCGGCTGAGGTACTCGTGGGCGGCCACCAGGCGGAACGGGTTCCACATCCCGAACGCGACGAGGAGCACGGCGACCGCGCAGCCGGCGAGGACGAACTTCGACCAGCGGAGGCGGCGGCGGGCGGTCGGCGACTCGTACGGGTCGACGGGGACCGGTTCGGAGAAGTCGAGGGGCTCGGACATCGGATCAGCATGGGGCCGACTCCCGACTCCCACAAGGCCCGAAAGGGCGGCGGCCCCCGCACCATCGCGCGGCGCGGGGGCGGTCCGGGACGCTCAGGCGGCGAGCAGCGCGTCGAGCTTGGTGAACGAGCTGGTCCAGCCCTCGCGGGCCATGCCCTCGACCTCGGCCGTGTACGGCCCCTGGCGGAGCACGAGCCGCGTCTTGCCGCCCTCGTCGTGGAACTCCACCCGCAGCGAGAACCTCGTGCCCGCCGGCAGGCCGGGGATGTTGTCGGCGGTCTCCTCGCCGACCAGCAGCTCGTTCTCCACGACCTCGGTGAAGGTGCCGCTGACGGGGGAGTTCATCGTGGCGTCGTCGTCGTTGACCATCGTGAACCGCTGGTGGCCGCCGACCTTCACGTTCATGTCGACGGAGTCGCGGGGCACGGACCAGCCCACCGGGCCGAACCAGGCGGCGATCTGGTCGGGGTCGGTGAACGCCCGGTAGACGAGCTCGCGCGGGGCGTCGAAGAGGCGGGTGATCACGAGCTCGTGGGTCGCGGTGTCAGTCATTGTTCCTGTCCTTCTGGTCGGATTCCCGTTGTGCCTGCTGGATGCGGCGGAGGTGCGCGTCGAGGCGGTCGAAGCTGGTGTCCCAGAACTGCCGGTAGTGCTCCATCCAGGCCGTGGCCTCCCGGAGCGGCCCGGCCTCCAGGCTGCTGGAGACCCACTGGGCCGAGCGGCTCCGGGTGATCAGGCCGGCGTGCTCCAGCACCTTGAGGTGCCGGGAGATCGCCGGGAGGCTGATCGAGAACGGCTCGGCCAGCTCCAGGACGGTCGCGTCGCCCTCCGCCAACCGGGCGAGGATCGCCCGGCGGGTCGGGTCCGCCAACGCCGAGAAGATGGTGCTGAGCCGGTCGGTCGCCATCGCATTTAACCTCGCCGTTAATTAACTGATGTGTTAAACGTAGAGCCCAGGCCTTGGATCGTCAAGGGGTTCGCGGAAATCTAGGAGCAGCCCTCGGTCAGGACCGTCAGCCCGGACACCGTCGCGGTGAACGACACGGTCCGGTCGTCCACGTCCTCGAACTCGATGGTGTGCTCGTCGGCGAACCGGACGTTGGGCGGCAGGAACCCGGTGATGCAGTACAGCGGGGTTGCCGCCTGCCGGCTCAACAGACCGTCACGGGTACGGAGGACGAACGCCCGGTGCAGCGAGACGTCGACGGCCACCACCTCGTACTCCCCCGACGGCGACACCGCCTCGACCGTCTCCTCCGGCGCGAACGCCACCAGACTGATCGCCACCAGGGCCAGCGGGATCAGCGAGACCAGGGCGATCCGGCGCGCGATCCACCCGGCCGTGTCCCCGTCCGACCGCAGGTGGAAGACGTAGAGGCCCAGCGGGACCAGGGCCGCGATGAACTCGCACGGGTGGTTCAGCCACCGGTCGACGACGACCAGGTCGCCCGGGTTCCACATCCCGTACCCAACGAGAACCAGGACCAGGGCGCCGACGCCGAGCAGGATCCACGAGGCGCGCAGCCGGCGCGCCTCGGCCGGGTCGGTGGTCGGGTCGACCGGGGTGGGTTCCGTGAAGTCCATGACGTGATCATGCACACCGACCTGAGGGAGTCAGGGCGCGGTGCCAGCCGGCGGGATTAGGCTCACGGCGTGAACGGCTTCGAGATTCGGTACGGACCAGAGGTGGACGCCGCGCGGCGCTCCGGAGCGCCCATCGTGGCCCTGGAGAGCACCATCATCTCCCACGGCCTCCCCCGGCCCGACAACCTGCGGATCGCCCGCGAGATCGAGGCCACGGTGCGCGCCCAGGGCGCCGTGCCGGCCACGATCGGCATGGTCGACGGCGAGCTGATCGTCGGGCTGGACGACGCGCAGCTGACCCGCCTGGCGACCAGCGACGACGTGGTGAAGCTGTCGGTGCGGGACCTGGCGGTGGCCGCCGCGACCGGGGCGGACGGCGCGACGACCGTGGCGAGTACCAGCGCCGTGGCCGCCGCCGCCGGGATCGAGGTGTTCGCGACGGGCGGGCTCGGTGGCGTACACCGGCTGGCCAGCGAGAGCTTCGACGAGTCCGCGGACCTGGTCACGCTCGCGCGTACCCCCATCTGTGTGGTCTCGGCCGGGGTCAAGTCGATCCTGGACGTGGGCGCGACCCTGGAGCGGCTCGAGACCCTCGGGGTGGGGGTCCTGGGCTACCGGACGAAGAAGTTCCCCGGCTTCTACCTGTCCGACTCGGGCTTCCCGCTGGACTGGTCCGTGGACAGCCCCGAGCAGGCGGCCCGCGCGATCCACGCCCGCCGGGGGCACGGGGCCAGCCAGAGCGCGCTCGTGGTGGCCAACCCGCTGCCGGTGTCCGAGCAGCTCGACCCGGCGCTGCACGACCAGGTGCTCACCGAGGCCCTGCACGAGATGCGGCTGCACGGGATCACCGGCAAGGGCGTCACCCCGTTTCTGCTGGCGTACTTCCACGAGCACACCCTCGGCGCCAGCCTCGACGTCAACATCCGGATCATCCTGCGGAACTCCGAACTCGCCGCGCAGATCGCCGTCGCGGCCGGAAGATGACCGTCGTGGTCGTCGGTGACCTGGTCACCGACGTGCTGGCCTCCCTGGGCGGTCCGCTGACCACCGGTTCGGACACCGCCGCCGCGATCCGGGAGACCGGCGGCGGCTCGGCGGCCAACACCGCCTGCTGGCTGGGGGCACTCACCGACACCACCCTGGTGGCGGTGGTCGGCGACGACGCGGCCGGCCGGGCCCGGGTCTCCGAGCTGACCTGCGGGAACGCCGTGCGGTTCGCGTCCGCCGCGCCGACCGGGACCGTCATCGTGCTGTCCACACCGGACGAACGGAGCATGGTCACCGACCGGGGCGCCAACGCGCTGCTCACCGCCGCCGACATCGACGCCGCGCTGCCCGGCGCCCGGCACCTGCACCTGTCCGGCTACGTCCTGTTCGACCCGAGGACCGCCGCCGCCGGCCGGCACGCGCTGGCCCGGGCCCGCGAACTCGGCGCGACGACCAGTGTCGACGCCGGGTCGGCGGGGCCGCTGCGGCTCCTGGGACCCGACAGATTCCTCGACTGGGTACGCGGCACCGACGTGCTCCTGGCCAACCTCGACGAGGCGTACACGCTGGTGGGGACCACGCCCGGGCCGGCGTCCGAGGTGGAGCCCCGGGAGCTGGCGGAGTTCGCCGCGCGCCCCGGACCGGAGGAGCTGGCCCAGCGCCTCGCCGGGTACGCGACGCACGCCGTGGTCAAGCTCGGCGCGGACGGGGCGGTCTGGGCCGGACCCGGTGTGGTGCGGGTACCCGGGGAACCGGTGACGGCGGTGGACCCGACGGGGGCCGGGGACGCGTTCGCGGCCGGGTTGCTGGCGGCGTGGCTGGCCGGGGGGACTCCGGTCGAGGCGTTGGCGGCGGGGGCGGCGCTGGGGGCGCGCGCGGTGACCGTGGTGGGGGCCCGGCCGCGCGCCTGAGGACATCCGGGTCCGGGGTGCGGCCCGGCCGGTGCGGGCCGGCACCGCCGGGGTCGGCTACGGCGCGATCGCGTAGGCCTCGATCTCGAGGAGCAGGTCGGGGCGGGCCAGGGCGACCACCTGGACCAGGGAGCACGCCGGCCGGGGATCGGTCAGGTACTCCTCGCGGACGACGCGCACGGCGGGCAGTACCGCCAGATCGGTCAGGAAGATCGTCAACTTCAGCACGTCGGCGAATCCGACCCCGGCCGCCTCCAGGCACCGGCGGAGGTTCTCGAACACCTGGCGGGTCTGCGCCTCGGGGTCGCTCCCGCCGACGAGCGCGCCGGACCCGTCGAGTGCGATCTGGCCCGAGATCGCGATGAAGCGCCCGGTGCCCCAGACGACGTGGCTGTAGCCGTTGCCGGGGGCGATGCCGTCCGGCGAGACGTGGGTGAGGGTCATGGGGACCATGATCGCCCACCGCGCGCGGAACGCCCACCGGGACCGGTTCCCGGGCCGAAACCGGGCGCGGCGGCACACCGGGCAGCCCGGATCCGGTGCGGGGCGGGGCCTGGCGGGGCGGGGGTCGGGCTACTCGTCGTGGTCGACGATCCGGCCGCCCTCGGGGACGGCGGTGACCTCGGTGGTCGACGTCGGCGCGACCGCCTGGTGCGCGGCGTGCCGGGCCTCCATCTTGCCGCGCAGGGTGTGTTCCTTCTTCGGCGGCCGGTCGTTGGCGATCAGGACGGCCATCCAGGGCAGCAGGACCATGCCCGCGAGGCACAGCGGCAGCCACAGCCACAGCAGCGGGGCCTCGTTCATCACCAGGACGGTGGCCACCACCAGGCAGACGACCCGCAGGCCCATCATCGACGCGTACCGGATCTGCCGGCTGCGCAACTGGTCGGCCTGGCTCCGCTCGGCGTCGGTGATGAGGACCGCTCGGCTTTTCACCCCTTCAGCCTAGTCCTGCCGGACCGCTCCGCCCCCGGGTGGCCACGCGTTCTTCCCAGGTGGCACACCCGCCGCGTCGCGCGGGTCAGGGCTGGGCGAACAGGGTCAGCGCCCGGTCGACCACCGCGTCCGGGCGGTCGTCGGCGACGTAGTGCGAGGCGCCGTCGAGGAACTCGATGGTCAGGTCGTCGGCGTGGTCCTCGTAGCCGCCGAGGAGGTCGCCCATGAGGTCGGGGCCGGCGACCGGGTCCTCCCTGCCGAACAGCATCCGGGTCCGGGTCGTCAGGTGCGCGCCCCGGTAGCCGCCGGTCATGATCCGCATCCCCTCGGCGAGGATGCAGTCCCGGTAGAGGGCGGAGGCGGCGCGGGACCGGGCCGGCTCGCGGAGCGGCGCGACGAAGAGCTCGATGTCCCGCTCCGTGAACGAGTCCGGGCCCGCCGCGAACTTCCGGAGCAGGTGTCGCGGCAGCTTTCCCCCGCGCAGCAGCCAGGGCCCGAGCCCGGGTGTGGCGATCACGGACTGGAACCACAGGTGCGGCATGACCGTGAGCAGCCGGGGGCTGAACCGGATGAACGGGTGCGGGGTCGCCAGGCAGAGGAAGGTCCGGACCCGGTCGGGGTGGTTCAGGGCGAGCTGGAAGCCGACGAGTGCCCCGTAGTCGTGGGCGACCAGGTGCACGCGGTCGAGGTCGAGCGCGTCGAGCAGGGCCACGAGATCGGCGACGTGCTGGTCGGCCCCGTAGCCGGTGCGCGGGGCGTCCGTCCAGCCCGCGCCGCGCAGGTCGGGGCAGAGCACCCGGTGCCGGGCCGCGAGCCCGGGGATGACCTTGCGCCACTCCCACCAGTGCTGGGGGAAGCCGTGCAGCAGGAGGACGGGGTCGCCGCGGCCGGACTCGGCCACGTGCGTCCGCAGACCCGGAAGGTCCACGAACCGGTGCTCGATGCCGTCGAGCTGCGGAAACGCGAGGGTGGTGGGTTGCGAAACGATGTCCATGACCTCAAGCTACTACGTTCGTAGTACCCATGTCACTATGTTTATAGTGTTCTCATGGCGACGACGAGGAACCGGGCGCTCGACGCCGCGATCGAACTGCTCGGCACCGGCGGGCTGCGCGCGCTCACCCACGCCCGGGTCGACGAGCGGGCCGGCCTCCCCAAGGGTTCGACCTCGAACTACTTCCGCACCCGGGCGACCCTGCTCGCCGGAACGGTCGACCGGATCCTCGAACGCGAACTCGCCGAGATCGGCGAACCCTTCTCCCCCACCTCGGCCGCCGAACTCGTGGACGCGCTGTGCGGCTTCGTCGTGTACGGCACCTCCGTCAACCGCATCCTCACCACCGCCCGGATGGTGTTGTTCATGGAGGGCAGCCACAACACCGAGATCCGGGACGCCGTGTCCCGAGGCCGGGCGGTCATGGAGTCGTGGGCCGTCGCCGTCCTGACCGGGCTCGGCGCACCCGATCCGACCACCGCCGCCACCGCCCTGGCGGCCTGCAGCGAGGGCCTGATCCTGCACCGGATCGCCCGGCACGACGAGACGGACCCGCGCCCGGCGATCGAACTCGTGGTCAGGGCCGCGCTCGCCCGGCCCTGAGGCCCGGTCGCTGCCGTCTTGGTGGCATCGGCGGCCCGGGCGTCCGGCCATGCGGGAGGATGAGCACGTGCAGATCACTCCGCTCCTGGACCCCGCCGGCATCGACCGGCTCCGCGAGGCGCTCGTCGCCGCCGACTACACCCGGTCCGGAGTCGAGGCCCGGCTCGGTCCGGCGGCGGAGGACGCGCTCGCCCGCAACGACTTCCGGCCGGCCCTGCGGCTGCTCGGCGACTCGCCCCTGGACACCCTGATCCGGCTGTACGTGTGCGGCCAGACCGTCCCGCACGACGTCGTGGCCCGCGTGCTGCCCGTCGAGGACTGCGTCAACGGCGAGCTGCTCGAACCGGTCCCCGGCGGGCTGCGCGCGGGCGTGGACCTGCACCCGTACGAGGGCTGGTGGCTGGTCGCCGACGCGCCCGAACTGCTCCGGCCCGGCGCCCCCCTGCGGGCCGACCACGTGCTCGGCATCGGCGGCGCGTCCAACACCCTCGCGCTCGCCACGCTGCGGGCACCGGTGGAGACGGCACTGGACCTCGGTACCGGCTGCGGGGTCCAGGCCCTGCACCTCTCCCGGCACGCGAGGAAGGTGACCGGGACCGACCTGTCCGGGCGGGCGCTGCGGTTCGCCGCGACGACGGCCGCGCTCAACGGGCTGGACTGGGAACTGCTGCACGGCGACATGACCAAACCGGTCTCCGGGCGGCGGTTCGACCTGGTGGTGAGCAACCCGCCGTTCGTGATCGGCCCCGGGCAGGGCTCGCATATCTACCGCGACTCCGGCCGGGCCGCCGACGGGATCTGCGCCGAACTCGCCGGCCGCGCCGAGGAGCTGCTCACCGAGGGCGGCCACCTGCAGTTCCTCGCGAACTGGGCGCACGTCGAGGGCGAGCCCTGGCAGGACCGGGTCGGCTCCTGGCTCGCGGGTACCAACGTGGACGGCTGGGTCATCCAGCGCGAGGTCCAGGACCCGGTGGCCTACGTCCAGCTGTGGCTGCGCGACTCCGGGGACCAGTTCGACGCGCAGCGGGCCGCCGCGTGGCTGGACTGGTTCGACGAGCAGCGGATCGAGGCCGTCGGCTTCGGCCTGGTCACCCTGCGCCGGCGCACCTCGGGCGGCTTCCCGAGGGTCCGGATGGAGGACGTGCACCAGCAGATCGAACAGCCGATGGGTACCCGGATCGGCGACTGGTTCACCCGGCAGGACTACCTGCGCGTCTCCGGGCCGGCGGAGCTGCTCGGCGGGCGGTTCGTGGCCGCCGACGGGCTGCGGCTGCACACCGGGTCCGAGCTGGGGCCCGACGGCTGGGAGGGCGTGACCCGGCGGCTCGAACAGACCCGGGGCATGCACTGGACCGAGGAGGTCGACGAGGCCACGGCGGCGCTGATCGCCTCGTGCACGGGCGAGGTGACCCTGAACGACCAGTTGGCGCTACTGGCCGTCGCCTACGGGCTGGACGAGGAGGCGCTCGCCGAGGTCGCGCTGCCGGTCGTCGCGCACCTGGTGGAACGCGGTTTCCTGGACCCCGTCAGGGGTTGACGGTCAGGCCGTAGGAGATCGTGCGGGCGGTCTCCGTGAAGCCCGTGTGCAGGTAGAACCCGACCGCTCCGGTGCCGTTCTCGCTGTCCACGTCCAGGTTGACCTCGCCGACCCCGGCCGCCGCCCCCGCCCGGGTCGCGTTCTCCAGCAGGGCCGCCGCCACGCCCCGGCCGCGCCACGGGGCCCGGGTGCCGAGGATGCCGATGTGCACGGAACTCGGGCCGAACGCGATCGCGTACCCCACGACGGTGTCCCCGTCGAGCGCCAGGAACGACCAGTCGGCCACGAACGCCGGGTGCTCGACCCGCTCCGCGAGCCACTTCCCCATCGGCGACGGCGAGAAGCCGTAGTGCCCCACGAACGCGTCGTGGTGCGCCTCCCACAGCGAGGGCCCGTACTCCGGCCGGAACGTGTCGATCCGCAGCCCCTCGACCGTGGTCGGCCCCAGGGACAGGGACGTGGGTCGTTCCAGCTCCAGGTAGTACCGCTGCGGGGCCAGCCCGAACCGGGACAGCAGCCGGATCGTCCCCGTGTCCGCCGCGGGCACCCGGGTGTCGGCCTTCGTGCCGGCCGGGACGCGCGCGAGCTGCCAGGCGAGCACCTGCCGGCCCAGGCCCTCGCCGCGCCGCGCCGGATGCACCCCGCCGCCGAGATAGTGCCGCTCGCCCCGGGGCCACGCGTACCCCCAGGCCAGGACCTCGTGCCCCTCGACCGCGAGCAGGGTGTCCTCCGGCGTCAGCATCGTCCGCCACTCGTGCCGGACGCCCTCGGCGTCGACGGGCCATCCGGTGCCGGTGCCCTCGTAGATCGCGGTCCGGAGCCGGGCGACAGCCTCGGCGTCGGCGGTGGTGGCGGTGCGCCAGATGAGGTCGGTCATCCGCCGATCCTGACCCCGCGACGGGTGGCGCGTCCACCGGTTTCGGCCGACGGCGGCTCCGGGCCGTTCCAGCCACCGGGGCAGCGGAACCGGCGACCGGTCGATAGGCTGCCGCGACACACCATGAGGAGCACCGTGATGACGGAGCACGACGTCCCCGCCACCGGTTACACCGTGCCAGCCCCACCCGCGCCACCTCGGCCGCGACGGCCCCGCACCGTGACGGCCGCCGCCGTCCTGGCCTTCGCCAGCGCGGCCGCCTACGCCATCGACCAGGCGTTCCGCGCCCTCGGCCTGACCGGTATCCGGTCGGCCAGCCCACCGATGAAGCTGGTCGCCCTCCTCCTGGTCGCCGTGGTCGTGTTCATGGCGGTCCGGCACGGGACGCGCCTCCTCCGCGGCCACGACGTCGCCCGCCGCAGGCTCCGGGCCTTCGCCGTGGTGCTCATCCTGCTCGGCATGTCCGCGCTGTTCACCGTGGCGGTGAGCTCCAGGATGCTGCCGATCGGCGGGCCCCCGGTGGTGCCCGCCCCCGTGCTGCTGACGCTGGGCTTCCTGCGGATCCTGCTCCCCGCCGCGCTCCTCTACCTGGTTCTGCACCGCGCCACGGTCCGTTACTGCGAGGCGGCCCGGGACTCGGCCTGACCGCGCGGCGGTGCTCAGCCCGACCAGCCCGCCAGCAGGGCCAGGGTCGGGACCGCCAGCAGGGCCGCCGCCCCGGCGTAACACCCGAACCGCAGCAGCGGGGACGGGGCGGGCGGGTCGAGCAGGCGCTGGACCCGTTCCAGGGTCGCCCGGCCCGTCGCCGCCAGCGCCCCCTCGGGTGCCGCCGCCGTACCGACCCTGGCCAGGGCCGTGGCGAGCGCCGCCCGGTCGCACACCGCGCACGCCCGGTCGTCGGCGAGCATCTCCACCAGGGTCGCGACGGCCGGGCGGGCGTGCCGGACGCCGGGCAGGCCGGGCAGCGCCGTCCGCCACGCCGCGAACGGGAGCACGACCAGGTCGTGGCGCTCGGCGAGGTGGGCGCGTTCGTGGGCGACGACCGCGTCGAGTTCCTGCGGGTCGAGCAGGTCGAGCGCGCCCGAGCTGAGGACGACGCGGGAACCGGCCCCGGGCAGGCAGTACGCGACGGCGCGCGGGTGGGCCAGCACCCGGCCGCCGGCCTGGCCGGGCCACGGGTCGGCGACGAGGTCGAGGAGTTCGCGGTGCCGGCGGCGGACCCAGAGGGTGGCGAGGAACCGGTACACCAGGACGCCCGCCAGCCAGGTCAGCAGGCCGAGGGCGACGAGGAACAGCACGGTGTGGGCGGTCGGGAGCCGGCCGGTGCCCCGGGCCAGCGCCGCGAGCCCGTCGAACAGGCCACCGCCGAGCGGGGCGAGCGCGACCGCGACCGCCGCGCCGATCAGCGCCAGGCCTGCGGCGAGCCCGATCGCCTGCCAGAGGACGAGGGCGGCACGGGGCTCACGGTAGGTCCACCGGGCCCGGGCCAGGAGGAGCGGCGCGGGCCAGAGCAGGACCAGGGCCAACAGGGCCAGAGCGAGAGCCGTCATCGGGTACCGCCGCCCGCGCGGTCGCCCACCGGGTCACCGGGCGACCGGTGCCGGGGGATCATGCCAGGGCCTGGCGGCGGCGCACCGCCTCGCGCAGCGCCAGCTCCAGCGCCTCGACGTCGGCGTCGTCCACCTGGTCGGCGAACCGGGCCAGGGCGGCGCCCCTGTCGGCGGCCCCGTCGAGGGCCTCGCGCATCAGGGCGGCGATGTGGTCCTCGCGGCCGGCCACGGGCCGGTACCGGTGCGCCCGGCCGTCCCGGTCCCGCCCGACGAGCTGCTTGCGCTCCAGCCGGGACAGCACCGTGAGCACGGTGGTGGCGGCGAGCCCCCGGTCGGGGAGGGCGTCGAGGATGTCCCTGGCGGTGCACGGCGCACCGGCCGACCACAGCACCTCCATGACGGCGTGCTCCAGTTCACCGAGCCGAGCCATGCGGGGCGACCTTTCCGAAGACGTGACGGCGCTTTCCTCCCCGGCGTACCCCGAAATTGGGGTTTGTCAGGGTTGTCCCCGGCGATCCGGGAACCGGGCGTGCGCCGATTCTACAGCCGGTAGAAAAGATCCCCACTTCGTGCCACCTCCCCGTCGCCTTACCTCCGTTTAACGCTCGGCAGTCCACTCTTAGCCGCATACGTTGAAACGGACACGGGGAGACGAGCAAGGTGTTGGAGACGCAGGAGTCCGGTATCACGAGTGATCTGGTTCGGGCCTACCTGAACGGGATCGGCAAGATCCCACTGCTCACCGCCGAGGACGAGGTGACGCTGGCCAAGAGCATCGAGGCCGGGCTGTTCGCCGACGAGAAGCTCAGTCAGGGTTCCGACGACTTCGACCTGGTCGTCATCCGCAACGAGGGCCAGCGGGCGAAGAACCGGATGCTCGAGGCCAACCTGCGGCTCGTGGTGAGCATCGCCAAGCGGTACACCGGAAAGGGTCTGGCCCTGCTGGACCTGATCCAGGAGGGCAACATCGGCCTGATCCGGGCCGTGGAGAAGTTCGACTACGCCAAGGGCTACAAGTTCTCCACCTACGCCACCTGGTGGATCCGGCAGGCACTCAGCCGCGCGCTGTCCGACCAGGGCCGCACGATCCGGATCCCGATGCACATGGTCGAGCAGCTGGCCAAGCTGACCCGCGCCCAGCGCGCGCTCACCATCGAGCTGGGCCGCGAGCCGAGCGTCGCCGAGATCGCCGCGCTGCTGGAGATCGAGACGCACAACGTGCTGGAGCTGCTGTCCTACAACCGGGAGCCGATCAGCCTGGACACCCCGGTCGGCGAGGACGGCGACAGCTGCCTCGGCGACCTGCTCCAGGTCGCGGTGCCGACCACCGAGGTGGGCGAGGCCGCCGCCGCGCTGGAGCTGCGCAGCGAGATGGGCATGGTGCTGTCCACCCTGTCCACCCGGGAGCAGGCCGTGATCCGGCTGCGCTACGGCCTCGACGACGGCCGGCAGCGCACGCTGGAGGAGGTCGGCAAGGAGTTCGGGCTGTCCCGGGAGCGGATCCGGCAGATCGAGCAGGAGACGCTGAAGAAGCTCCGCCAGCCGGAGCGCTCCGACCGCCTCCTCAGCTATGCCTAGGAGGGACCCGCTGACGGGCACCTCGCCCTAGATCGAGAACAACGGCTCACCCGGTGTCCGGGATCCGCCACGAACGCCCGAGAGGGCGCTGTCGCCCACCGGCAGTGCCTTCTCGGGCGTTCGTCGCACATGGCCGGTCACATCCGGCGGGGGCCCGTGTCCGAGCGGGGTTCCGGGGTGCCGAGTTCCACACTCGCGTGCAGGGCCACCACCCCGGAGGCGCCGACGATCACCGGGTTGAGTTCCAGGCGGTGCAGGGCCGGGGTGGCGTCCGCGAGCTGGCCGACCCGGACCAGCAGGTCGGTGAGGGCGTCGATGTCGACGACGGGGCCGCCGCCGTACCCGAACAGCAGGGGTGCCGCCAGGGGTGCGCGCAGGAGTTCCGACGCGTCGACCCTGGTCAGCGGGGCGGCGCGCCAGGCCCGGTCGCCGAGGAGCTCGGTGTGCAGGCCCGCGAGTCCGAAGCCGACGATCGGGCCGAAGGACGGGTCCTCGACGACCTCGACGACGCACGCGATACCGGGCAGCGCCATCGGCTGGACCAGGAGCGGCTCGGCGGGGCCGAAGCGTTCGGCCAGCTCGGCGACCGCGCGGGACACCTCGGCCGGGGTGGCCAGGTTCAGCCGGACCGCACCGAGGTCCAGGCGGTGCCGCAGTTCGGCCGACGCGATCTTGACCGCGACCGGGTAGCCCAGCTCCGCCGCCGCCGCGAGGGTGCCGGCGCCGCCCCGGGCCGTTCTCGCGGGCAGGACCCTGATGTCGTACGCCGACAGCAGCTCGCCCGGCTCGACGGCCACCGCCGCCACCCCGGGCTGTTCGGGCAGCTCAGCCGGGGTGCGCCGCCAGGCCGCGTACCGGGCGACCCGGCCCAGGGCGGCCACCGCGGCCTCCACCGAGTGGTAGTGCGGGACGACCGGGGCCGTGGACTCGTCGCGCGTCTCGTCCGGGGCCGGCCGGTCGACGGGGGCACCGACCCCTTCGGCGACGAACGCGGCCACGACCGGCTTGGGGCCGGCCTCGGCGACGAGCACGTCGGCGTACCCGGCGGCGGTGCCGACCAGCGGCGGGACGAACACGGCGACGATCGCGTCCACGGCCGGGTCGGCGTTCGCGGCGCGTAGGGCGGCGGCCAGTTCCGGGCCGGGGGCGGCGGTGTCGACCTCCAGGGGGTAGCCGCGCGCGACCCGCAGGCCGGCCGACTCCCCCGCCTGCGCGGCGACCAGGCCCAGGGCGGCGGTGTTGCCGACGATCGCGACCCGGTCGCCGGCCGGCAGGGGTTGGCGGGCGAGCAGCAGCCCGGTGTCGAACAGTTCGGCGACGGTGTCGACCCGGATCACCCCGGACTGGGCGAACAGCGCCTCGACGCCGCGCTCGTTCGGGCCGGTGTCGCTGCGCCGGGCGGCCACGGCGACGATGGGCTTGTCCCGGCTGATGCCCCGGGCCAGCCGGGCGAACTTGCGCGGGTTGCCGAACGTCTCCAGGTACAGCAGGACGACGTCGGTGTGCGGGTCGGCCTGCCAGTACTGGAGAAGGTCGTTGCCCGACACGTCCGCCCGGTTGCCGGCGGACACGAAGCTCGACAGCCCGAGCCCCCGGCGGCCCGCCTCGGCCAGCAGGGCCACGCCGAGCGCGCCGGACTGGCAGAAGAAGCCGACCCGGCCCGGTTCGGGCAGCTGGGGCGCGAGGGTGGCGTTGAGCCGGACGTCCGGGTCGGTGTTGGCGATCCCGAGGCAGTTGGGGCCGATGATCCGCATCCCGCGCAGCCGGGCCTCGCGGACGATCTCCAACTGGGCCCCGATCCCCTCGGGCGCGCCGGTCTCGGCGAACCCGCTGGAGACGATGACCAGGCCGTGCACGCCGACGGCCGCGCAGTCCTCGACGATCTGCGGCACCCCGGCGGCGGGCACGGCCACGATGGCCAGGTCGACCGGGCCGGGCACGTCGCGGACCGAGCGGTGGGCGGGCAGGCCCTGCACGGTGCGGGCCCGGGGGTGCACCGGGTAGATCTGGCCGGTGTAGCCGCCGGTGCGCAGGCTCCGCAGCAGGGTGTACCCGATCCCGGGTACCCGGGTGGACGCGCCGAACACGGCCACCCCGCGCGGGGTGAGCAGCCGGGAGATCGACGCGGCCTCGGTGCGCGACTCGCGTTCCCGGGCGATCCGGATCGACGCCTCGGTGGGGGCGTTGTCGAAGACGAGGTGCACGACGCCGTCGGCGTAGGACCGGTCGACCTGGTAGCCGGCGTCGGAGAAGACCCGGAGCATGCCGCCGTTCTCGGGGAGCACCTCCGCGACGAACTGTTCGATGCCCTCCTCCCGGGCGGCGGCGGCCAGGTGTTCCAGCAGGATCGAACCGATCCCCCGGCTCTGGTGCGCGTCCTCCACCACGAACGCCACCTCGGCGCGGGCCTTGACCCCGTCGTCGGCGGCCGTGTCGAGGCGGTCGTAGCGGCCGACGGCGATCAGGTCCTCGCCCAGCTCGGCGACCAGCGCCTCGCGGGCGTGGTGGTCCACAGTGGTGAACCGGGCCAGGTCGCGGTCGGGGATCCGGGGGTAGGCGGAGAAGTACCGGTAGTAGCGGGTGCGCTGCGACAGTCGGGAGTGGAATCTGCGCAGCTCGGGGCCGTCGGAGGGGCGGATGGGGCGCAGGTGGACGGTGCCGCCGTCGGCGAGGAGCACGTCGGCGGCCCGGTGCGCGGGGTAGCGGTCGGGCACCGTGGAGCCGTCCGGGCCGGGGTCCGGGACCGGGCGCCGGTCCGGGCCGCCGGGCGGTGTCGGGCGCCGGTCCGGGCCGCCGGGCGGTGTCGGGCGCCGGTCCGGGCCGCCGGGTGAGGTCGGGGTTCGGGGAGCGGTCGGTTCGGGGTCGCCGGGCCGCGCCGGGTCAGTCCCGGACATCCATCGGATCCAGACCGTGCAGGGGGTACACGGCCCGGCGGGTGGCCATGATCGCCCGGTCCAGCGAGTCGGGTTCGAGCCCCGGCTGCCAGGGGGTGTAGCGCCCCGACCCGTCGTCGGTCATCCGCAGCGGCAGGTCGTCGTGCGGCCGGCGCTGGTGGGCGAGCTTCTTCCAGCGGGCCGGAACCGGGGTCAACGGGTCGAGTTCCTGGCCGGACGCGACGGCGAGCAGGTGGGTCCACGCCCGGGGCACGGCCGAGGACAGCGAGTAGCCCCCGCCGCCGGTCGCGACCCAACGGCCGTCGCACAGCTCGTCGGCGAGCCCGCGCAGGGCCACGTACGCGGCGCGCTGGCCGTCGACCGTGAGCCGCAGGTCCGCGAGGGGGTCGAGCAGGTGGGTGTCGGCCCCGCACTGGGTGATCAGGATCTGCGGCTTGAAGGCGCGCAGCACCCCGGGCACCACGGCGTGGAAGGCGCGCAGCCAGGCGGCGTCGTCCGTACCGGGCGGCAGGGCCACGTTGACCGCCGAGCCCTCCGCGCCCGGCCCGCCGGTCTCGGCGGCGAACCCGGTGCCGGGGAACAGCGCGTACCCCGTCTCGTGCAGGCTCACCGTGAGCACCCGCGGGTCGTCGTAGAAGATGGCCTGCACGCCGTCGCCGTGGTGCACGTCGATGTCCACGTACGCGACGCGCTCCGCGCCCAGGTCCAGCAGCCGGGCGATGGCCACCGCAGGGTCGTTGAACACGCAGAACCCGGCCGCCGCGTCCGAGAACGCGTGGTGCAGGCCGCCCGCGATGCTCACCGCGCGCTTCGTCTCCCCCGACCACACGGCCTCGGCGGCCTGCACGGTGGCGCCGGCGATCAGGGCGCTGGCCGCGTACATGTCGTCGAAGCAGGGGGTGTCGGCCGTGCCCAGGCCGTAGCCGTGGAACACCAGCTCGTCGGGTGCCCGGCGCACCGCCGCCAGGTACTCCGCGCTGTGCACCCGGCGCAGGGTCGCCTCGTCGGCCGGCCGGGGCTCGCGCACGGTGAGCCCGCGCAGCACGCCCAGCTCGTCGGCGAGCGCCACGGTCAGCTCCAGGCGCACCGGGTCCAGCGGGTGCTCACCGAGGTCGTAGCCCCGGAGCCCGTCGCTCCAGATCAATACGGTCACAGGGTCATTCTCCCAAAGCCACCGGCCGGTCGGGGTCACTGATCCACTCGCTCCAGGACCCCACATAGACACTCGGGGTGTACCCGGCGAGCGTGGCCGCCAGAGCGGCCTGCGCGGCGGTGACGCCGCTCCCGCAGTACAACGCGAGAGGCTCGTCCTTCGGCCCGTAGTCGGGGCCGTCGGGAATCGGACGGTTGCGGGCACCCGGGATGTGGCCGGCGACCTTGTCGATCGGCTCGACCTCGCCCCGGAACCGCTCGGCGGCCCGCACGTCGAACAGCCGGCCCTTCCCGGCCAGTGCCAGCGCGCCCGCCGCGTCCACGGTCGGCATCGAACCGGGCGTGACCACCACGTCACCGCGCTCGGGGGTCGGGATCCGCGTGCTGACCTCGCCGGTCCAGGCGGCGAACCCGCCGTCGAGGACGTACACCTCGGTCAGGCCCGCCCAGCGCAGCGTCCACCAGGCGCGGCCGGCGGCGAGGCCGTCCCCCGCGTCGTACACCAGAACCGGACGATCCTGGCGAACCCCGGCGGACCGGAGCGCCTCCTGGAGGTGTGACGGAGTCGGCAGCGGGTGCCGGCCGGCCGCGCCGGGAGCGCCACTAAGATCGGTGTCGAGGTCAACGAAGACAGCACCCGGCAGATGGCCGGCGAGGTAGTCGGACCGCCCAGGCTGCCCCATGAGGCGCCAGCGGACGTCAAGTAAGGTCAACGGGGAATATTCGGCCAGCTCGGCGGCCTTCAGCAGTGGGCTCACCACCACAGTCTGTCGTAGCCGACAGGTAGCATTGTCTCCACGGGAGGGCGCACGCCGTGAATGAGCTGGTTGACACCACAGAGATGTATCTCCGCACCATCCTCGAGCTCGAAGAGGAGGGTGTTCCGGCACTCCGTGCCCGGATCGCCGAACGGCTGCACCAGAGCGGTCCCACCGTGAGCCAGACCGTGGCCCGGATGGAACGCGACGGCCTGGTGCACGTCCAGGACGACCGGCACCTCGAGCTGACCGCCGCGGGCCGCGAGCACGCGGTCGCCGTCATGCGCAAGCACCGCCTCGCCGAGCTGCTGCTCGTCGACGTGATCGGCCTGCCGTACGAGGAGGCCCACGAAGAGGCCTGCCGGTGGGAGCACGTGATGAGCGACGCGGTCGAGCGCAAGGTCTACGACCTGCTCAAACGCCCGACCCGCTCGCCGTACGGGAACCCGATCCCCGGCCTGGAGATCTTCGGTGGCGACGCCGAGCAGCCGTCCACCGAGCGCAACCTGGCCTCCACCGGCCTGGTCGGCCCGGTGACCGTCGTGCGGATCTGCGAGAGCGTGCAGGTCGACGGCGAGGCGCTCCGCGAGCTGCACAACGCGGGGATCAACCCGGGCGCGTCGGTGACCGTCTCCGGTGACCGGTCGGGGGTGACCGTGGTGTCGCAGGACGCGACGGTGAAGCTGACCCGGGACATCGCGAGCCGGGTCTTCGTCTCCTAGGTACAGACAGACGACGTCGAAGGTCCCCGCACCGGCTGGTGCGGGGACCTTTCGCGTCCGACGGGTGCCGCGCGGCAGGGTCCACCCGCCGCGCGGACCGACGCGGACACCCCGACCGGGGCGTTCCCGGGCCCACCGACGGGTCCGTCGGTTACTTTTTGGCGTCGATCTGCTTGGCCAGGTCCGTCAGCTTCGGGGCCAGCGCGCCCGCCGCCGCCGCGTCCCCACCCGCCGGCAGCGTGTAACGGACCGTGAGCAGCCGGTTGTTCGCCGACAGCCAGCCGACCTCGACGGTGTGCCCGCCCGCGCCGTCCGGGGGCAGGGTGCGGCTGTAGGCGGCCTTGCCGAGGCCGGTGACCGCCGCGGAGCCCTTCGGGGTGACGGTGCTCGTGAACACCTTCGCGTCGGCCTTCGTCGGGGCGACCGCGAGGGTCAGGTCCGGGAAGCGGCTGTCGACCTGCTTGAGGACGCACGTCGAGGCCGGGGCCGTGCCGCCGGCCACCGCGACCTGGAACCGCTCGCCGAGGGCGGTGGCGACCACGTCGTAGTCGAGCAGCCCGCACGCGCCGCCGGCCGCCGCAGCGGGCTGGGCGGCCGAGGCCGGGGCCTTGCTCGGCGGGGTCACGGGCGGCTGGGCGGCGGACTCGACCTTCGTGGGGTCGACCGGGGGCGGCGGGGCCTGCTTCGGGGCGTCGGAGCACCCGGAGACGGCCAGCACACCCAGTACGCCGAACGCCGCGATCGTTGCCTTGAGACTCACGTTGAGTCACCTCCAGCCGACCAGGTTACCCGGCGGAGGCGGACGGACCGGGGCCGCGCCGGCGGCGTACCCAGAAACGGTGGTTGATCTTTAGCGGGCCCCCGGCAGGGTGGACACGATGTGGCGGGCGATCTCCAGGGAGGCGGTGGCGGCCGGGGACGGGGCGTTGAGGACGTGCACCTGGCAGCCCTTCGCGACGATCAGGAAGTCGTCGACCAGCTCGCCGTCGGGCTTCACGGCCTGGGCGCGCACCCCGGCCGAGGACTTCACCAGGTCGGCCTCCGTGATGGCGGGCACCAGCCGGGCGAGGCTCTCGGCGAACCGGGCCTTCGACAGCGAGCGGCGGACCTCGGTCATGCCGTAGCGCAGGTGCCGGCGGGCGATCTGCCACAGGCCCGGGTAGGCCAGGGTGCCGGCGAGGTCGCGGACGTTGATCCGGCCCCAGGAGTAGCCCTCGCGGGCCAGGGCCAGGACCGCGTTGGGGCCGGCGTGCACGCTGCCGTCGATCATCTTGGTGAGGTGGACGCCGAGGAACGGGAACTGCGGGTCGGGCACGGGGTAGATCAGGCCCTTGACCAGGTCACGGCGTTCCGGGGTCAGTTCATAGTATTCGCCACGGAACGGGATGATCCGGGCCGGCGGGTCGATACCCCCGAGCCGGGCGATCCGGTCCGCGTGCAGGCCGGCGCAGTTGACCAGCACGTCCGCGGGGAACTCCCCCGCCGACGTCTCCACGATCACGCCGCCCCGGTCGGGCCGCAGCCCGGTGACCCTGGTGCCGGTGCGCAGGGACGCGCCCGCCTTCTCCAGCAGCTCGGCGAGCTTCGCGCACACCTGGCCGTAGTCGACGATGCCGGTGGAGGCGAGGTGCAGGGCGCCGACGGTGGCGACGTTCGGCTCGTACTCCCGGGCCTCGGCCGCGTCGATCCGGCGGACCGGCAGCCCGTTGGCCAGGGAGCGTTCGTGCAGCGCCTCCAGGCGGGGCAGCTCGTCGGCGGAAGTGGCCACGATCAGCTTGCCGCACACGTCGTGCGCGATGCCGTGCTCCTCGCAGAACCGGACCATCGAGACGCTGCCGGCCTTGGCGAAGCGGGCCTTGAGGCTGCCGGGCTTGTAGTACACCCCGGCGTGGATGACGCCGCTGTTGTGGCCGGTCTGGTGCGCGCCCCAGCCGGCTTCCTTCTCCAGGACCGTGACCTGGGCGTCGGGGCGGTCCTGGGTGATCCGGTGCGCCGTGGCCAGACCGACGATCCCGCCACCGATCACTACATACCTGGTCATATCTCTTCCTCCGCCCGCCGGGATCGGCTGTGGCCGATCGTATTCTCCCGACCGCGCGGTGTCGTTACCGCCATGTGCCAGCCCGGTGAAGACCCTTTTCGGGTACGACGCCACCCGGGTCACCCTCGGTGCCCGAATAGTGACGCTTCTGGCCGCCCCGCCTGGGCGAAGCCCGGCCCGCACCGGGCCATAGACTCACGGGGACCCCGAGAGCTCAGGAGTGCCATGTCGTCCGAAGTCGTCGCGCTCGGCCAGCCCACGGTCGGAGAGGCCGAACTCAAGGCCATCGCCGAGGTGTTCGCCTCCGGCTGGCTCGCCGGCGCGGGCCCGACCTGCCAGCGGTTCGAGGAGCGGTTCGCGGCCGTGGCCGGTACGGCGCACGCGCTGGCCACCAACAACTGCGGCTCGGCCCTGCACCTGGCCATGCTGACCCTCGGCGTCCAGCCGGGCGACGAGCTGATCGTCGGGGACTACACGTTCCCAGCCACCGGGCACGCCGTGATGTACGCGGGCGCCAAGCCGGTCTTCGCCGACATCCGCCCGGACATCTGGACCATCGACCCCGCCGCCGTCGAGGCGCTGATCACGCCGCGCACCCGGGGCATCGTGGCCGTGGACGTCGCCGGCCAGCCCGCCGACTACGCCGAGCTGCGCGCCATCGCCGACAGGCACGGGCTGTTCATCATCGAGGACGCGGCCTGCGCCGCCGGGGCCTCCTACCAGGGCCGGCCCGCCGGCTCGCTCGGCGACGTGGCCACGTTCAGCTTCCACGGCCGGAAGAACATCACGGCCGGCGAGGGCGGGGCGTTCACCACCGACCGGGCCGACCTGGCCGCGCACGCCCGCAAGCTGCACACCTACGGGATCGCGCCGGCCGTGGACCGGGCCGCGTCCACCGCGCTGCCGATCCCGTCGTTCGACGAACTCGGGTACAACTACCGGCTGTCCGACGTCGCCGCCGCCATCATGCTGGCCCAGCTCGACCGGCTGCCGCTGCTGCTCCGGGCGCGCCAGCACATCGCGGGGCGCTACGCCTCGCTCCTGGCCGATTTCGAGTTGATCGAGCTGCCCGTCGCGTTGGACGACCGGACGCACCCGTGGCAGGCGTACATCATCACGATCAACAAGGGGATCGACCGGGGCGAGGTGGCCCAGCGGCTGCGCGCCCGCGGGGTGCAGTGCAACTTCGGCACCTACGCCTCGCACGTCCAGCCCCTGTACGGCAAGACGAACGAGTGCCCGGTGTCCGCCGACCTGTTCGGCCGGCACCTGGCCATCCCGATGCACGCGAACCTGACCGAAGCTGAGATCGAGACCGTCGCCGCCGCCGTCCGTACGGTGGTCACCGACGTCGCCCAGGGAGTCTGAAGTGTCGAAGAAAACCGTCTTCATCACCGGCGGGGCCGGGTTCATCGGGCTGCACGTCATCCCGCTGCTCCTGGAGAAGGACTACCGGATCCGGATCTTCGACAACATGGGCCGGGGCGACCGGGCCCGGGTCAACGAGCTGATCGCCACCGGCGAGGTGGAGCTGATCGAGCAGGACGTGCGGTACGGCGGCGGCGTGCACCAGGCCATGAAGGGCGCCACGCACGTCATCCACTTCGCCACGGTCTCGATCAACAAGTCCATCGCGGACCCGTACGAGTCGATCGACATCAACATGGTCGGCAACAACAACGTGTTCGCGGCGGCGGCCGACCACGGCGTCGAGCGGCTCGTGTTCGCCTCGTCCGCGAGCGTCTACGGCGACCCGAAGCGGCTGCCGATGCACGAGGACGACGAGCTGGCCCCCCTCACCCCGTACTGCATCTCCAAGCGGGCCGGCGAGGACCTGCTGGGCTTCTACCAGCGCACCAAGGGCCTGAGCTGGAACGCCCTGCGCTTCTTCAACGTGTACGGCCCCGGCCAGAAGATCGAGGCGTACTACACGAGCGTCATCAACACGTTCATCCAGCGGATCCGGGCCGGCCAGGCGCCCACGATCGACGGCAAGGGTGAGCAGTCGATGGACTTCATCCACGTGCACGACCTGGCCCGCAGCGTCGTCGCCGCCCTGGAGTCGGAGGGCGACAACCTGCCGATCAACATCGGTACCGGCATCGACACGTCCATCGCGACGCTCGCCCGGATCCTGATCGAGGCCCTCGGCTCCGACGTCGAGCCGATCTTCGTGCCCCGCGACGTGCTGGTCAGCCGGCGGGCCGCCGACATCACCCGGGCGCGCGAGGTGCTCGGCTGGGAACCGACGATCACCGTCGAAGAGGGCATGACCGCGCTGGTGAAGGCGGCACTGGAGCAGTGAGCACGGAGTCGCAGCCGGCCGCCACGGCCGCGGGCACCCGGCCCGTCGCGGCCGGGGACGCCCGGCGGGTAGTCGCGGCCGGGGACGCCCGGCGGGTACCGGCGGCCCTGCCGCCGAACGACTACCACGAGCAGGCCTGGATCAGCGGGGACCCGGTGATCGGCGCGGGCACCTGGATCGGGGCCTTCACCGTGCTCGACGGCTCCGGTGGGCTGACCATCGGGGCCGGCTGCGACATCAGCTGCGGGGTACAGATCTACACCCACTCCACCGCCCGCCGCTGCGTGTCCGGCCGGGCGTACCCGCACGTGGACCGCGCGCCGGTGACCATCGGCGACCGGGTGTTCCTCGGGGCCAACGCGGTCGTCCAGATGGGCGTCACCATCGGCGACGGGGCCGTGGTGGCCGCCGGGGCCGTGGTGACCGGGGACGTCGCCGCCGGCACCGTGGTGTCGGGGGTGCCCGCCCGGGTCACGGGCACGGTCGTGGTCGACGGGGAGAACACGCGCTTCGAGGGAGTCAGCTAGTGCGGATCGCCGTCGTCAACAACTTCTACCCGCCCCGCGTCGGCGGCTCGGCGCACCTGTCGGAGTCGCTCGCCCACGGGTACGCGGCGGCCGGGCACGAGGTGCTGGTGCTCACCGCGACGTACAAGGACGCGCCGCTGGACGAGGTGCGCGGCGGGTGCCGGGTGCTCCGGCTGCCGTCCTGGCAGCTGCCCAGCTCCGTGGCCGGCTTCGACATCGGGTTCACGGTCCGGCCGTCCCTGCTGCGCACCGTCACCCGGATCCTCGACGAGTTCCGGCCCGACGTGATCCACCAGCACGGCCAGTTCTTCGACCTCACCTGGGCCAGCGGGCTGTACGCGCGCAAGCGGAACGTGCCGAGCCTGCTCAGCGTGCACACCCGGCTGGAGAGCCCGCGCGCGGCGTACCAGGCGGTGTTCACGGCAGGGGACTCGATGCTGGTCGCGCCGATCCTGCGGCGGTACAAGCCCCGGTTCGTGGTGATGGACGTGCAGATGGAGGAGTACATCCAGAAGCGGTACCGCTCGGCGGTCCGCGGGTTGGAGTACATCCCGGTCGGGGTCGATCCACAGTGGCTGCTCGACGGGGACGGCGCCGGCATCCGGGAGCGGCACGGCCTGGGTGACCGCCCGATCGCGCTGTCCCTCGGCCACGTCATCCCGCTCCGCGACCGGGTGCAGCTCGTGAGGGCCCTGCCCCGGGTCCTGGAGAAGGTGCCCGACCTCGCCGTCCTCGTCGTCGGCACCGTCTACTACGACAAGTTCCTCAAGCTCGCCGAGGAGCTGGGCGTCCGGCACGCGATCATCACGACCGGCGCGGTCCCCAAGTCGGAGATCCCCGCCTACGTCGCGGCGGCCGACCTGGAGACCCACGACCTCGACGGGTTCGGGCTGGGCACGGCCGCGCTGGAGGCCATGGGCGCCGGCTGCCCCGTCGTGGCGGCGGTGCGGCCGGACAACTTCCCCGGCATCGACCTGCGCGACCGCGAGCACCTCTACCTGACCCCGGTCGGGGACACCGCGGCGCTCGCCGACACCCTGGTCGAGGTGCTCACGGACTCCGACCGGGCGCGCGCGGTCGGGCTCGGCGGCCAGCGCCTGATCCACGAGCGGTTCACCCTGGACTCGGTGCTCAAGTCGCACCTGGAGACGCTGGAGTCGATGGTCCGCGAGGGCTGAAACCCTGTGAGGGGTACGGGTGACCCGTACCCCTCCTAAGCGGTGGCGAGGACGCTGCCCACGGCCCGGTGCGCCGGCAGGATGCCCGCCCGCTCCTCCGCCGCGTCGGCCTTGCCGGCCAGGATGTCCAGGAACCGGTCCAGCTGCGCCGCCAGGGGCTCGCGCACCGTGATCAGTTCCGGGATCTCGATGATGCTCTGCTGCCGGTAGCCGCGCCCGTCGGGCGTCGCCGCGTCCAGGGACACGTGCCGGTAGATCGTCACGTCCTTGCGGAGCAGGTCGACCTCGATGCAGCGGTCCACCTCGTTGACGGTCAGCGACCGCACCTTGCGCTGCCCGATCCGGCTCGCCGACACCGTCGCCACCCCGCCCTCGGGGAACGTCAGCAGCGCCTCGGCGACGTCCTCGGCCCCGGCGACGGACTCCGGGTGGAAGTGTCCGAGCATGCCGCGCACCCCGGACGGCTCCGCGCCGCCGAACATCCCGATCGCCAGGTCCACGTCGTGCACGAGCAGGTCCCAGGCGACCCCGGTCCGGATCCGCGGCGCGTACGGCGAGTGCCGGGTGGCCGTCACGTGCACCGGCCGGTCCACGAGCTGGCGGGCGGTGAGGATCGCCGGGTTGAAGCGTTCGAGCAGCCCGCACATCAGGGGCACGTCCCGGGCCGCCGACAGGGCGACGATCTCCTCGGTCTCGGCGAGGCTCGCGCAGACCGGCTTCTCCACCAGCAGCGGCAGGCCCTCGGAGAGCACCCGGTACGCGACGTCGCGGTGCGTCTCGGTGGCCGACGCGACGATCACGGCGTCCACGTCGGAGAAGTCCAGCTCGGGCACCCACTGCGCGTCGTACCGCTCGGCGACCGCCCGGCCGGTGTCCTCCCGGGGCTCGATCACCCGGACCAGCTCGGCCCGCTCGGACTGGGCGACGACCCGGGCGTGCAGGGAACCCATCACCCCGGCACCCACCAGCGCGAACCTCATGCGCCCATCACCTCGCGCACGGCGGCGACGATGGTGTCGAGGTCGGACTCCGACAGGTACGGGTGCACCGGCAGCGACAGGCAGGCCGCGGCGACCCGCTCGGCGACCGGCGTCGGGTCGACGACGACGCGCGGGTGGTCGCGGTAGCAGTCGTAGTCGTGCACGAGGCGCGGGTAGTACACGCCGGAGCCGACGCCGCGCTCCAGGAGCTTCGCGGACAGCTCGTCGCGGGAGACGGCGGCGTCCGGGGAGACCAGCACCGTGTACTGGTGCCACACGTGCGACCGGCCCGGCAGCTCGGCCGGCGTGGTCAGCCCGGGCACGCCCGCCAGGCCCTCGCTGAGCCGGGCCGCGTTGTCCTTGCGCCGCTTGACCTGCTCCGGGTAGCCGGCGAGCTGCGGGAGCCCGATGGCGGCCTGCACGTCGGTGAGCCGGTAGTTGTGCCCGGCCATCTCGTACTGGTACCGCTGGACCATGCCCTGGTTGCGCAGCACGCGCAGCTTCGCGGCGAGCGCGGCGTCGTTCGTCGTGATCATGCCGCCCTCCCCGGTGGTGAGGTTCTTCGTACCGTAGAACGAGAAGGTGCCCAGCCCGAACGTGCCGGCCGCGCGGCCGTCGACCGTCGCGCCGTGCGCCTGGGCGGTGTCCTCGACGAGGCCGAGCCCGTGGGCGGCGGCGAGCGGGGCGAGGCTGGTCATGTCGGCGGCCTGCCCGTACAGGTGCACCGGCATCAGGACCTTGGTCCGCGGGCCGACCGCGGCCGCCACGGCCCCGGGGTCCAGGCAGAAGTCGTCGGTGCGGATGTCGGCGAACCGGGCCGTCGCGCCGGCCTCCAGGATCGCGTTCAGCGTCGCCACGAAGGTGAACGGGCTGGTCAGTACCTCGTCGCCGGGCTGGAGGTCGAGGACCTCGAGGGCTGCGACCAGGGCGGTGGTGCCGTTGTTGACGGCCACGGCGTGCTCGACGTCGATCATCGCGGCGAACTCCCGCTCGAACCGCTCGACCATCGGACCGCTGGCCAGCATCCCCGACTCGATGACCTCGACGACCAGTCGCGCGGCGTCGGCGGGCAGTTGCACCCTCGAAATCGGGATCAAGATCGCTCTCCTGTCAGGTGCGGAACGGCCCTGCGACAGTACCAACCTGACTCTCCGTAGACTCTGCCGGTGACCTTCACCCCCCGTATCCCCCGTCCGGTCCTGCTTGCCGGGCGGATAGCGATAATTGTCGCTATTGCCGGCTTCGTGGTGTGGAACGTGGTCACCAACTGGGCCCAGGTCCGCGACACCTGGCTCGGGCTCGCCTGGCAGTCCCTCGCGCTGTCCCTGGTCGCCGCGATCGCCGCGATGGGCGCCAACGTGCTCGCCTGGCGGGCCGCGCTCGCCGACGTCGAACACGAGGTGGACGTCCCCACCGCCGCGCAGATCTGCCTGGTGGGCGGGCTCGCCAAGTACCTCCCGGGCAGCGTCTGGTCCTACGTCCTCCAGATGGAACTCGGCCGCCGCGCCGGACTCCCCCGCCCGCGCGCCTTCCTCGCCTCCCTGATCGCCACCGGCCTCGGCCTGGTCACCGCCCTGCTCGTCGGCCTCGCCGGCCTGCCCACCCTGCTCCGGGAGGCCTCCGGCGGCACGGCCGACCACGCCGGCGCGGTGCGCACCGCCCTGTGGGTGATGCTGATCCTGCTGCCGATCGCCCTGCTCTGCGCCGTCCCGGCCGTGCTGACCCGGCTCGTGCAGCTGTTCCTGCGCCTCGTGCGCCGCCCCGGGCTGGAGAACCCGCTGACCTGGGCCGGCGTCCTGCGGGTGATGGGCTTCAGCGCCCTGGGCTGGGTGCTGTTCGGGCTGCACTTCTGGCTGCTGGCCAACGCCCAGGCCGCCCCCGGACTCGGCGGGCTCCTGGTGTGCGTGGGGGCGTTCGCGATCGCGATGAACGTCGGGATGTTCGTGGTGATCTCGCCGTCGGGGCTCGGGGTGCGCGAGAGCGTGCTCGTGGCGGCGCTGGTGCCGTTCCTGAGCAGCGGGGACGTCGTGGGGACCGCGCTGGGGATCGCGCTGGCCTCGCGGCTGATCCTGACCGTGGCGGACCTGATCGCGGCGGGGCTGGCGGCGCTCACCGCGATGCGGGCCCTGCGCCGGACCCCGGCGGACCATCCTGAGGACGTCAGCGCGTCCTAGCCGGGAGCGGCGGGCCGGGCTCCCCGGCCCCCGCGGCGCGGCCACGGACCCGGCGGGCGCGCGGGGACCCGTACCCGTCAACGGGTCCTGATCGTCACCTGGCGGGTGAACTCGTGCGGCAGGTGGTACCCGTCCCACGTCGCCGCGAAGCTCAACGCCTCCCCCATCGGCACGAACCGGTCGACCCCGCGCCCCGCGAGCAGCCGCGCGAAGTCCAGCAGCTCCGACTCGGTGAAGCCGAAGTGCGTGACGGTCTGGTCGCGGCGCTCCACGAGCGGGGCCAGGTCGGCGAGGGTGGCGACCTCGGACTCGGGGAAGACGCCGGTGCCGAGCCAGCGGCGGGGCAGGTCGGCGGGGTCGCGCAGGTCGACGGTCGCGACGGTGTTGCCGGTGTAGTGCAGGCCGGTGGCGTGGCCGTCCAGGGCGAGGCCGTAGGTGGCGACCCGCTTCTCGACGGCCATCGCGGCGTCGATGTCGGGGTGTTTGGCGGCGACGACCTCGCGGAGGAGCTGCCAGAACTCGGCCCGGGCCCGGCCGGCGGGGGAACCCGCGCCACCCGCCGCACCCGGCACGGAGCCCGCGCCGCCCACCCAGAACACGGTCCGCGGCGAGGCGCACGCGGCCTGGTCGAACCAGTAGGAGTCGTTGTAGAGCCCCTCGGCGGCGGCGCGTTTCTCCTGCTCGGTGGCCCGCGTCCAGCCCTGCACCGAGATCACCGTGAACGACGACCGGTCGGGGAACGTCAGGTCCCGGGCGTGCGGGGCGAGCGGGAACTGCCGGATCGCGGCCACCGACGCGTCCCCGCCCCAGATGACCCGCAGGTCGCAGGCCGCGCTGAGCCGGGCGGTGACGGCGTCGTCGCGGCCGTAGCTGAGCATCGACTGGGTGCGCCCGACGACGGGGTCGGCGTCGGCGAGGGTCTCGTTGAGGGCGTCGAGGACGACGGTGGCGGCCCCGGCGGCGCGTTCGGAGATCCGGACGATGTTGGCGTTGCCGCACAGGGCGGACAGGGCCCAGGAGTACACGAAGATGGTGTCGACGTTGGCCGGCGGGATGTGGAAGACCAGCCCCCGGGGGAAGCGCAGGCCGTCGAGCGGGGCGAGGGCGTCGGCGAGCGGGCCCCGGCGGAGGAAGAAGCCGAGCGAGGCGAGTTCCGGGTGCCGGCGGGCGACGGCCGGCTTGAGCAGGCGTCGGGCGAACGCGACCAGGAAGTCGACCATCCGGGGGTCGCCGACGGTCAGCGTGTGGTCCCGGACCGGTTCCGGCGCGCCGAACAGGTGCTTCACCGTGCCCCCTGGAAGGTGTCGCTGCAGCCCCGGGCCTCGGCGCGCGGCAGCCGGCCGAGGATGGAGAACCTCTTGCCCGGCCAGGCCCCGTCATCGACGCCGTGCACGACCCCGAGATCCTCGGTCAGGAGCACGTGTCCGGGGTACGAACGGGGCAGGGTGGACAGCACCTCCACCACGCCGGGTACGCCCACCGGCTGCTCCCGCCACGTCTCCGGATCCCGGATGATCACGTCCGCGTGGTCGGGGCAGTAGAGCGCGTCGCCGTCGGGGCCCTCGAGGTACACGACGCCGATCTGTTCGACCATGCCGTAGAAGTTGTGGATCCGGGTCAGCCCGGTCTCGGCGAACGCCCGCCGGAACGTCGCGTTGTCCACGGCCCGGTCGGCGAGCTTCTTCCAGCCGCCCGAGTGGATCAGGATGCCGTGGGACAGGTCGAGCCGCTCGGCCCTCGCCGCCTCGTACAGGTACTGCCAGGCCATGAACGTGAACCCGAAGATCAGGAAGGGCTGGTCGCCGTGCTTCGCCAGGAAGTCCCGGACCGCCTGGAGGTCGGGCCGGTCCTCCTCGTCGAGGACGAACGTGTGGTCCCGGCCGAAGTTCATCATGCCGAGCACGCCCGCCCCGCGCGCCGAGAACGACCGCCGGTTCGTGAACAGCGCCTTGGAGTCCACGAGCAGCATCGGCAGCCGCTTCGGGCCGAGGACCTCGCGCAGCGTGGCCGCGAGCATCTTCTGCTGGGTGCCGGCGGCCTCCTTGTCCAGGTAGATCCGGCTGACGTCGCCGGTGGTGCCGGACGAGGTGAGGACCTTGAACACGTCCTCGTCGGGGATGCTCTTGAGGACGTGCCGCTTGAAGAGCCGGACGGGCAGCCAGGGCAGGTCGGCCACGGAGGCGGCGGGGGGCGCGTCGAGGGCGTCGAGGAGGCGGGCGTACTCCGCCGAGGCGGCCCGGTGGTGGTCGGTGAGATCCCGCAGCGCGGGCAGGAGAGCGGCCTCGCGGTCGGCCTGGGCCAGGGTGAACACGCTCATCCCGCCAACCTCCGGTAGTCGACCTTCCCGTTCGGCAGCAGGGGCAGCCGTTCCACCCGGTGCGCCTCGAACCCGGTCCGGTGCAGCTTCAACCGCGCGGCCAGGCGGGGCACGACGTCCTCGGTCGGCCCCTCCACGTACACGAGGACCTTGTCGGGTCCGGACACCGCCGCGACCGGCCCGAGGTCGGCGAGCATGCCCTCGATGTCGTCCAGGTTGAGCCGGACGCCGAACACCTTGCCGAACCGCTTCGTCCGGCCCTTCAGCCACAGGTAGCCGTCGGCGTCGAGTTCGCCCAGGTCACCGGTGTGCAGGACGCCGCCCAGGTCGTCGCCGCGCGCGAGGTCGGCGGCCGTCTCGGCGTACCCCATCATGACGTTGGGTCCGGTGTAGACCACCTCGCCGTCCACGATGGACAGCGCCCCGCCGGGCAGCGGTGGTCCGACGGAGCCGAGCTTGTCGGTGACCCGGTCTGCCGGGAGCGTGGTCATCCGGGGCCCGGCCTCGGTCTGGCCCCACATCACGTGGAACCGTTCGACCTGACCGGCGAACCGCTCGATCAGCTCGTCGCGGAGCTTGCCGCCGGCCTGGGTGAGGGACCGCAGGGTCGGGTGCCTGGCCGGGGTCCATCTGATCCTGGCGAGCATCTCGTAGCTGTAGGGCACCCCGGCCAGTGAGGTGGCGCCGTGCCGGTCGACGGCGTCCCAGAACGGCCGGGCCAGCACGCCGCCGTCGACGACGAGCACGGTCGCCCCGGCGATCAGGTGGCTGTGCAGCACGGACAGGCCGAAGCTGTAGAACAGCGGCAGGCTGGTGGGTGCCACCTCGTGCCGGTCGAGGCCGAGCACCTCGGCGATGGCGGCGGCGTTGTGCAGCACCCCGGCGCGGGACAGCCGGACGAGTTTCGGGTCGCCGGTGGAGCCGGAGGTGGCCAGCAGCACGGCCAGGTCGGGGTGCGGCGCGTGTTCCGGGGCCGTGTCACGCACCCAGGCGGGGCCGTGCAGGTCGGCGTCGGTGTAGCCGGCGGGACGGTCGCCCGCGCCGCCGAGGTCGACGCCGAGCACGGCGGCGGGTTCGAAGCGGCGGACCAGGTCGGCCAGGGTCTCCGGGGCCAGCGCGGGGTCGAGGACGGCGACGGGTCGGCGGGCGTCCCAGGCGGCGAGGTAGCGCTGGACCGAGGCGACGTCGAGCCCGGTCCGCGCGAAGATCAACCCCTCGGGCAGATCAAGATCCACCGTGAGGGGTACGTCCTCCCCGCCCGCCCCGTCGATCAGCCGCGCACCGGGCGCGACCAGGTCCGGACTCACAGCACCAGGCCGCCGTCCACGCCGAGCACCTGTCCCGTGATGAAGGCCGCCTCGTCGCTGACCAGGAACCGGATCGCCCGCGCGACGTCCTGCGGCGTACCGAGCCGGCGCAGCGACGTGTCCTCGACCCGCCGGGCGACCAGGTCGGCCGGCAGGTGCGCGATCATCGCGGTGTCGATCAGCCCGGGGGCGACGGCGTTCACCCGGATGCCGCGCGGCCCGAGTTCCTTGGCCGTGGAGCGGGCGATGGCGGCGACGGCGGCCTTGGAGGCGGCGTACACCGTCTGGCCCGCGCTGCCCTCCTCGCCGACGATGGAGGCGAGCAGCACGATCGCGCCCGACTTCTTGCGCATCATCACCCGGGCCGCGGCCTGCACGGTCGCGATGGTGCCGGCGACGTTGACGCCGAGGGTCCGCTCGACCAGCTCGGGACGGATCATGCCGACCAGCGCGTCCTCCAGGATGCCGGCGTTGGCGACCAGGATGTCGATCCGGCCGTGCTCGGCGGCGATGGCCTTGAACCCGGCGGCGACCGCGTCGAAGTCGCCGACGTCGAAGGTCGCGGCGGACGCCCCGATCTCGGCCGCCACCTTCTCCACGTCCACCCGGCCGGTGATCACCACGGTCGCGCCGGCCTCGACCAGCGCCTCGGCGGTCGCCCGGCCGATGCCGCGGGTGCCGCCGGTGACGACGGCGACCCGGCCGGCGAGCGCCCGCCCGGCGGCCGGCACGCTACTCAACGCCCAGGCCCCGGAGCATCTCGACGGCCACGGCGAAGCTGCTCATGTCGATGACCTGCTCGGTCTCGAACTGCACGTCGAACTCGTCCTCGATGGCCGCGACCAGCGTCATGTGGCCGAGGGAGTCCCAGTTGTCGATGTCGCGGTACTTCAGCGTGTCCACGCCGTCCGCGCTCTTCAGCTCCAGCGCCTCGACGAAGACACCCGTCAACCGGTCATGCAGGGACATTCTCACTCCTCTTCAGCCACGCGGCGAACTGCTCGATGATCTCCGTGGGGAGCCCGACGGGCAAGTCGCCCTTGTTCTTCAGGTACGCCTCCACCGCGTCCACCTGCTCCTCGTCGCACCCGCGCCGCGACAGCCCGACCCGGTTGACGCTCACCTCGCGCGCCGGGTTGCCCACGGCCGTCATGAAGGGGGCGATGTCCTTGCGGACCGCCGAGCCCATCCCGACCATGGCCCCGGGCCCGACGTGCCCGTACTGGTGCACGACGGTACCCATCCCGATGTTCGCCCAGGAGAAGACGTGGGTGTGCCCGCCGAGCTGCACGTTGTCGGACAGGGTGACCAGGTCGTCGAGGACGCAGTCGTGCCCGACGTGGCTGCGGGCCAGCAGGTAGCAGTTGTCGCCGACCGTGGTGGTGACGTGCACGCCCTGGTTGACGGTGACGAAGTCGCGGATGATGTTGCCGTCGCCGATCGCGACGCCCGCGCCGTCCAGCTCGCCCTCCCAGCCGACGGGGTGGTTCCCGGCCCGGTACTCCGCCGGGGTGCCGATCGAGGCCATCGGGCCGATCCAGTTGCCGTCGCCGATCCGGGTCGGGCCCACGATCACGGTGTACGGGCCGATGACGTTGCCGTCGCCCAGCTCTACTCCGGCGCCGATGATCGCGGAGGGGTGAATACGATTTGCCACCTCGGGAGTCTATCCAGCGCCCCCGTGCCGACCGCCGGGGTCTCGTGGGTTGTGGCCAGGTCACGGACAATAAAGAGCCCGAGTGGGTCGTGGTCCCACTCGGGCTCTTTCCCCCCAACAGTGATCAGCGGCCTGATCACCATCAGTGAACACCCGATCACGCAGTTCCGCCAGGGTGCGCCGACGAGTTTGACGGCCCTCAGACAGAGCTCTTCCGGGCGGATGCCGGCTATTTCCGACACCCCGGGGCACGACAAAGGGGCAGGTCAGAGGACCTGCCCCTTCGCGGTGGGACTAGCCGCTGCGCCGGTTCGAATACTGCCGGCGGGGCGAGAGCGTCGCGCCCTTGCCCTGGGTCGGGGCCTGGCCGTGCACCTGCTGCGGGTGCTTGCCGAGGGCGCGGCGTTCCTTGCGGGTCAGCTGGGCCTCGGGAACGGCCTCGGCGTCGGTCGCGGGCTCGTCGGCGACCTGCTCGGGTTCTTGGCTGGTGGTCATGAAGAACTCCTCTGGGCTATTGAGGGTGGAAAAGGGGCCGCGTCAGAGGCGGCGTCGCGCTACGAGGCGCAGGGAAGCCCGAAATATCACATGCCAGCACCCTAGCAGTACGGAAAAACCGCCGCACCCCTTTATCGGGGTACGGCGGCGGCCGCGCACGTCCACGGCGGTCCGGTGCACTTTAGAGCGTGCGCGCGAGCTGGGCGCCCCACCCGGCGTCGGCGTGCGGTCGGCGCCCGCCCCGGAACTAGAGCGTGCGCGCGACGAGCTCGGCGATCTGGACGGCGTTGAGGGCCGCGCCCTTGCGCAGGTTGTCGCTGGACGCGAACAGCGCCAGGCCGTGCTCCACGGTCTCGTCCACCCGGATCCGGCCCACGAACGTCGGGTCCGCCCCGGCCGCCTGCAACGGGGTGGGGATGTCGCTCAGCTCCACGCCGGGTGCGGCGGCGAGCAGTTCCCGGGCCCGCGCGGGGCTGATCGCCGAGGAGAACCGGGCGTTGACCTGCAACGAGTGTCCGGTGAAGACCGGGACCCGCACGCAGGTGCCGGACACCTTCAGCCCCGGGATCTCCAGGATCTTGCGGCTCTCGTTGCGGAGCTTCTGCTCCTCGTCGGTCTCGTCGGACCCGTCGTCCACGATCGAACCGGCCAGGGGCAGCACGTTGAAGGCGATCGGGCGCGCGTACACGTTCGGGGTGCCGAAGTCGACCGCCGACCCGTCGTGCACCAGCTCGGTGGCCCGGTCGATCACCTTGCGGGCCTGCTCGTCGAGCTCGGCCACGCCGGACAGCCCGCTGCCGGACACCGCCTGGTAGGTGGTCGCGACCAGGCCGACGAGGCCCGCCTCGTCGTGCAGGGGGCGCAGGACCGGCATGACGGCCATGGTCGTGCAGTTCGGGTTGGCGATGATGCCCTTCGGGCGGTTCGCCGCCGCGTGCGGGTTGACCTCGGCGACGACCAGCGGCACATCCGGGTCCATCCGCCAGCCGGACGAGTTGTCGATCACCACGGCCCCGGCGGCGGCGACGGTGGGCGCGAGCGCGAGGGCCGTCGTCTTGCCGGCCGAGAACAGCACGATGTCCAGGCCCGAGTAGTCGGCCGTCGCCGCGTCCTCGACCACGATCTCGCCGTCACCCCAGGGCAGGCCCCGGCCCGCGGACCGGGCGGACGCGAACAGCCGCAGCTGCCCGACGGGGAACTGCCGCTCCGCCAACATCCGGCGCATCACGCCACCGACCTGGCCGGTGGCTCCCACAATCCCGATTCTCATAGCCCCGAATCTACCGGGCCGCAAGATTTCCGGCGTCCCGCGTAGACGTGAGCGCGGGCACGTTAGGGCTGCCCCCCGGCTTTCCGGAGAACTTTCACCACGGCCGTTCCGGGGCGCACCGAGGCCTACCCGGGGAGCGGTGCCGGGCACAACCGGAGCCGGGGCCGGGCGCGATCCGGGGCGGGCCCGGCACATTCCGGGGTCGGCCCGCGCGGGAGCCGTACCCGGAAAATGGTTTCGGTCCTCGGGTCAGGCCAGCGCCCCGACGACCGCGGTCATCACCGACCGCCAGTGTTCGCGCTGCCGGGCGCGCTCCTCCGGGCCGGTCAGCCACTCCTGGTGGAACCGGACGACCGTGCCGCCGGAGCCGCCCGGGCTGACGGTCACCTGGAGGGTGGTGTCGTGCGCCCAGCCCCGGGGCCGACCGGCGGCCCCGGGCTTCACCGCCGCTGGGAGATCCTGCACTCCCCCGCCGACCTGGCCGCCTGGCTGCCCCACTCCCGCCTCGCACTCACCGCCCCGCTGACCAGCGACGACTTCCTGGTGGACGAGGCCGGGCTGGCAGCGGTCCGCGCGTTCCGGGACCTGTGGCTGCCGATCGCCCAGGCACTCGCCCCCGACGAGCCCGACCCTCTCGCCCCCCGCGACCTCGAACGCCTCAACGCGGCCGTCTCCCCACCGCCCCGCCCCCGGGTCGACCCGGCCACCCGCGCCCTCGGCTGGGTCACGCCCGTCACCGCCGCCGAGGTGCTCGGGGCGGTCGCCCGGGAGGCCGTCGCGCTCGTCGCCGACCCGACCCGGCTCCGCGAGTGCGGCGCCCCCGACTGCCGCCTCTTGTTCCTCGACACGTCCCGCTCGGCCAACCGCCGCTGGTGCTCGATGGAACGCTGCGGCAACCGCAACAAGGTACGCAACTACCGGACACGCGCCTTGTCTTGATCTCTCTGTAGGCACATGCTTACAAGTTGTGCCCATGGGAGGTCATTGTGGACAGCGGCGAGCGGGTTCTGCAGCACCGGTACGACACCGTGGAGCGCGCCGACCGCTTCTACGACCAACAGGTGCTCGACCGGCTCAACCCGAGGATGTGCGCCTTCCTCGCCCGCCAGGAGATGATGTTCGTCGCCACGGCCGACCGGGCCGGCGCCTGCGACTCCACCTTCCGGGCCGGCCCCGCCGGGTTCGTGCACGTCCTCGACGAGCACACGGTCGCCTGGCCCGAGTACCGGGGCAACGGCGTCTACGCCAGCCTCGGCAACATCAGCGAGAACCCGCACGTCGGCCTGCTGTTCGTCGACTTCGTCCGCGACGTGATCGGGCTGCACGTCAACGGGGTGGCCGAGATCGTGCCCGCCGAGGTGATGGGGGTCGCGGACCCGGCCGGGGTGCCCGGGCGGCGACCCGAGAGGTGGGTACAGGTCACGGTGGACGAGGCGTACATCCACTGCGGGAAGCACATTCCGCGGCTCGTGCCCTGGGACCGGGAACGGGATTGGGGGACCGATGACGTGCGGCGCAAGGGTGGGGACTTCTTCGATGTGGCGGGGAGCCGCTGCGAGGCGTAGACACCGCGGGGCTGAGGCTCCGCGGGGCCTGGGACGACACGGGTCCGGGGCGCCGTCGGGGTGAGAGGGCGCGCGGCCCGGGGCTGCCGCCAGACCGTACCCGTCGAAAGGGTTTGCCATGCGAAAGGGCGGGGCGCCGACGTCGCCGTCGACTCCCCGCCCGATCCCTGACGGCTAGCTGCAGCCCGACGTAGAGCCGCAGCCCTCGCACACGTAGCAGCTACCCGCCGGCCGCATCTTCGTCCCGCAGGTGAAGCACAGCGGCGCGTCGGCCGCCTTGCCCTGCACCAGCTCCAGCAGCTCCGTGGAGGAACCGAACGCCCGCTGCTCCGCCGGCACCTCCACCGGCGCGACCGCCTGGGTCGTCTCGGCGGAACCGGCCAGGCCGACCAGGTCGACCTCGACGGTCTCGCCGTTGACCTGGGCGGTGCGCTCCGCGCTGGTGAAGATGCCCAGCTCGGCGCGCTTCTCGTAGGGCAGGAAGTCCAGGGCCAGGCGGCGGAAGATGTAGTCCACCATCGAGTTGGCCATCCGGATGTCCGGGTCGTCGGTCATACCGGCCGGCTCGAAGCGCATGTTCATGAACTTCTCGACGTAGGTCTCCAGCGGCACGCCGTACTGGATCGCCACGGACACCGCCACCGAGAACGCGTCCATCACACCGGCCAGGGTCGAACCCTGCTTGCCCAGCTTGAGGAAGACCTCGCCCAGGCCGTCGTCCGGGTAGGACGAGGCGGTCAGGTAACCCTCGGCGCCGCCGACCGAGAAGGACACGGTCTGCGAGGCGCGCTTCTTGGGCAGGCGCTTGCGGACCGGCCGGAACTCGACGACCGGGGCCGGGGCGGCGGCGGCCTTGTCCGCGGCGGCCTTCTCCTCGGCCTTGACCTTGCCCGACTTGCCGACGGACAGCGGCTGGCCGACCTTGCAGTTGTCCCGGTAGATCGCCAGGGCCTTGAGGCCGAGCTTCCAGCCCTGGTAGTAGATCTCCTCGACGTCCGCGACGGTCGCCGTCTCCGACATGTTGACCGTCTTGGAGATCGCACCCGAGATGAACGGCTGGATCGCGGCCATCATCCGGACGTGCCCCATCGGCGCGATGGTGCGCTCGCCCATGGCGCAGTCGAAGACCGGGTAGTGCTCCTTCTTCAGGCCCGGGGCGTCCACGACGTGGCCGTGGTGGGAGATGTGGTCGATGATCGCCTCGACCTGCTCGTCCTGGTAGCCCAGGTTGCGCAGGGCGCGCGGCACCGTCTGGTTGACGATCTGCATCGAGCCGCCGCCGACGAGCTTCTTGAACTTGACCAGGGCCAGGTCCGGCTCGACGCCCGTGGTGTCGCAGTCCATCATCAGGCCGATGGTGCCGGTGGGGGCGAGGACGGAGGCCTGGGAGTTGCGCCAGCCGTTCTTCGCGCCGAGCTTGTTGCCCTCGGCCCATTCCTTCGTCGCCTGCTTGATCAGGGCGGCGTCGTTGATGCCGAAGTGCTTGAGCGCGTCGTTGGCCGCCGCGTGCTTGCGCATGACCCGCTGGTGCGGCTCGGCGTTGCGGGCGTAGCCGTCGTACGCGCCGACGATGCCGGCCAGCTCCGCGGAGCGGCGGTAGGCGACACCGGTCATCACGGAGGTGATCGCGGCGGCGTAGGCGTGGCCGGCGTCCGAGTCGTACGGCAGGCCGGAGGCCATCAGCAGCGCGCCGAGGTTGGCATAGCCGATGCCGAGCTGCCGGTACGCCCGCGTGGTCTCGCCGATCTTCTCCGTCGGGAAGTCCGCGAAGCAGATCGAGATGTCCATGGCCGTGATGACGAACTCGACGGACTTGACGAACCGCTGCACGTTGAACGTGCCCTGGTCGTTGACGAACTTCATCAGGTTCAGCGACGCCAGGTTGCAGGACGAGTTGTCCAGGTGCATGTACTCGGAGCACGGGTTCGACGCCGTGATCCGGCCGGTCTCCGGGCAGGTGTGCCAGTCGTTGATCTGCCCGTCGTACTGGATGCCCGGGTCCGCGCACTCCCACGCCGCCTGCGCCAGCTTGTTGAACAGCTTCTTCGCGTCGACGTGCTCGATGATCTCCCCGTCGAGCCGGCCGCGCAGCCCGAACTCGCCGCCGGCGTCCACGGCGCGCATGAACTCGTCGTTGACCCGCACCGAGTTGTTCGCGTTCTGGTACTGCACGGACACGATGTCCTTGCCGCCCAGGTCCATGTCGAAGCCGGCGTCCCGCAGCGCGCGGATCTTGTCCTCCTCGCGCGCCTTGGTGTCGATGAACTCCTCGATGTCCGGGTGGTCCACGTCGAGGATGACCATCTTGGCCGCGCGCCGGGTGGCGCCGCCCGACTTGATCGTGCCTGCGGAGGCGTCCGCGCCGCGCATGAAGCTGACCGGGCCGGAGGCGGTGCCGCCGGAGGACAGCAGCTCCTTGGACGAGCGGATCCGCGACAGGTTGACGCCGGAACCGGAGCCGCCCTTGAAGATCAGCCCCTCTTCCTTGTACCAGTCGAGGATCGAGTCCATCGAGTCGTCGGTGGCGAGGATGAAACAGGCGCTGACCTGCTGCGGGGACTTCGTGCCCACGTTGAACCAGACCGGCGAGTTGAAGCTGAACACCTGGTGCAGCAGCATCCAGGTCAGCTCGTGCTCGAACACCTCGGCGTCGGCACCGGTCGCGAAGTAGCCGTTCTTCTCGCCGGCCGCGCGGTAGGTGTGCACGACCCGGTCGATGAGCTGCTTCAGGCCGGTCTCGCGCTCGGCGGAGCCGACGGCGCCGCGGAAGTACTTGGTGGTGACGATGTTCGCCGCGTTCACCGACCAGAAGTCCGGGAACTCGACCCCGCGCTGCTCGAAGTTGATCGAGCCGTCGCGCCAGTTCGTCATGACGACGTCGCGACGCTCCCAGGTCACCTCGTCGTACGGGTGCGTGCCCTCGGTCGTCCAGACCCGCTCGACCTTGAGGCCCTTGCGCGCCCCACGGCCCGCGGTCCCCCGCTGACCCACCGCCTCAGTCATCCTGCTCCCCCTCGGTTGGCGGCGTCGTCGGCCGCGTGGCTGGCGGCGTTCGCCGCGCTGAAGATGCGTATTTCCGTGGTCGTGCCCTCGTGCTGCGGCTCGAGCTCGCTCCGCGCCCCCCGGAGCGTCGCGATCTCGGCCTCGAAGTCCTCCAGGGACTCGAAAGATCTGTAGACACTGGCGAAGCGCATGTACGCCACCTCGTCCAGTTCGCGCAACGGACCGAGGATCGCCAGCCCCACCTCGTGGCTGGGCATCTCGGCGAACCCCTTGGCGCGCACCGCCTCCTCGACCCGCTGGGCGAGTTGGGCGATCGCGTCGTCCGTGACCGGCCGGCCCTGGCACGCCTTGCGCACCCCGCCGATGATCTTCGTCCGACTGAACGGCTCGGTGACCCCACTGCGCTTGACCACCGCGAGGATGGCCTCCTCGACCGTGGTGAACCGTTTGCCGCATTCCGGGCAGTGACGCCGACGCCGGATCAGTTGACCGTCGTCCGCCTCCCGGGAGTCCACGACGCGCGAGTCCGGGTGCCGACAATACGGACATCTCACGCAGATCGCCTCCTGTCCTGTACCCGGGCAGCAGTCTTGAGGCCCCTGGTTAGGGACCCTTCAAGTATGCGCCTATCTCAGTACCACTGTGAGTAGTCAAACCCCAACTTGTGGGTGGACTAGCTCGACTGGGCCACTAGATGTAGGGGTTACAGTAGGCCGCTCGCGGCCCGCGTGCAAACGGAACGGCGGAACACGCGGAGACAATTTTTCACAGCTTTCCGCAGGCCGCACGGAGCGGTCCCCGCCGAGCCGGCGATTCGTTGTGATGTGCCCAACATGGCACCGGTGGGGTCAGCCGCGCACCGGGAGCACTAGATGTTGTCCCGGGTGCACGACGCCGTCGCTCAGGTCGTTGAGCTCGCGGAGCCGGCGGACCGCCCGGTAGGTGTCCATCTGGGGCAGCTCGCGGACGGCCACCGTCCAGAGGCTGTCGCCCTGCCGCACGACGGCGACCTTCGACTCCGCGGGCACCCCCGACGCCACACTCGTGGGGGCGGCCAGCGCCAGCCCACCGAGGAACACCGCCGTCAACACCGTGGTCAGCACCAGGCGCCCCCGCCGGGTCAGCCGCACGGGCCGCATCTCAGTCGCCATCCCACACCCCCATCGAACACGGGTTCGATCGAACGTCCGTACGATGTTTAGCAGACCGGGAACCCGAAAGCGAGGCACTCCCGGCGTGTCGCTAGAACAGACGTTTGAATCATTGCCCAAAAGCGGCTAACGTCATGGCAGGACATCGGGCGGGATCATCCCGTCGCACCACACCCGACCGACCTGGGAGGATCGACGTGGCTCCCCACGACGGCACTGACTCGCGGCCCTCGGCCTCGAAGAAGAACAACCGTCCGCTGACGATGCGCCAACAGCGCATCCTCGAGGTCATCTCGGAGTCCGTGGAGCGCCTGGGCTACCCGCCGAGCGTCCGCGAGATCGGTGAGGCCGTCGGGCTCGCCTCCGCCTCCTCCGTCGCCTACCAGCTGGGCGTCCTGGAGCAGAAGGGCTTCCTGCGCCGCGACGCCAACCGGCCGCGCGCGGTCGACATCCGCCAGACCGGCGGCGGCTCCAACGTCACGCAGCTCCCCGACCGCCCCACGCCGGTCATGGTCCCCATGCTGGGCGCCATCGCGGCCGGTGGCCCGATCCTCGCGGAGCAGACCCTGGACGAGACCTTCCCGCTGCCCCGCGAGCTCGTCGGCGAGGGCACGCTGTTCATGCTCAAGGTCCAGGGTGACTCGATGATCGAGGCCGCCATCTGCGACGGCGACTGGGTCGTGGTCCGCCAGCAGCCCACCGCCGAGACCGGTGACATCGTCGCGGCCATGCTCGACGGCGAGGCGACCGTGAAGACCTACCGCCGGCGCGACGACGGCCACCTGTGGCTCATGCCCCGCAACCCGTCCTACGACCCGATCCCGGGCGACGAGGCCACCATCCTGGGCAAGGTCGTGTCGGTCCTCCGCCGCCTCTAGACCCCTTTTTTGGGGTACTGGCGGGCACCAGCCCCATTGATCCATGGCACGCGGTCACATCCGGGGTGGGCTTCCCTTCAGAGGGCTGCACGCCCCGGTTTCCTGGACGGGTCGGTGCTGGGCCGACACCCCGCGTGGCGGCGGGCCCTCCCTGCTCACGGCGTGCTTGACCACGGGTTCGGGCCTCTCCGCCGGCGTCCTGCCAAACCGTTCCCGCATGACACCCTGCGGCGCCGGTTGAGCGAGCTCCGTGCCGGGGCGGCCCCGTCACCGCGAACGCCACGCTCGCCTCGACGGCACAGCGTGGCGTTCCTGTGGACCCGGTGACCCGGGTACTCCCGTCCGGCGTGGTCAGCGCTTCTTCGGGCTGCGCAGGCCGAGATCCGGCTCGTCGTCGCCACCCTTGAGGTCGGCGAACCCGAAGCTCAGGTCGTCGTCGTCCATCTTGGGCTTGCGGCCCTTGGCCCCGCGTGCGGTACGCGGGGGCGGGGTGGCGTCGGCCCGGCCGGCACGGCCACCCGCCGGCTCGGGGCGGACCGGGACGCCACCGATCCGTTCGGGACGGGCGGACGGTTCGGCCCGGGCGGGCTCGGGGCGGACCCGGCCCGCGGCCGGCTCGGGGCGGACCCGGACGGCGGGAGGTTCGGGGCTGATCCGGCCCGCGCCGTCGGGGGCGGCCCGGCCTGTGACCGGTTCGACCGGGGCGACGCGGTCGGGGGCCGGCCCGACGGCCCGGCCCGGGCGTTCGGGGGCCGGGGGCTCGGGCGGCGCGGCCCGGCGGCCCGACTCGGCCCGCGCGGGCCGGACGGGTGCCACGGGCGGTACGGACTCCCCGGGCTGTGCCGGCAGGGCCAGGCCACCGGAGCGGTCGGCCCGGGCGGCGCGGCCGGCGGTGGGCTCGGGGCGGATCGGCACCCCGCCCCGGGTCTCGGGTTCGCGGCGGGCGGCCGGGTCGGTGTCCGGGCGGGCGCGGCCCGAGGTCGGGGCGGTGCGGGCGACGCCGGGGCCGGTGGGGCGGGCGGCGCGGCTGCGGAGTCCGCGTTCGGTCCTGGGCGGTGCGTCGAGGAAGGCCAGGGGATCGGGTTCGGGGGCCTCGGGCCGGGCGGCGCCGTAGACACCGGACGCCGGGGCGGGGCCGGGGCGCGCGGGACCGGGCACGCCGGGCACCGGATCGGCCGGGCGCGCGGTGCCGTAGCCGGACGCCGGGGCGGGGCGGGGCACGCCGTAGCCGTCGGAGGCGGGCTCGGCGGGCGCGCCGTAGACGCCCGGGGCGTCCGGGCGGGGCGCGCCGTACACGCCGGGCGGGGGTTCGGCGGCCGAGGCGGCCGGGCGGGTGCCGGAGCCGTAGACGCCGGGGGCGGGTTCCGGGGCGGGGCGGGGTGCGCCGTACACGCCGGACGCGGCCTCGGGCTTGCCCGGGACGGGCACGGGAGGTTCGGGGCGGGCCGGGCCGCCGTACACGGAGCCGGAGCGGCCCGGCGGGGCCTCGTCCGGGTCGGTCGGGCGGAACAGGCCGTCGTCGACGGGGCCCTGGCGGTTGGCCCCGTACACTCCGGAGCGGCTGCGGGCGCCCTCGCCGGGGCCGCGTTTCGGGTCGCCGGGGACGGCCGCCGCGCCGACCGGGCGCGCGCCGCCGGGGGTCGCCTTGGCCTTCCTGGCCTCGGCGGCGTGCTTGACCCGGGACTTCTTGATGCCGATGACGCCCGCGATGACCAGGATCAGGCCGAGCAGGCCGACCGCGCCGATCATCAGGGCGATGTCGGTGACGCTGAGTGAACTGGGCGCGTCGTCGTTCTTCTTGGCGGCCGCGCCGTCCTTCTTGGCGACGGGGGCGGCGGGCACCGCGGGCACGTACTTCTGGATGACCGGCTTCACCTCGTCCGGCTGCAGGCTGGTCTCCGAGACGGTGAGGAACGCCGTCCCGTCCCGGGTGTAGGTGATCGACTCGCCCTGGGGCTCGTCGGGCAGCGGGGTGATCCGGGGCTTGGTGGTGGTGATGGCCGCGACGACGTCCCCGTTGGGCACATCCCACTCGTACGCGTCGGTGTACGTGCGCAGCGCGACCTTCTTGCGGTCCGGCGAGTTCGCGCCGCCGGTGACCCAGCTCTGGCTGATGATCGGCACGGGTCCGCCGGGGGTGCCGGTCCGGGTCGCGGTGAAGTCGCCGGCCTTCTTCAGGGCCGTGCCCTCGTTGCCGGCGACGAGCGGCCCGGTGGGCACGTAGATCCCGGAGACGGTGTCCTTGGTGACGATGATCGGGTTGTCGTTGGCGTCGAGCAGCAGGGACTCGGCGTCGTGCGCGCCGTCGGGGTACTTGAGCCGGAACAGTTGCGCCTTGCCCTGCCGGGACGCCGGCACCTTCCACAGCGCGATCGTGGCGCGCTTCTCGGGCTCGGCGGAGTGGTTGTCGCCGATGTCGGCGATCCACAGGGTGCCGTCCTTGGCGAGGGCGAGGTCCTCGGGGTCCCGGGCCTGCTGGGCGTTGTCCGACCACGTGGTCGTGCGCTTGCAGTTGTTGTCGAGGAAGTAGATGCGCGGCGGGTTGGCCTCGCCGGCGTCGGGTGCGTCGTTCATCACGGCGTAGCCGTTGTCCAGCGCGACCATGCCGCTGATCTCCGAGAGGCTCGCATCGGTGATCTTGCAGACCGCCACGCCCTTGGCCGGCGGCGCGGCGCTCGGGGTCGGGGTGGGGTCCGCGACGGCGGCAGAGGGTAGTAACCACACCCCTGCGACCGTCACCGCTAGTAGGGAAGCAAGCCGACGCATCGGCCTAGTGTGCCAGCAGTTCATTGATCATGGCGACAACCCGGTTGATCCGACCGGATTGTCCCCATGACAACTTCGCCGCGAGAAAAGCTACAGAGCGTAAGGTTTGAGCTCGGCCGCCAGGCCCCGGGGGACCCGGACGTGCACGAGCGTGCCGCCCTCGCCGTGCTCCGTGCTGAGCACCTCGCCGAGCCGGTGCACCCGGTCGACCAGGTCACCCCGGTCGTACGGCACGCGGGCCCGCAGCTCGACCGCCGGGCGGGGCAGCCGCTCCTCGATCGCCGCGCGCAGCTCCTCGATGCCCTCGCCGGTGTGCGCGGACACGAACATCACGCCCGGCCAGTCCCGCTTGATCATGAGCAGGGTCTCGGGGTCCGCCATGTCGATCTTGTTCACGACGAGCAGCTCCGGCACCCGGTCCGCGTCGACGTCGGCGAGGACCTCGCGGACCGCCCGGACCTGCTCGGCCGGGGCGGGGTGCGCCCCGTCGACCACGTGCAGGACCAGGTCCGCGCCGGCCACCTCCTCCAGGGTCGAGCGGAACGCCTCGACGATCTGGTGCGGCAGGTGCCGGACGAAGCCGACCGTGTCCGAGAGGGTGTACTCCCGGCCGTCGGCCGCCCGGGCCCGCCGGGTGGTCGGGTCCAGCGTGGCGAACAGCGCGTTCTCCACCAGGACGCCGGCGCCGGTCAGCCGGTTGAGCAGGCTGGACTTGCCCGCGTTCGTGTACCCCGCGATGGCGACCCCGGGCACCTCGTTGCGGGCCCGGGACGCGCGCTTGGTGTCCCGGATGATCCGCATGGCCTTGATCTCCCGGCGCAGCTTCGCGATCCGGGTGTTGATCCGCCGCCGGTCGATCTCGAGCTTGGTCTCACCGGGGCCCCGCAGGCCCACGCCGCCGCCGGCACCGCTGCCGGAACCACCGGCCTGCCGGGACAGGGTCATACCCCAACCCCGGAGCCTCGGCACCAGGTACTGCAGCTGGGCCAGCTCGACCTGCGCCTTACCCTCCTTGCTCTTCGCGTGCTGGGCGAAGATGTCGAGGATCAGCGCGGTGCGGTCGACGACCTTGACGTTGAGCCGCTCCTCCAGGTTGCGCAGCTGGCTCGGGGACAGCTCACCGTCGCAGATGACGGTGTCGGCCCCCGTGTTGACCACGGCGTCCTTGAGCTCGTCGACCTTGCCCCGGCCGATGAAGGTGGCCGGGTCGATCGCGCGCCGCCGCTGGACGAGCCCTTCGAGGACCTCGGAACCGGCGGTCTCGGCGAGCGCCGCCAGCTCGATCATCGAGTTGTCGGCATCGGCGACGGTGCCGTCCGTCCAGACCCCGACGAGGACCACGCGTTCGAGTCGCAGCTGCCGGTACTCGACCTCGGTGACGTCCGTGAGCTCCGTCGAGAGACCCGCCACCCGCCGGAGCGAGTGTCGCTCCTCGAGCTCGTAGTCACCCGTGGTGATCGCGTCATCCGTGACGAACTGTTTCATGTCAGACAAGTGCACTCCCATCGCCTGCATCCAGGGTTGCACGCCGGGAGCAGGATTGCATCCGCATAACCCAGTACCTACCTGCGGGTAACCATGGCCCCGGCAGCGGAGATCACCGATCGGACACAATAAAACCCTCCAGTGCCGCCTGAGAAGAGGAAATTTCGTGTCCAGCCGCCTGCCGAGCGCCGGATTCTCGATCACCATCCGGGTCGCCCTGCCCGCAGACTCCAACGCCATCGGGCGACTGACCACCGCCGTCGGGTCCGCCGAGGCGGTCGTCACCGCGCTCGACGTCGTCGACTCCGACCACGTCCGGGTCCTGGTCGACCTGACCTGCGACACCTCCGACGCCACCCACGCCGACCAGGTCGTCGACAGCCTCCGCGCCCTCGACGGGGTCGACGTCCGCAAGGTGTCCGACCGCACGTTCCTCCTGCACCTCGGCGGCAAGATCGAGGTCCAGTCGAAGGTGTCGCTGCGGACCCGTGACGAGCTGTCCCGGGCGTACACGCCGGGGGTGGCCCGGGTGTGCCTCGCCATCGCCGAGAACCCCGAGGACGCCCGCCGCCTGACCATCAAGCGGAACACGGTGGCCGTGGTCACCGACGGTTCGGCGGTGCTCGGCCTGGGCAACATCGGGCCGTACGCGGCCATGCCCGTGATGGAGGGCAAGGCGGCGCTGTTCAAGAAGTTCGGCGGCGTCGACGCCTGGCCGGTGGCGCTGGACACCCAGGACACCGAGGAGATCATCAGGATCGTCAAGGCGCTCGCGCCCGCGTACGGGGGCATCAACCTGGAGGACATCTCCGCGCCCCGGTGCTTCGAGATCGAGGCCCGGCTGCGCGAGATGCTCGACATCCCCGTGTTCCACGACGACCAGCACGGCACCGCGATCTGCGTGCTCGCCGCGCTCACCAACGCGCTGCGGGTGGTCGGGAAGAAGATCGAGGACGTCCGGATCGTGGTGTCCGGGGCGGGCGCCGCCGGTACCGCGATCATGAAGTTGCTGTTGAAGCAGGGCGCCGGGGACATCGTCGCCTGCGACCGGCTCGGCGCGCTGCACCGCGGCATGCCCGACCTCACCCCCAACTGGGAGTGGCTGGCCACCAACACCAACAAGGCCAACTTCGTCGGGAGCACCAAGGAGGCCCTGCGCGGCGCCGACGTCTTCATCGGGGTGAGCGCGCCGAACATCCTCACCGGCGACGACATCGCGACCATGGCCGATGGTTCCATCGTGTTCGCGCTGGCCAACCCGGACCCCGAGGTCGACCCGCGCGAGGCCCGCCAGCACGCCGCGATCGTGGCCACCGGGCGCTCCGACCAGCCCAACCAGATCAACAACGTGCTCGCGTTCCCGGGCGTGTTCCGGGGGATGCTGGACGCGCAGGCCCGGGAGTACACCGAGGAGATGGGTCTGGCCGCCGCCCGGGCCATCGCGGACGTCGTCGGCGAGGACAAGATCAACGCGAACGTGATCGTGCCGAGCGTGTTCGACGCCCGGGTCGCGCCGGCCGTCGCGGCGGCGGTGCGGGCCGTGGTCAAGGGCGAGAAGTCCGAGCCCGAGGTCGTCGTCGCCATCCCTTCGTAGGTGTTGCGCCGCCCCTGCCCGTCGCCGTCGTGCGGCCGGCAGGGGCGGTTCGCTGTGCGCCCGAGCGTCCCCGTGCACGGCGGGCCGGGCCGCCGCGCGCCGGACCGGGGCCGGACCACCTGGAGCAGACTCGGGCCGGTGCTGGTCCCCCGCCCGGGCCGCCGGGAGTCCGAGCCCGGGTCGGCCGGACAACCGAAGAGCCAGATCAAACGCGGGAGATGGTTACGCCGCGTTTCTGTGCCTGGACCCTCCGGCGCACACCTCGCGAGCCAGAACTCCCGCCCCGCCGTGGAACCGCGCGCCGGTCGTGGTTCGCGGGTGGCGTGTCGCGCGGGGGCGGCGGAGCCGGAGATCCTGCGGAGGGTGATGTCGGACGGCGCAGGATCGACGGAGAGTTACGCTGGTGCCATGCGTTTCGCCAAGGGACACGGCACCGGCAACGACTTCGTGATCGTGCCGGATGTCGACGGAGCCCTCGACCTGACCCCGGAGCGGGTCGCCCGACTGTGTGACCGGCGCCAGGGCGTCGGCGGAGACGGCCTGCTGCGGGTCGTGCGCACCGCCAAGCACCCCGACGCCGCCGACCAGGCCGGCGAGGCCGAGTGGTTCATGGACTACTTCAACGCCGACGGGTCCTACGCGCAGATGTGCGGGAACGGCGTGCGCGTCTTCGTGCGGTACCTGCTGGAGACCGGCCTCGCCGAGGGCCCCGAGATCACGGTCGCGACCCGGGCCGGGGTGCGGCGCGCGCTCGTCGACGGGCCCGACCTGCGGGTCGACATGGGCGCGCCCCGGCTGCTCGGGCCGTCGGTGGCGACCCTGGGCGGGGTGGCGTACCCGGGGGTCGGCGTCGACATGGGCAACCCGCACCTGGTGTGCGCGGTGGACTCCCTCGACGCGCTGGACCTGACCGAGGCCCCCGGCTTCGACCGGACCCTCTACCCGGCCGGCGTGAACGTCGAGTTCACCGAGGGCACCCGGATGCGGGTGCACGAGCGCGGGGTCGGGGAGACGGACTCGTGCGGCACTGGGGCGTGCGCGGTGGCGGTGGTGGCGCTGCAGGGCGCCGTGGGGAGTACGCCGGTGCTGGTCCGGGGCGGGACGTTGACCGTGACGCTGGACGGGGAGACGTGCTGGCTGGCTGGGCCCGCGGTGATCGTGGCGCACGGGGAGTTGAGTTCGGGGTTCTGAGTCGGTTCGTGGGTGGGCCCGGGGCGCCCCGGAGGGGCGCCCCGGGCCCGAGCTGACGCGCGACGTCCGACCCCGGACCGGCACCCCGGGCGCGAGCAGACGTGCCGATTCCGAGCCCGGACCGACGCCCTGGGCGGGAGCGGGCGCGCGACGGCCGGCCCCGGAACCGCGGCCTCGGGTGCGAGCCGGCACGTGGCGTCCGGGCCCGGTGGGACCGCCCAGGTGTGGGCCCCCGCTGGGCGGGGCGCGGGGGCGGGTCTTCCAGCCGGGCCGGGCGGTGCCGATGCGCGCCGGGTCGGGAACGCGGCGTAACCCTCTGATCGTTGTTGATCCGGGTTTTCAGCGGGCGAGGAGCGCCAGGGCCTCGGCGAGCGGGTCGGGGCCGGTCAGCCAGTGCACGCGCGGGTCGCGGCGGAACCAGGAGCGCTGCCGGCGGACGAACTTGCGGGTCGCGCTGACGGTGTCCGCCCGGGCGGTCGCCTCGTCGCACTCCCCGTCGATCAGGCGCAGCGCCTGGGCGTAGCCGAGCGCCCTGCCGGCCGTGCGGCCCTCGCGCAGGCCCAGGGCATCGAGCCGGCGGACCTCGTCGACCAGGCCGGCGTCGAACATCCGGTCCACCCGGGCGACGATCCGGGCGTCGAGTTCGGCCGGCGGCAGGTCGACCCCGAGCTGGACGGCCGGGTAGTGCTCCACCGGCTCCGTCGGCAGCTCCGCCGTGAACCCCCCGGTGAGCTCGATCACCTCGAGGGCCCGGACGATCCGCCGGCCGTTGCTGGCCAGGATCTTCGCCCCGACCTCGGCGGGCAGGCGCCCGTGCAGGGCGGCGGGGCCGACGGCGGCGAGTTCGGCTTCGAGCCGCTCGCGGATCTCCGGGTCGGTGCCCGGGAACGCGAAATCGTCCAGTACCGCGCGGACATAGAGCCCCGAACCGCCGACGAGGATCGCCGGACGGCCCGCCTTCAATAACGAATCAATTGCAAACCTGGCGAGCGACTGGTACTCCGCGACGCTCGCCGGCTCCGTTACATCCCAAATGTCGAGTACGTGATGGGGAACGTCGCCCGCTTCGTCCGGCGTGACCTTGGCTGTACCGATGTCCATGCCCCGGTACAGCTGCATCGAGTCGGCGTTGACCACCTCCCCGCCGAGTTGCCTGGCCAGGGCTATGCTGAGAGCCGTCTTTCCGGCCGCGGTCGGCCCCACCACCGCGATCACATTCGTCACCGAATTACCGTAACGAATCACTCAGGTCTCCATCTGGTCACGGTTGAGTCGTGGGTGCTCGACGCGCACCAGGGCCGACCTGTGAGAATGCCAGAAGATAATTCGACACTGCGCACTGGCGGCGCCGAAGCCCCCGAAAAGGTGGCGCGTGGCACCGGTGAGAACGAGGATGGGCTGATGAGCAGCGACTGGGCGACCTTCGGGCGGGTAGACGCGGACGGCACTGTCTACGTCAAGACGGCGGCCGGCGAGCGGGCCGTCGGCTCGTGGCAGGCCGGCACCCCCGAAGAGGGGCTGGCGCACTTCGTGCGGCGGTTCGAAGACCTACAGACCGAAGTTGTACTGCTGGAGAAGCGGCTCGCCAGTGGCGCTGCCGACCCCCAGCAGTCCCTGGCCAGCATCAAGCGGCTCAAGGAGTCCGTCGACGGCGCGCACGCCGTGGGCGACCTCGACAGCCTCGCCGCGCGCCTGGAGAAGCTGACCGGGGCCGCCGAGGAGCGGGCCGGGGCGGCCCGCCAGGCCAAGGAGGCCGCCAAGGCCGAGGCGCTGACCCGGAAGCAGACGCTCGTCGGCGAAGCCGAGCTGATCGCCACCGAGTCGACCCAGTGGAAGGTCGCCGGGGACCGCCTCAAGGAGATCCTCGACGAGTGGAAGACCATCAAGGGCGTCGACCGCAAGGCCGACACCGAGCTGTGGAAGCGGTACGCGGCGGCCCGTGACGGGTTCACCCGCCGCCGGGGCGCGCACTTCGCGACCCTCGACCAGCAGCGCAAGTCCGTCCAGGCCCAGAAGGAGGAGCTGGTCGTCGAGGCCGAGTCGCTCTCCTCCTCCGAGGACTGGAACTCCACCGCCAACCGGCTCAAGGAGCTGATGGCGGCGTGGAAGGAGACCGGCCGGGCGTCGAAGGACACCGAGCAGAAGCTGTGGGACCGGTTCCGGGCCGCGCAGGACGCGTTCTTCTCCCGCCGGAGCGAGGTGTTCTCGGCCCGCGACGCGGAGTTCAAGGACAACCTGGGCGCCAAGCAGGCCCTGCTCGCCGAGGCCGAGGCCATCGACGTCGAGGCCGACCCGAAGTCCGCGCAGGGGATCCTCAACGACCTGCAGAGCCGCTGGCACGACGTCGGCCGGGTGCCGCGCGAGAACATGGCGAGCCTGGACCGGCGCTGGCGCGGGGTCGAGGAGAAGATCAAGCTCGCGATGGACACCGCCTGGCGGCGGACGGCTCCGGAGGACAACCCGCTGCTCGTCCAGATGCGGCAGCAGGTGGCCGAGGCCGAGGAGCGGTTGGCTAAGGCCCAGGCCTCGGGCGACGCCAAGCGGATCAAGCAGGCTGAGCAGGCCCTGGCGGGCAAGCAGCAGTTCCTCAAGCTGGCCGAAGGCACGAAGTAGTCCAGTCCCAAGCGTTCCGCCGCCGACCCACAGCCGGGTCGGCGGCGGTTCGTCGTTCCCGGCCCAGGGCGGTCCACGGCCACTGACGGCCACGTCGCTGTCCTGCGGAGGACGACGACCACCACCGCGATCCGCCGGCCGGCGGCCAGTCAGGGTCAGCACCACGGTTGTCCGCAGCGCCGACCAGCTCCGCCAGACACACGAAAGAGGGGCCCTCGAGGGGCCCCTCTTCTCGTTCGTCGCGGCCTGTGCGCAGCCGGCCCGTCGCGGCCTAGGCGCAGCCGTTGACCACCGGCAGCGGTGCCGGCACCCCCACCGACGGCAGCCCCAGCATCGTCCCCGCCGTCTTCACCGCACGCCCCGCCTCCCACGCGTCCCCGGCCTTCGTGCGCCGGTGCGACAGCAGCTCGCCGTCGGCGTTGAGGTGGTGCGGCGCGGCGTAGGTCACGACCGTCTCGACGATGTCACCCGGCCGCACTCCCTCGGCGGACCGGAAGTGCACGAGCCGCCCGTCGCGGGCCCGGCCGGACTGCCGACCGGTCTCGCCGTCCTTGCGGCCCTCGCCCACGGCCACCAGCACCTCGACGGTCCGGCCGACCTGGAGCTTGTTCTCGTCCCACATGATCTGGTCGAGCTCGGCGATCAGCCGGTTGTACCGGTCCTGCACGACGGCCTTGGGCACCTGGTCGGCCATGGTGGCGGCCGGGGTGCCGGGGCGGATCGAGTACTGGAACGTGAAGGCCGCCGAGAACCGGGCCGCGCGGACCACCCGGAGCGTCTCCTGGAAGTCCTCCTCGGTCTCCCCGGGGAAGCCGACGATGATGTCCGTGGTGATCGCCGCGTGGGGCATCGCCGCCCGGACCTTCTCGATGATCCCCAGGTACTTCTCGGACCGGTAGGACCGCTTCATGGCCTTGAGCAGGGAGTCCGACCCGGACTGCAGCGGCATGTGCAGCTGGGGGCAGACGTTGGGCGTCTCGGCCATCGCCTCGATCACGTCGTCGGTGAAGTCCTTCGGGTGCGGGCTGGTGAACCGGACCCGCTCCAGGCCCTCGATGTTCCCGCAGGCCCGCAGCAGCTTGCCGAACGCCAGCTTGTCGCCGAACTCGACGCCGTAGGAGTTGACGTTCTGGCCGAGCAGGGTGACCTCCAGGACACCCTCGGCGACCAGGGCCTCGACCTCGGCGAGCACCTCGCCCGGGCGGCGGTCCTTCTCCTTGCCGCGCAGCGCGGGCACGATGCAGAAGGTGCACGTGTTGTTGCAGCCGACGGAGATCGACACCCAGCCTGCGTAGGTGGAGTCGCGCTTGGTGGGCAGGGTCGAGGGGAAGACCTCGAGGGACTCCAGGAGCTCGATCTCGGCGCTCTGGTTGTGCCGGGACCGCTCCAGCAGCGCCGGCAGCGAGCCGATGTTGTGGGTACCGAACACGACGTCGACCCAGGGGGCCTTCTTGACGATCTCGTGTTGATCCTTCTGGGCCAGGCAGCCGCCCACGGCGATCTGCATCCCCGGGTGGCCCTTTTTCACCGGCCGGAGGTGGCCCAGGTTGCCATAGAGCTTGTTGTCCGCATTTTCCCGGACGGCACAGGTATTGAACACCACGACATCCGGGGACCCCTCCGAGGAAACCGGCACATAGCCGGCACCCTCCAGGAGTCCGGCGATCCGCTCGGAGTCGTGGACGTTCATCTGGCAGCCATAGGTACGGACCTCGTAGGTCCTCAATTCAGCGTTCATCTCGCAGCTAGGTTACGCCAACCTGTTTGCGGTGACCGCTACAGTGACGTGCACCGGCGGGCGATGATGGAGTGACCAGATGACCGATACCCCTCTCGTGCAGATCGAGGGCGTGAACAAGTGGTACGGCCCCCTGCACGTGTTGCAGGACATCAACCTCGACATCGCCCGTGGTGAGGTCGTGGTCGTGATCGGCCCGTCCGGCTCGGGCAAGTCGACGCTCTGCCGGGTGATCAACCGGCTGGAGCCGATCAACGACGGCGTGATCCGGTTCGACGGCCGGGTGCTCCCGGCCGAGGGCAAGGCGCTGGCCAAGCTGCGCAGCGAGGTCGGGATGGTGTTCCAGTCCTTCAACCTGTTCGCGCACAAGTCGATCATCGACAACGTTGTGCTCGGCCCGGTGAAGGTGCTCGGCGACTCCAGGGAGGCCGCCCGTAAGCGGGGCATGGAGCTGCTGGAGCGGGTCGGCATCGCGAGCCAGGCCGAGAAGCTGCCGGCCCAGCTGTCCGGCGGGCAGCAGCAGCGCGCCGCGATCGCCCGCGCGCTGGCGATGCGCCCCAAAGCCCTGCTGTTCGACGAGCCGACCAGCGCCCTGGACCCGGAGATGGTCAACGAGGTCCTCGAGGTCATGATCGCGCTGGCCGCCGAGGGCATGACGATGGTCGTCGTCACGCACGAGATGGGCTTCGCCCGCCGCGCCGCCAACCGGGTGATCTTCATGGCCGACGGCCGGATCGTGGAGCAGGCGCCCCCGGAGCAGTTCTTCGACCACCCCCAGTCCGACCGCGCCAAAGACTTCCTGTCCAAGATCCTGCACTAACACGGAGGAGTACCCATGCGTTTCCAGCGCCTCGCGGCCACGGCCGCGATCGCAACGCTCGCCCTTTCCGTCGCGGCCTGCGGCAAGGACGGCACCCCGTCCCCGGGGACCGACGAGGCCGTCGGCACGGGCGACAAGTGTGCGAGCTCCGGGGTGAAGTTCACGCCGGCGACGGACGTGAAGATCACCGGTAGCCCGGCGTACGACAAGATCAAGACGGCCGGCAAGGTCGTCGTGGGCGTCAAGGCCGACCAGCCGAACCTCGGCTACAAGGACGCCTCGGGTGTCCGGTGCGGCTTCGACATCGAGATCGCGCAGCTCATCGCGTCGAAGCTCGGCGTGGACCCGGCGAAGATCGAGTACAAGGAGATCCCGTCCGCCAACCGGGAGACCGCGATCAAGGGCGGCGAGATCGACTACTACGTCGGGACGTACTCGATCACCGACAAGCGCAAGAACGACGTGAGCTTCGCGGGCCCGTACTTCATCGCCGGCCAGGACCTGCTCGTCCGCAAGGACGACACGTCGATCACCGGCAAGGAGTCGCTCAAGGGCAAGAAGGTCTGCTCGGCGACCGGCTCGACCCCGCTCCAGCGGGTCCGGGACGAGAAGCTGACCGAGGACGCGAACATCAGCGAGTTCAAGACCTACTCCGAGTGCGTCTCGCAGCTCCTCGACAAGAAGGTCGACGCCGTCACCACCGACGACGCGATCCTCAAGGGCTTCGCGGCCCAGGCGCCGGGCAAGCTGAAGGTCGTCGGCAAGCCGTTCAGCACCGAGAAGTACGGCATCGGCCTGTCGAAGGACGACAAGGCCGTCCGTGACTTCGTGAACGACCTCCTCGAGGCCGCGCGCGGCGACGGTACCTGGCAGAAGATCTACGACGGCACGCTCGGGATCTCCAAGTCCCCCGCGACCCAGCCCGCCCTCGAGCGGTACTAGTCCCAGCGGGGCCCGTGGCTCGTCCACGGGCCCCCACCTCCTCACGAGGGTGCGATGAACGCCTTTCTGCATACGCTGACCGACAACTGGGACATCTTCTCCCGGGGCTTCGTCAACACGATCAAGCTGTTCGTGGTGAGCGGGGTCCTCGCCCTGATCCTCGGGACCCTGCTCGGTGCCGCGCGCGTCTCGCCGGTCCCGGCCCTCCGCGGCATCGGCACCGGCTACGTCAGCATCATCCGGAACACCCCCCTGACCCTCGTGTTCGCGTTCCTGGTGTTCGCCGCGCCCAAGGTCGGCCTGGAGGCGGACTTCCAGACGGCCGCGTACATCGCGCTCACCGTCTACACGGCGGCGTTCGTGTGCGAGACCCTGCGCTCGGGCATCAACACCGTGCCCGTCGGACAGGCCGAGGCGGCCCGCGCGATCGGGATGACGTTCGCGCAGGTCCTCACCGTGATCGTGCTGCCCCAGGCGTTCCGCACGGTCGTGCCGCCGATGATCAGCGTGCTCAACGCGATGCTGAAGAACACCACGGTCGCCGCCGGGTTCTCGGTGGTCGAGGCCGGGGCGATCCAGCAGTACCTGTCGGAGCGCAGCGAGAACCAGATGTACGGCCTGATCTGGGTCACCATCGGCTTCCTGATCCTGGTCGGCCCGATGATCGTCACCCAGCGCTGGCTCGAGCGGAAATGGAAGGTCGCCCGGTGAGCTCCGTCCTCTACGACGTCCCCGGCCCACGCGCCCGGCGCCGCAACCTCATCCTGAGCGTCCTCGCCGTCGCGGCCGTCGTCGCCGCCATCGCCTGGGTGATCTACCGCTTCTGGCAGACCGGGCAGTTCGAGTCGCTGAAGTGGCAGCAGTTCCAGTACAAGGCGATCCAGGAGCAGCTGGCCGACGGGTTGCTCAACACGGTCAAGGCCGCCGCGACCGGCGCGGTGCTGGCCCTGCTGTTCGGCGGCTTCCTGGCGGGGCTGCGGATGACCGGGATCCGGGCGATCGAGGCGCCGGCCACGTTCGTCGTGGAGCTGTTCCGCGCCATCCCGCTGCTGATCCTGATCTTCTTCTTCTACTACGGCCCCCTGACGTACGGGCTGCACATCCCGAACTTCTGGGCCCTCGTGATCGGCCTGACCCTCTACAACGGGGCGGTCATCTCCGAGATCCTCCGGTCCGGGATCGCGTCCCTGCCGCGCGGCCAGTCCGAGGCGGGCCTCGCGATCGGCCTCGACCGGGGCCAGCTGTTCTGGCACATCCTGCTCCCCCAGGCCGTCCGCGCGATGCTGCCGTCGATCATCAGCCAGCTCGTGGTGCTGTTGAAGGACACGGCGCTCGGCTTCATCATCACGTACCCCGAGCTGCTGTACGTGGCCAAGCAGATGGGCAGCCGGCTGTCGTTCGACCTGCCGTACGTGCCGTCGTACCTGGTGGTCGCGGCCGTGTACATCGGGATGTGCTCGTTGCTCTCGTGGTTCGCGAACTGGCTCAGCAAGCGCGGCGCGCGCCGCCGGGCCCGCAACTAACACCGGAACGGCCCGGCTCCCCGCGGAGCCGGGCCGTCTTCCCCGGCTACTTCGGGGCGTTGAGTTTGTCCAGGGCCGCCGCCGAGCCGCGGTGCAGGGGCACCGGATCCGTCTTTCGGGCCTTGTCCAGGGTGATGTCCCTGGCCGACGCGTTCACGAGCGCCAGCTTGTCCTTCGTGTCGAACAGCGTCTTCGTCAGGACGCAGGCCAGTTCGGCGTCCACGTCGTTCTTCACGAGCAGCACGTTGGGTACGACCACGGCCGGGGTGTCGCCCTCGGTGCCGTAGGCGGCCGCGGGGATCGGCGCGACGTCGTACACCGCGTTGACCTCCTTGAGCTTCGGGAGCAACGGGGTCACGTCCAGCAGCTTGTACTTGCCCTTGGCGCTGGCGAACAGGTCCTTGAGCCCGGCCGCGCCCAGACCGCTGGAGTAGATCAGGCCGTCGATGCTGCCGTCCTTCATGCCCTCGACGGTCTTGCCGAGCTCCAGGCGCTGGGCCTTCACGTCACCGGCGGCCAGTCCGGCGGCCGTGAACAGCCGGTTGGCGATGACCTCGGTCCCGGAGTTCGGCGAGCCCGTCGAGATGGCCCGGCCCTTCATGTCGGCGATCGAGGAGATGCCGGCGTCGGCGCGCACCACGACCTGGGTGAAGTTGGGGTAGATCCGGGCCACGGCCGCGACGGGCTGCTTCGCCTTGAAGGAGCCGGTGCCGTTGACCGCGTCGGCGGCGGTGTCGGCGAGGGCGAACGCGAGCTGGTACTTGCCCTCGACCAGCTGGGTGATGTTCTGCACGGACGCGCCGGTCTCGGCCGCGCTGGCCTTCACCGTGCCGCCGGTGGCCTCCGTGATCTGGGTGGCGTAGGCGTTGCCGAGGGCGTAGTACACCCCGGTGGTGTTGCCCGTGGCGATGCCGATCCGGGTCTCCTGGCCCACCTTGCAGGCCACGTCCGCGCCGGTGTCCTTCTTCTCGGTGTGCCGCTGCCCCCCGCAACCGCTCACGACCAGGGTGAGCGCGATCAGGAGGGTGAGTTGGCGTTTCATGCGTGGGCCTTCCGTCGTCGGATCAGGTGCAGGAGCAGCGCGAGGACCGCGCAGCCCAGGCCGGCGCCGATGCTGGCCGGCTCGAGGTAGAGCAGGAACAGGGCCGCCGCGCCCGCGAGGACCCGTTCGACGGGGTGCGCGGGGCCGAGCAGCCAGCCGCCGGTGCACACCGCCAGCGCCGCGACGGCCAGGCAGGCCACCGCCGTGGCCCACAGGACGCCGAGGACCGGCCCCCGGGCGAGCAGGTACGAGCCGTGGTCGGTGAGCACGAACGCCAGCGGGGCGAGGAACGCCGGCAGCGCGTACTTGGCGGCCTGCCACATCGTCGGGATCACCCGCCCGCCGGTGATCGCGGAGGCGGCCACGGCGGCCAGCGCGGTCGGCGGGGTGACCTCGGACAGCACCGAGTAGTAGAAGACGAACATGGCCGCCTCGGGCTGGCTGACGCCCAGGGCGAGCAGCGCCGGCCCGATGATCACCCAGCCGATGATGAAGCTGGCGGTCACCGGCACGGCCAGGCCCAGCATCATCAGGGCGAGCGCGGCGAACACGGCGGTCAGGGCGAGGACGCCCGTCGGGTTGTCGGTGAGCGAGGCGGCACCCTGGACCAGCAGTTCCGCGAGTTGCGGGCCGAGCCCGGTCTTCGTGGTCACCGCCGTGATCACCCCGGCGGCGGCGCACACGGCGGCCACGGGGAGCACGCCCCGGGTACCCGTCGCGAGGGTCTCCCCCAGTCGCCGGGGGCCGATCCGGCGGGCCGGGTCGAGGAAGCTCAGGGCGAGGGCGAGCAGGGTGGCGTACACGACGGCACGGGGCGCGGAGACGTCCAGGGCCAGGAAGGCGACGATCGCGAACAGCGAGGCGAAGTGGTACCCCGAGCGGGCCAGCAGCCGGAGCGCGCTCTGGCCGTCGAACGCGACCGGGCGGACCCCGAACCTGCGCGCGTCGATCTCGACGGCCAGCAGGATGCCGAGGTAGTACAGGATGGTGGGGATCGTGGCCCAGAGCAGGACCTCGAGATAGGACACCCGCAGGTACTCGGCGATGATGAACGCCGCCGCGCCCAGGGTCGGCGGGGACAGGATCGCGCCCACCCCGGCCGCCGCGAGCATGCCGCCCGCGCTCTCCGCCGGGTAGCCGGCCCGGCGCAGGATGGGCCAGGTGACCGCGCCGACGCTGACCGCGGTGGCCGCGCCCGAGCCGGAGACCGTGCCGAGCAGGAAACCGCTCGCGACGGCGGTCCGGCCGGGGGCCGTGCGGGACCGGCGGAACGCGGCCACGGACAGGTCGACGAAGAACTTCCCGGCGCCGGAGGAGTTGAGCACCGCGCCGTACAGGGTGAACAGGACGATGTAGCTGGCGCAGACGTCCAGCGGGGTGCCGTAGAAGCCGCTGGACGTGTTGTAGAGGGCGTCGACGATCTGGTCGAAGTCCATGCCCGCGTGCGCGATGGCCCAGCCCTGGGGCAGGAAGCCGCCGTAGTAGGCGTAGCCGAGGAACGCCAGGCACACGGCCGGCAGCACCCAGCCGGTGGTCCGCCGGCAGCCCTCCAGGATCAGGACGAGCAGCAGGCCGCCCATCACCGTGTCGAGCACCGACAGCGAGCCCTGCCGGTCCAGGAAGGCGTCGAAGCCGGTCGCGACCGGGTACAGGCAGACCACGAACGCGGCCGCCGCCAGGACGCCGTCCAGGAGGCGCGGGCCGAAGCCCCGGTAGCAGACGAAGACCAGCGGGAGGACGCCCGCGAGGAAGAGCATCAGGAAGTACTGGTTGCCCTGCGGCACCGGCAGGAACACCTGGGCCAGGACGAACACGGAGACCAGACCGGCCACTGTGGATACGGCGACCCGGGTCGGCCCGGTCAGGTCCTCGGCCGGCTTCTCGTCCTCGAACCGCGCGGCGAGCCCGTCCACGTCCGCTCCGCCGGCGGGAAGCTTCCCTTGATCGTCTAAGGTCGATACGCTGTCTTCCGCGTCACCAGACGGACTCGGACTGTTATCGACGGACATAGCCGGGAACAGTACTACAAGGAATCCATGGAGTGGCATCCATCGTTTACTGTGCTCGGTGGCGGGTATGAGGGGAGCTTCTTCGGTGCGCAGAGCGGCAGGGCCTCCCAGGCTGCGCTCGATCCGGCTCCAGCTCCTGCTGCCGATCCTGATCTCCACCCTCGGCCTCGGCGCGCTCGGCACCCAGCAGACCAGCACCGCGCTCGCGGCCGAGAACGACGCGGTCCGCGCCCGGGTGCTCGCCGGCACCGCCACCGCGACCGTCGGCCTGATCCACGAGCTCGAACGCGAGGTCGCCGAGACCGGCGCGCTCCGGCTGCGCAACGGCAAGGTCGCCGACCAGATCCTGCTCGCCCAGCGCCGGCGCACCGACGCCGCCCTCGTGCGGTACCGGGGGGCCACCCAGCTCGACGTCCCCGAGCTGTTCAGCCCCCTGACCACCGCCGGCAGCGCGCTGGCCGGGCTGCCCACCGCCCGGGGCCAGGCCCTCGGCATGTCCGGAGAACAGCGGGTCGCCGACCAGTCCTACCGGTCCGTGGTCACCCTGCTCCTCGCCGTCGCCGAGGCCCTGCCCGCCCGGATCGACGACGCCGCGCTGGCCGGCCGCACGAGGGCGATCGCCGCGCTGGCCGCCGCCGGACACCTGGCGGCCGAGGAGCGCGACCTGCTGCGCGGCGTGTTCACCCGGGGGGCGTACGCGCCGGGTGAGCTGTCCGCGCTCGCCTCCCTGATCGGGTCCGCCGAGGCGCGGCAGGCCGAGTTCTACCGGGTCGCCGACGACGGCGGCCGGGCCGCGTACGACCACACGGTCACCGGGTCCGATGTCGACATCGCCCGGGGGCTGCGGGACGACGCGCTCACGGGGGACCAGGACCCGGGCAGGCTCAGGATCGACCCCGACGCCTGGTACGTGGCGCAGACCCAGCTGCTCCGCCGGCTGTACACCGTGCAGTTGGCGCTGGCCACGGAGCTCGACGACGCCGCGTACGCCCGCCAGGAGGCCGCCCGGCGGAGCACCGTCCTCGCGCTCGCCCTCACCGGGGCGGTCGCCGTGCTGTCCGTCCTCACCGCGCTCGTCCTGTCCGCCCGGACCGCCCGCCGGTTGCGCCGGCTGCGCCGCGCCGCGCTCAACGTCGCCAACCAGTCGCTGCCGGCCGCCATCGCCGCCGTGTCCGTCGCCACCGAGCCGGGCGTCGTCCGGGACACCCACCTGGCGGTCGCGGCGGCCACCGACACGTCCCTGACCGCCGGGTTCGACGACGAGATCGGGCAGGTCGGCACCGCGTTCGGCACCCTGCACCGGCAGGCCCTGCGGCTCGCCGCCGACCAGGCCCTGCTCCGGATCGACGTCGCCGCGACCCTGGTCTCGCTGTCCCGGCGCGGCCAGGCCCTGATCAACCGGCAGCTCCAGCTCCTCGACGACCTCGAACGCACCGAGTCCGACCCGGACACCCTCGGCCAGCTGTTCGCCCTCGACCACCTGGCGGCCCGGATGCGCCGCAACGAGGAGAACCTGCTGCTCCTCGCCGGCGGCGAACCGGGCCGGCGGTTCTCGCACGTCGAACTGCTCGAGGACGTGGTCCGCGCGGCGGCGGCCGAGATCGAGGAGTACCCGAGGGTGGACACCGCCGACCTGGCCGGCCTCGCCATCGTCGGCGCGGCCGTCGGCGACCTCGTACACCTCCTCGCCGAGCTCCTGGAGAACGCGGCCACCTTCTCCCCGCCCGACAGCCGGGTCTCCGTCACCGCCCGGCACTCCATCGACGGCCTGGACATCACCATCTACGACCAGGGCATCGGCATCCCCGACGCGTCCCTGGACGAGGTCAACGCCCGGCTCGCCCAGCCCGCGGCCCTCACGGCGGCGCTCGCCGGCACCATGGGCCTGCTCGTGGTGGCCCGGCTCGCCGCCCGGCAGGGCATCGAGGTCACGTTGCGCAGCCACACCGGCAACGGCACCGCCGCCCTCGTCCGGCTGCCCAACACCCTGCTCGCGCCGGTCACCGGCCTGCGGCCCCGGACCGCGCCCTCCGGGGCCGTCGCCCGCGCCTTCCTCCGACCCCCCGAACCCGAACCCGACCCCACCGCCATCGACCCCGAGGAGATAAGGTCGCGGCTCTCCAGCCTGGCCATCGGCATCACCGCGGCGGCGGGCCACCTGTCACCCCACCCAGGAAGAGCGGACCTTGACTGATCGCCAGAATCTCGACTGGCTGCTGACCATCTTCGCCGAGCGGGTGCCCGACATCGCCCACGTGCTGGTGGTGTCCGTCGACGGGCTCGCCCTGGCGACGTCCGCCGGCCTGCCCACCGACCAGACCGACCAGTTGGCCGCCGTCACCAGCGGCCTGACCAGCCTCACCCTCGGCGCGGCCCGGTTCCTGTCCGCCGGGCGGGTCCGGCAGTTCGTCGTCGACATGGACGGCGGGGTGCTGCTGCTGATGGCCATCGGGGACCGGGCGCACATCGCCGTCCTCGCCGCCCCCGGCTGCGACCTCGGCCAGATCGGCTACGAGACCGCGATGCTCGTCCAGCGGGTGGCCACGGCGCTCGCCCCGGAGGTCCGTTCGTGACCGGTCGGCGCGCCCCGCTCCCCGGGGGCCGCCGGTCCTCGGCCGGCACGGCGCTGACCGCCGTCTGCGGCCGTCGGACCCTCATCCTCGGCGCCCTGGCCCTCGCCGGGTGCGCCGGACCCGGCTCCGCGCCCACCCGGCGCAGCCGCCAGCTCTTCGTCGCCACCGGCAACACCACCGGGGTGTACTACCAGCTCGGCGGCGGCCTGGCGGACCTGATCAGCCAGCACCTCCCCGGGTACGAGGCGACCGCCGAACCGACCGGCGCGTCCGTGGAGAACATCCAGCGCGTGGTCAGGGGCGACGCCGACCTGGCCTTCACGCTCGCCGACACCGCCGGGGACGCGGCCACCGGCAAGGGACCCTTCGAGGGCAGGCCGCAGCCGATCCGGGCCCTCGCCAAGCTGTACCTCAACTACACCCAGGTCATCGCCCGGACCGGCAGCGGGGTACGGAGTCTCGCCGACATGCGCGGCAAGCGGATCTCCACCGGCAGCCCCCGGTCCGGTACCGAGGTGATCGCCCTGCGCCTGCTCGCCGCCACCGGGATCGGCCCCGACGACATCACCGGGCAGCCGCTGTCCCTGCCGCAGACCGTCAAGGGCATGCTCAACGGCAGCACCGACGCCATGGTGTACTCCAGCGGCCTGCCCGCCAGCGGCATCACCGAACTCCTCGCGTCCGCCCCGGGGAAGGTCGAGTTCCTGTCCCCCAACGCGGCGCTGCCCCGGCTCAGCCAGCAGTACGGGGACGCGTACACGGGGGCGACGATTCCGCGCGGCGCGTACAACCTGCCGGCGGACGTGGCCACCATCGGGGTGCCGAACCTTCTCGTCGTCCGGGACACGATGTCCGAGTCGCTCGCCCACGACCTGGTGAAGCTGCTGTTCGACCGGCAGAAGGACCTGACCAAGGTGCACCCGGAGGCCGGGAACATCGACCGGGCCACGGCCGGGTCGACCGCGCCGGTGCCGCTGCACGCGGGGGCGGCGCGGTTCCACGCCGGACGGTGAGGCCCGGGCGGCGGTGGGTCGGCCGGGGACCCGGGGGCCGCGCGGTAGGTGGGTGCGCGGCGGCGGCCCCGCGGCAGAACGGTCGGGCCGGTGTCACCGGGCCCCGTGCTCGGACCGCGGTCGGCCGAGCTGATGCGCGTCGGGCCGGTGACCGACTCGTAACCAGATAGCGGTTGAGGCTCTTATCTCGCTATCTCGCTGACCCGGGACTCGCGCACCACGGTCACCCGGATCTGGCCCGGGTAGGTCAGCTCGTCCTCGATCTGCTTCGCCACGTCGCGGGCCAGCACGGCCGCGCCGATGTCGTCCACGTCGTCGGGCCGGACCATCACCCGGATCTCGCGGCCCGCCTGCATCGCGAACACCCGCTCGACGCCGAGCTGGCCGCTGGCGATCTCCTCGATCCGCTCGAGGCGCTTCACGTAGACCTCGAGGCTCTCGCGGCGGGCACCCGGCCGGCCGCCCGAACACGAGTCCGACGCCTGGGTCAGCACCGCCTCGATCGTCTGCGGCTGCACCTCGTTGTGGTGCGCCTCGATCGCGTGCACGACCTCCTCGGACTCCCCGAACCGCCGGGCCAGGTCCGCCCCGATCAGCGCGTGGCTGCCCTCGACCTCGTGGGTGAGCGCCTTGCCGATGTCGTGCAGGAACGCGCCCCGCTTGATCAACTCGGGGCGCAGGCCCAGCTCGGCGGCCATCAGACCCGCGATGTGCGCCGTCTCGACCAGATGCTTGAGGACGTTCTGGCCGTAGGAGGTGCGGTAGCGCAGCCGGCCGAGCAGCTCCACCAGCTCCGGGTGGATATTGGTGATCCCGACCTCGACCAGGGCGTCCTCGGCGGCGCGCTGGCAGAGCTTCTCCACCTCGTACCGCGCCAGGTCGTGCACCTCCTCGATCCGGTGCGGGTGGATCCGGCCGTCCAGGACCAGCTTCTCCAGGGTGACCCGGCCGATCTCGCGGCGCACCGGGTCGAAGCACGACAGCAGCACCGCCTCCGGCGTGTCGTCGATGATCAGGTTGACCCCGGTCACCGACTCGAACGCCCGGATGTTGCGGCCCTCGCGGCCGATGATCCGGCCCTTCATCTCGTCACTCGGCAGGTGCAGCACGCTCACGACGCTCTCCGCCGTCTGCTCGCTGGCCACCCGCTGGATCGCCTCGACCACGATGTGCCGGGCCCGCTGCTCCGCCGTGTTGCGCGCGTCCGCCTCGATGTCGCGGATCAGCACGGCCGCCTCGCGCTTGGCCTGCACCTCGATCACGCCGACGAGCTCCGTCTTCGCCGCCTCGGCCGTCAGCCCCGCGATCCGGGACAGCTCCCGGCGACGCTCCTCGTCGGCCTCGGCCAGCGCGACCTCCTGCTCGCCGACCTCGGTCTCCCGGACCTCCAGATCGGCCTCCGCGACCGCGATCCGCCGGTCCCGGGCCGCGAGCCGCTCGGCCTCCTCGCTGAGGCGGCGCTCCCGCTCGTCCAACCGGTTGAGCCGCTGCTCCACGTCCGCCAGCCGCTCGGTGAGCTGCGCCGACCGCAACTCCACCACCTGCTCGGCCTCCCGGCGCGCCCGGGCCGCGACATCCCCCGCCGCCTGCTCCGCGAGCGCCTGGGCCTGGGCCACCGTCCGCTCCGCCTCCCGGCGGGCCTTCTCCAGGACACCCTCGGACTCCTGGCGGGCCTTCTCCACGGCGGCCTCGGACTCCCGGCGGGCCTTCTCGACCGCCGCCTCGGACTCCTGCCGCGCCCGCTCCGTGACCCGCTCCGCCTCGACCCGGGCCCGCTCGGCGGCCCGCTCGGCCTCCGCGGCGATCCGGGCGGCGTCCTCCTCGGCGCGGGTCCGCAACCGGGTCGCGACCTCGTCCGCCTCCACCCGGGCCGACTCGACCAGCCGGCGCGCGGCGGCCCTGGCCTCCGTCGTCTCCGCCTCCACCACGGCGCGGGCCTGCTCGGCCTCGGCGTCCGTACGGGCCGTCCCCGGAGCCCCGGCCGACAGTCTGCCCACCATCCGGGCGAGGAGCACCAGGCCGACCACGACGATCAGGGCCAGGGCGGCGACCGCCCCCACCACTACCCCGACGGTCGTCATGGCCTCATCCTTCCGTGCACACCGGATCCGGCGCAGTCGCTGTGTCGAGAAGGTCCGGGCACGCCATGTGACCCGCCGGACCGGACTGCGCAGGGCAGCACGAATGACGGGCGCCGCACGCTGATCGTGCCACGCCAAGGCTCGAGGTTCGCGGTGGGGCGGACCCTGGTCTTGAAGTTGGGTGGGGCGTTCTCTATGGCGCGGATAACCCGCAGTACTCGGACGTTCTTCTCGTTGTTACTGCCGAGGCTAGGTCGAAATGGCTACTCCGGTCAAGAAACCATGATCAGGGCTGTTTCGATCATCAGATGGGTACGGTCGCCGGGCGGTGGGTGTTGGTTGGTCCGGGGTTGGTCGGGTCGGGATATCCAGCTGGGTCTTCGTGTGGGGGGCGCATATTGGGGTGGGGTGGGGTGGGGTGGGCTTGGGGCTGGGGCCTGGGCCTGGCTGGGCCTGGGCTGGGGCCGGCCTGGGCTGGGTCGGGCTGGGGCTGGCCTGGTCTGGGCTGGGCCGAGGACCGGAGCTCGGGCTTGGGCCGGAGTTCGGGCTTGGGGATGGGGCCCGGGCTTGGGGATGGGCTGGACCCCGGCCTGGACCCCGGGCTGGGGCCTGGCCGGGGCTGGGGCTGGCACCTGGCCGGGGCACGCAGCTCGAGCCCGGGCCGGGGCTCCGGGCTGGCCGGGGCTGGGGTCTGGGCCGGGGGCCTGAGCCGGGGGCTGGGCCGGGGCCGGCCTGGGGCCGGGGCGCTCCCGGGCTCAGGGCTGGGGCACGCCTCGTGCCGGTCGACGGCCGGACTCAGACGGGAAACGTGGCAGCGTGCCCGGAGCTCGTCCTGAGCGGGTAGCGCGGCGGCCCCGGCCTGTGGTCTGGACACCGCGGCTTCTCGGTCCCCGGGGATTCAGAGGTCCCCGAGGTGGCTGTCCTCCAGGGCGTCCGGATCGAAGTCCGCTTCCTGTCCCGCCTGCTCCATCGCCTCCTTCACCACCCGGAACGCCAACCCCGGCGGGTACCCCTTCCGGGCCAGCGCGCCCACCACCTTGCGGAGCACCGCTTCGGGCGGCCCGCTCACCGACCGCATCCGCCGAGCCACGAACGCCCGCGCCGTGGCCTCCTCCGTCTCCGGGTCGAGCTCCTCCAGCGCCTCGCCGATGGTGTCCGAGTCGACCCCTTTGCGCCGCAGCTCCTGACCGAGCGCCCGACGAGCCAGACCCCGACCCTGATGACGGGTACTCACCCACGCCCGCGCGAACGCCGCGTCGTCGATGAGCCCGACCTCGTCGTACCGGTCCAGGACGGCGGCGGCGGCCTCCTCGGGTACCCCGCGCTTGGCCAGGGCGGCCGCCAGCTCCGAGCGGGTCCGCGGCCGGTCGTTGAGCAGGCGCAGGCAGATGGCCCGGGCGGCCTGCTCCGGATTCTTGGCGATCTCGGCTCGGGCGGCCTCGGCACGCTCCAGGGCGGCCTGGGCGCGTTCCTCCGGGGTCCTGCGGGGGCGGGGTTCCTTGGGTTTGCGCGGCTTGGGATCGCGGGCCCGGGGCTCCTTGGCCCGGGGCTCCTTGGCTCGTAGCGCTTCAGGCCGGGGCTCCCAGGCTTGGGGCTCCCGTGGCGGGGTTTCCCGGGCATCCACGTCGCGGTCGCCGCCGCCACGAGCACCGCCGCCACGAGCACCGGCATCGCGGGCGTTGAGATCGTGGGCGTTGAGATCGTGGGCGTTGAGATCGCCGGTGGAGTAGGTGGCCCGCGGCAGGACCGGGGCGGTGGCCGGGTCGTAGTCCGGGGACTCCTCGTGGCCGTGGGCGGCGGGGTGCCAGTCCGGGACCGGGGCGTCGGACTCCGCTCCGACCTTCGCCCCCGAGAACTGAGACTCGTCACGCTTGACCCGCGCCGCCCGGGCCGGTGGCTCGACGTGCCGAGGCCCCGCCTCCGGCAGCGTCGCGTCGTCGTGCGCCCACCGCGCCTCCGTGTCCGGGGACTCGTCGCGCCAGGAATCCGCCTGATCCGGACGCACCGTCTGGCCGCCCCGACGGTTCCGGGCCTCGCGCCCCGACCGGGTACGGGAATCCTCGTGGGAGTCCGGGGCGTCGGTGTGATCGGAGTCGTCGGCGCGGCTGCCGAAGGTCTGCCATGGGCCGGAGGAGGTGGTCCGCAGCTCGTCGCCGGCTCCCCTGGCCTTCTTCTTCGAGCCCAGTCCCCCACCACGGGACAGGCCACCCCGGCGGTCACCGAAAGAGGACCTGGTGCCGTTACCGAAGCCGGAACGGTCGCCACCTTCCCCGAAGCTGGAGCGGTCGCCGCCCCCGGAGCCGGAACGGTCACCTCCCCCAGAGCGGTCGCCACCCCCGAAGCCGGAACGGCCGCCGCCCCCGAAAGTGGAGCGGGTGCTCTCCCCGAAGGTGGACCGGGTTCCGTCCCCGAACGGCCGCCGGGTCCGGGCGGTCGGACCGTCGGCGTCTTCGGCGGGTCCGGCCTGCGGGTCCTCATGGTCCGGCGGTGTCGCCCTGGCGGCACGGGACGAGCGGCGTCGGGAGCCCCGACCGTCGGCCTCCAACGGCTGATCGGACCAGGGCAGCACGCGGCCGGTGCCCCGGCGGACGCCATCCGGCCCGGCGGGCGCGTCGGCGGCCGGGGACGGGAGGTCAGCGGCCCGCATGAGCCGAACCCCGTCGAGTGCCTGCCCGACCTCCGGAACCAGCTCCGGTAAGCCACCGGACCTCAGGCCCCGGTCGTGGGCGTAAGCGTCGATCAGGCCAGCGTCGCGAGCCGGATCAGCGGCTGCCCGGCCCGAAACGACCTCGGAACCGGCCCTGCCGGGAACAGCCTGTTGAGAACCGGACCCGTCGGAAACGTCCCGGTCGGGAGCCCCACCGGAACCAGCCGAAGAAGAAACAGCCGGGTCGGGAACCCCACCAGGAACAGCCCGGGAAGAAACAGCCCGGTCGGGAGCCTCATCGGGAACAGCCGGGTGAGAAACAGCCCGGTCGGCAACGGTCAGGCCCGCACCGGAACCATCTCCCGGAGAACGCCCCAACCCCGCGAGAAACCCCGGCCACGGATCGGGAGCGTCGACCACGTCACGCTCCCACCACCCCGCCCCCACCGGAGGCGCCCCGACACGGCCGGAAGCCACCGGTCCGGAAGGCACCGGCCCGGCTGCCGACGGTCCGGAAGCCGACGGCCCGGCCGCAGAAGGATCCGCCCGTAACGGGTCGAGCGCCCATGGATCGGGCCCGACCGACGTGGGCGGCACCGGGCCGGAGGACGAGGCGGGCCGAACCGGGTCCGCCGTCGGCGCGGGCCGCAGCGGACCGGACACCGGCGAGACCACCGGCGACGGATCGGATACCGGCGATGCATCGGATGCCGGTGGGGTGGACGGCGCGGGCGCGCCCTCGTCGAGGGCGCGCCCGTCACCGTGCTCCTCTGAGGACGACACGGGATGGGACGGAACAGCGTCGTCAGGCCGGGTCACGGTCAGAAGTCGACCGGCGGGGCCGGAACGGCGTCGGCGTCGAGGACCGCCCCGACACCCAGCTTCTCCTTGATCTTCTTCTCGATCTCGGCGGCCACGTCCGGGTTCTCGCGGAGGAAGTTCCGCGCGTTCTCCTTGCCCTGGCCGAGCTGGTCGCCGTCGTACGTGTACCACGCGCCGGACTTGCGGATGATGCTCTGCTCGACACCGACGTCGATGAGGGAGCCCTCGCGGCTGATGCCCTTGCCGTACATGATGTCGAACTCGGCCTGCTTGAACGGCGAGGCGACCTTGTTCTTGACGACCTTGACCCGCGTGCGGTTACCGACGACGTCGGTGCCGTCCTTGAGGCTCTCGATCCGGCGGATGTCGAGCCGGACGGAGGCGTAGAACTTGAGCGCCTTACCACCGGTCGTGGTCTCCGGGGAGCCGAACATGACGCCGATCTTCTCGCGGAGCTGGTTGATGAAGATCGCGGTGGTGCCGGAGTTGCTCAGGGCACCGGTGATCTTCCGGAGCGCCTGGCTCATCAGGCGGGCCTGGAGGCCGACGTGGCTGTCGCCCATCTCGCCCTCGATCTCGGCGCGCGGCACGAGGGCGGCGACGGAGTCGATGACGATCAGGTCGATCGCGCCGGAGCGGATCAGCATGTCGGTGATCTCGAGGGCCTGCTCGCCCGTGTCGGGCTGCGAGACCAGGAGGGCGTCGGTGTCGACGCCGAGCGCCTTCGCGTACTCCGGGTCGAGGGCGTGCTCCGCGTCGATGAACGCCGCGATGCCGCCGTTGGCCTGCGCGTTGGCGATCAGGTGGAGGGTGAGGGTGGTCTTACCGGAGGACTCCGGCCCGTAGATCTCGACGACCCGGCCGCGCGGGATGCCGCCGATCCCGAGGGCGATGTCCAGCGCGATGGAGCCGGTCTGGATCACCGCGATGGGCTGTGCCGTCCTGTCACCCAGTCGCATGACCGAGCCCTTGCCGAACTGCTTGTCGATCTGCGCGAGGGCCAGATCGAGCGCCTTCTCACGGTCCGGACCTGCTGCCATCGCCGTCACCCCTGTAGTCGCCGTCTTCGCGGTCGCTCGCTTGTTCACGCTGACACCGTAGGCGGCGGGTCTGACATTTCTTCCCCCGACCCGCCTGCCACGAGTAAGCACATTAGCCGAACACGTGTTCTATTCAAGTCGCGACACGGGTATTGCTCCGGTGAGCCATACGAAAAGGTAACAAAAGCCCCGGAAAAGTGGCACAAGATCAGCGAAGCTTGGCGGGTACCCGCTCGGGATAGGCCGCGCACACGGCCCGCCAGACGGTGACCGTGGCCACGCCGCCGGCCAGCGCCTCGCGGATCGTCAGGCCACCGAGCTGGGAGAGGTTCTGGTCGGAGGCGACGCTGCCCGCGTACGTCGCGCCGAACACCTGCTCCAGCCGGTACCAGAAATCGGTCTGTCTCACCCGCCGACCCTAACAGCGGAACGCACCCGGAGCGCGAGGGCGAGGACCGGCACGGCGCACGCGGCGGCCAGGACGGCCAGGACCGGGTAGCCGGCGATCTGCACGACCACGCCGCCGAGCGCGCCGGCCCCCGCGCCGGACAGGCCCATCACGAGGTCGGACAGGCCCTGGGCGGCGGGGCGGCGGGTGACGGGTACGGACTCCACGAGCAGGGTCGAGCCGCCGATCATGGTGCAGGACCAGCCCAGGCCCAGGGTGAACAGGCCGGCGGAGAGTTGCGGGGTGCCGTGGTCGGCGGTGCCGGCGATGGCGCACGCGGCCAGGAGCAGGCCCAGGCCGGTGAGGATGACGGGGCGGCGGCCGAACCGGTCGGTGGCGAGGCCGACGAGAGGGCTCAGGGCGTACATGCCGGCGATGTGCAGGCTGAGGACGAGGCCGACGATGCTGAGGACGTCGCCGTGGTCGATGCCCGGGGTCTGGCCGATGTAGATGGGGGTCATGGACATCACGCCGACCATGACGAGGTGGCCGACGGCGGTGGCGGCGAGGCCGAGCCGGGCGGCGGGAATCTCCATGACCAGGCGGAACGCGGACCGCATCCCGAACCGGCGCTCGGTGGCGACCACCCCGCCCCGGCCGCCCTGCGCCGCACCCGGGGCGGAGCCGGGGGCACCCGGTGCGGATCCGGTGCCGGGAGTCGCCTCCCCGACCGGGTCCGGGGCCAGGGCGGAGCCGGTGCCGCGCGGGGCCGGAGCGGAGGCCGTCGAAACGGGGGCGCCCGAGGCGGGACGGGGCGGCGCGCCACCGGACCCGGCCGGCGCCACCCCGGACTCCTGAGCCGAGGCCAGTCCCCGCGCCACCACCAGCGGATCCGGCCGCAACAACGCCCAGATCAACAACCCCGCCACCGCGAACGCGAGCGCGCTGAACACGAACGGCCCGGCCAGTTCGGGCAGGTCGGCCCACGCCCGCCGCAGCAGCGCGTCCGCCGGCCGGGACAGGTTCGGCCCCGCGACGGAGCCGATCGTCGTGGCCCAGACGACGATGGACAGCTGCCAGCCGCGCCGGGTGGGTTCGGCGAGGTCGACGGCCGCGTACCGGGCCTGCAGGTTCGCGGCCGTGCTCCCGCCGAAGCAGAACATGCCGAGGAAGGCGAGCGGCCCGGACTCGGTCACGGCCGCCGCGACGACGAGGAGGGCGCCGAGCGCGCCGACGGCGTACCCCAGAAGAAGTCCCGGCCTTCGTCCTGATCTGTTCATCAGTCGGGTCATGGGGATGGCCATCAGGGCGCCGCCGACGACGGCCCCGCTCTGGGCGAGGCCGGACAGGCCGGGGCCGCCGGTGAGCCGGGCGGTCAGCAGGGCGCCCACCGCGATGCCGATCGCGACGCCCACCCCTCCGATCACGTTCGTGATCATGAGGAGGCGGAGGGTGCGGCGCTGGACCCGAGCGGTGTTCACGTCCCCGATCCTCGCACGCCCAAGATCAGACACTCCGGCTCCCTGACGTCGGCGTGACGGCCGTCAGGACCGCGTCAGCCAGGGGCTCGACCTGGTCGTCGGGGAGCCCGCTGATCGTGATCCGGACCGCCGCGGGGCTCACCTGCCGGTAGGCCGCCCCGGCCGCCACGGCCCAGCCCGCGTCCCGGAGCCGGGCGACGGCCGTGGTCTCGTCGGGGACCGGAAGCCAGACGTTGATGCCGCTGCGCCCGTATCCCCGGAGACCCCGGTCGGAGAGCGCCCCCAGGAGCCGGGCGCGGCGCGCGCGGTAGACGGCGCTGGTGGCGCGGACCTGGGCGGCGACGTCGGCGGAGGCCCACAGTTCGAGCACGGCGCGTTGCAGCAGCGTGGACACCCAGCCCGCGCCGAGCCGGAGCCGGCCGGACAACCGGCCGAGGGTCGCGGCGTCCCCGGCGACGACGGCGAGCCGCAGGTCGGGGCCGTAGGCCTTGGACACCGAGCGGACGTAGGCCCAGGCGGGGGTGACCCCGGCGAGCGGGTGCAGCGGCACGTCGTCCAGGTCGCCGCAGTGGTCGTCCTCGATGACCAGGACGTCGGCGTGCGCGGCGAGCAGCACCCGGAGCGCGGCGGACCGTTCGGGGGTCAGGGCCGCGCCGGTCGGGTTGTGCGCGCGGGACGTGACCACGAGCGCGCGGATACCGGCCGCGAGCGCCGCGGCCAGCCCGTCGAGGGTCGGCCCGGCCTCGTCCACCGGCACCGGCACGATCCGCAGGCCCATCGCGGCGGCCAGGTCGAGCAGGTTGGCCCAGCCCGGGTCCTCGACGCCGATCGCGTCGCCGGGGCCCAGCGCCGCCCCGAGCAGGCGTTCGATCGCGTCGAGCGCGCCGCTGGTCACCAGGATCTCCTCGCCCGTGACCCCGTCGAGGGCGAGCCGGTCGCGGGCCGCCGCCGCCAGTTCGGACAGCACGCCCGCGTCCCGGTAGCTGACCGGTCGCGGGTCGATCCGGGCCAGGACGGGGCCGAGGCGGGGCACGAGCGCCAGGTTGGGCGAGCCGGAGGACAGATCGACGACATTGGCGGGTACGGGGAGCACGTGACCCGCCCTGCCGCCCACCGCCGGCCGCTCCCGGACCCGGGTGCCGTTGCGCCCGGCGGTCTCGACGACCCCGCGCTGCCGGAGCGTCGCGTACGCCGAGGACACCGTCGCCGGGCTCACCCCCAGCTCGGCCGCGAGCCCCCGGATCGGCGGCAGCGGCGCGCCCACGGGCAGGGCCCCGGTGCGGATGCCGGCCTCGACGCTGGCCGCGATGGAGACGGCGCTGTCCCCGCTGAACTGATAATGTACTGGCACAGTTAGCAGATTGTACTAGAACAAAGGTGCCGCCATGACCCGGACCCTCCCCCTGCGCAAGTCGATCAGGTTCACCGAGGACCGCGAGCTCCTGCACCGGACCCTCGACGAGGCGCACGTCGCCCACCTCGGCCTCGTCGTGGACGGCGAGCCCCGCATCCTGCCCATGTTCCACGTCCGGGTCGGCGAGCGGGTCTACGTGCACGGCTCGACCGGTGGCCGGTTCGCCCTGCACGGCCGCGACGCGGAGCTGCGGCTCTGCCTGTCCGTGACGATGGTCGACGGCCTCGTCCTGTCGAAGTCCCAGTTCAACCACTCCGCCAACTACCGGTCCGTCATCGCGCACGGGATCGCCCAGGTCGTCACCGACCCGGTGGAGCGCGACCTGGCGTTCGCCGCGTTCATGGACAAGGTCGCCGCCGGCCGGTCCGCGGACTCCCGGCCGCCCAGCCCCAAGGAACTCGCGCAGACCGTCCTCCTCGCCCTCGACCTGGACGAGGTCACGGTCAAGGCCCGCGCCGGCGGCCCGGTGAACGAACCCGAGGACGCCGACCTGCCGTACTGGTCCGGGGTCGTCCCGCTCGTCACCACCCGGCTCGCCGCCGTGTCGGAGACCGGCGAGGAGCCGCCCGCGTACCTGGCGGCCACCCCCTGGCACCACCCCGCGACGATGACCGGCACCCGGCTCCGGCTGGAGGCCCTGCACCCCGGGCACGCGGCGGACCTCTTCGAGGCTGGCGCGGACCCCGAGGTGTGGCCGTGGCTGTCCACCCCTCAGCCGAACACCGTCGAGGAGATGGCCGCCATCATCGACGGCGCCATCGCCGACCAGGAGCGGGTCGCGTGGGCCCAGATCGACCTGGCCACCGGGAAGGCGGTCGGGACCACCTCGTACTACCAGGTCGACCCGCGCAACCGGGCCGTCGCGATCGGGTACACCTGGCTCGGCAAGCCCTGGTGGCGGCGCGGCTTCAACGCCGAGTCCAAGCGGCTCATGCTCAGCCGGGCCTTCGACGAGCTGGGCGCGCTCAAGGTCACCTGGCACACGGACAATCGGAACACCCGCTCCCAGCAGGCCATCGAACGCCTCGGCGCGAAGCTGGAGGGTGTCATCCGTCACCATCGGGTCCGGCCGGACGGCACGCTCCGCGACACATACTGGTACGGCATGACGGCCGACGAGTGGCCCGAGGCGCGTACCCGGCTGGAGGGCTGAATGTTCGGCGTGACCGACCTGTGGACGTACGTCCTCGGCGCCTTCCTGATCATCCTGCTGCCGGGGCCGAACTCGCTCTACGTGCTGGCCACGGCCGCGCGGCACGGGATCCGGGCCGGGTATCGCGGCGCGGCCGGGGTGTTCGTCGGCGACACCGTGCTCATGGTGCTGTCGGCGGCCGGGGTCGCCTCGCTGTTGCAGGCGTATCCGGCGGCGTTCATGGCCGTGAAGTACGCCGGGGCCGCCTATCTGGCCTATATGGGGCTGCGGATGGTGGTGGGGGCGGTGCGGTCGTGGCGTGCGCCGGCCGATGCCGCCGGGTCCGCCGCTGTCGGATCCGATGCCGTCGCACGGTCCGATGCCGGGACCGGGGCTGTCGCCGCCAGCGGGTCCGATGCCGCCGGCGGGGTCGGCGAGCCGGTCGGGGGCGCGCACCGGCCGTTCCGGCGGGCGCTCACCGTGAGCCTGCTGAACCCGAAGGCGATCCTGTTCTTCGTCTCCTTCTTCATCCAGTTCGTGGACCCGACCTACGCGCACCCGGCGCTGTCCTTCGTGGTGCTCGGCGCGATCGTGCAGGTGTTCAGCCTGGCGTACCTGAGCACCCTGATCTTCGGGGGTGTCCTGCTCGCGGCCCAGTTCCGCCGCCGGCGCCGGCTGTCCGCGCTGCTCGCGACGGGCGCGGGCGCACTGTTCCTGGGCTTCAGCGCCAAACTCGCCACAGCCTCGCTCTAACCCCCTTTCCGGGTACGCGGCCCGCCGTGTCGGCACCCGGGACCGGGCGGACCGCCCCGGAGAATGGGGCGGTGACCACAGCAGCCCGGACCGGTGCCGCGCACGTCCCCGCGCACGGAACGGGGCCGGACACCGGGCGGCGGCACGTGGTGGTCGTCGGGGCGGGTGCCGTCGCCGAGGTGGGTGCCGCGCTCGGCCGGCCGGGCGGGGGCTGCCGGGTGCTGTACGTCAGCCCGCTGCCCACGCTGGCCGCCGATGTCGGGCGCGACCTGCCCGTGCCGTTGGTTCGGTTCGGCACCGGAGGCCGGGCAGGCCCGGGTGCGGGCGGCGCGGGGTACACGGTCGGGGTGCGGACCGGGGACACGCCCACCGCCGAGCGCCGGGCCTTCGAACGCACCCAGCCCGACATCCTGGCCACCACCCCCGAGTCGCTGTACCTGCTGCTCACCTCCCGGGCCCGCGCCGGACTGCGCGGGGTGCGGACCGTGGTCGTGGCCGGACTCGACCTGCTGCACGGCACCCGGCGCGGCGCGCACCTCGCCCTGTCCCTGGAGCGGCTCGATGCCCTGCTGGAGGTACCGGCGCGGCGGGTGGGCCTGGCCGCGTACCCGCCGCATGGTCTGTCGGGTTTTCCCGGCGGCGCCGGGTCCACCGCCTGCGAGGTCGTCCCGGTGACGCGGACCGGGTCGCGTCCAGCCGACCAGACGCGCGCCGCTGCCGACGCCACGGTGGGAAACGCCCCCGCCGGCACGGATGTGGTGGTCGAGGTGCCGCCCGTGGACGGTGCGCGGCGGGTCCGGGAGCTGGTCGGGCGGCACGGGACGGCCGTGGTGTTCGTGTCGTCCCGGCAGGAGGCCGAGCAGCTCGCGTCGCGGCTGGACTCCGCCCGGGCGCACCACGGTGGAATGGCTTCCGGGCTGCGCGCGCGGGCGGTCGCGGACCTGCTCGGCGGGCGGGTCACGGCCCTCGTCGCCACCTCCGCCAACGACCTCGGCCTCGGCCCTGGGACCGTCGAACTCGTGGTCCAGTGCGGCACTCCCCCGGCTGCGGAGACGGCCCGACGGTTCGGGCTCGCGCCCCGGGTCGCCGTCCTGCCCCGGGATCCGGGCGACCTGCACGCGGCGGCGCGCCTCACCGGGCACCACGTTCCGGAGTTCCCGGAACAGCCGGGCACCGACCCGCTCGACGCGTCCACACTGGCCAGCAACCCGCTCGGCGCGGCGCTGAGCGGGAATCCCGACGGATCAGCACCGGCCTGCCGCCAACCCGGTGCGGCGGCGGGCAGTGGTCCGCTCGATGTGTTGGCGCAGCAGCTCACCGCGATGGTCGCCATGGACGACTGGACCGTGCCCGACCTCGCCGCGCTGGTCCGCCGCGCCGCCCCGTTCGCCGGCCTGCCCACGTCGGCCCTGCACGCGACGCTCGACATGCTCGCCGGCCGGTTTCCGTCCGTGCCGCCCCGCCTCGACTGGGACCGGGTGACCGGCGTCGTCACGGGCCGGCCCGGCGCGCAGCGACTCGCGGTGCGGGCCGGGCGCGACCGGGGACTGGTCCCGGTGTTCGCCGGCACCGCACGGATCGGGGACCTCGGCGAGGCGGAGGCGGCCGGCTACCGCGCGGGCGACGTCCTCCTCCTCGGGTCAACCCGTTGGCAGATCACAGAACCGACCACTGACCGGGTACTCGTCACGCCCGCCCCCGACAACACCTCTGCCCCGGTGGAGGTGGCGGTCCGGTCCCCGGAAACTCCTGCCCAGACCGGCGTCGTCGACCCCGTCGGTCATGGATCCGTCCGGGCTGCCCGGCCTGTAGGGGGCCCGGACGAAGACCTGGAGCCCAACGGGCACGTCCTCCCTGGTACCGGCTCCGCGGCAGGCGAGGCCGGCGGAGCGACCGGACCTGGGAACAGCGCGGCCGGCCCCGAGGACTGTCGGGTCCGACCCCGGGGCGACGGCGCCCGGCCGGCTGTCCTCGAGGCGGGGGCGGCCGCCGTTCTCGACGCGTACCTGGCCGGGCGGAGGGCCGCGGGCCTCTTGCCGGATGGTGGGACCGTCGTTGTGGAGCGGTGCCGGGACGAGAACGGCGACTGGCTGGTGACCGTCCACAGTGTGCACGGCCGGCGGGTCCACGCGGCGTGGGCCGAGGCGTTGGGGGTGCGGCTTCGCGGACGGCACGGGCTGGACACGCCGGTCGCGTACTCGGACACGACCCTCACGTTCCGGATGCCGGACATGGTCGACGCGGTGCCGTGCGGCGAGCTGGTGGTGTTCGACGGCGGGGAGGTGGGTTCCCTGGTGGTGGGCGCGATCGGCGGGTCGGAGCAGTTCGCGGAGGCGTTCCGTGCGGGGGCGGCGCGGGCGTTGCTGCTGCCCCGTACCGATCCGGGGCGGCGCGAAACCCGGCGGCGGCAGCGGGAGCGGTCGGACGAGTTGCTGGCCGCCGTCGGGGGCTGTGGGGACTTCCCGATCGCGCTGGAGGCGGCCCGGGGGTTGCTCGCGGAGGTGCTCGACGTCCGTGGGCTCGCCGCGCTGATGGGCGGGATCGCGGCCGGGCGGGTGGTCGTGCGGGAGGTGGAGACCGTCGCGGCGGCCGGGTCGGAGGGGGCCGACGGCACGGCTACGGCTACGGCTACGGCTACGGCTACGGCTACGGCTACGGCTACGGCTACGGCTGGGAGTGTGCGCCAGGCGGTGGCGCTGGACCACCACCTGCTGGCGGGGCTGTCGGGTTGGCCGGTGCCGGGGCCCGCGCCGTTCCGGGAGACGTTCGGGGCGGTGTCGGCGCGGGCGTTCGCGGCGTTCCTGCCCGGTTGGCAGGGAGTCGGTTCCGGTGGCGTCGGGGTCGCGGGGCTGCTGGAGGCGGTGGAGCGGCTCCAGGGGTGCGCCGTACCCGTCGGAGACCTGGAGGGGCTGGTTCTGCCCGCCCGGGTCGCCGACTTCACCCCCGGACTCCTCGACGAGGCGTGCCGCTCCGGGGAGCTGTTGTGGGCGGGCCGCGGCCCCGGACACGTGGCCCTGTACCTGGCACGGGATGCCGGCTTGCTCCTCCCCCCACCAGCCACTGTGGAGCTGTCTCCGACGCATGCGGCGGTCCTGGCGGCGCTGGAGGAGCGGGCGCTGTTCTTTCCCGCCCTGGTGGCCGCGGTCGGGCGAGGGACCGGGCACCCGTCGCCAGGTCGCTCGCCCGCAGGTCCGCCGCCGCGCGGGGCCGCCGCCGGACCGGCGGGCGGGTTCACCGACGGCTCGCTGGCGCCCGGGCCCGACGTCGCCGACGAGGTGCTCCGCGCCCTCTGGGAACTCGTCTGGGCCGGGTACGTCAGCAACGACACCCTCGCCCCGGTACGGGCGGCGACCCCGGGGACCCGGAAGGCACGTCCCGCCAGGGGTACGCCGCCGACCGCCACCGGTCGGTGGTTCAGGCTGCCCGCCCCCGACCCCGACCCCGGGCGGCGGGCCACGGCACGCGCCGACCAGCTGCTCAGGCGGTACGGGGTCGTCGCGGCGGGCGGCTGTGACAACGGGCGCCCCGGCGACCGGGACCGGGGCTGCGACCGGGTGGCGCATCGGGATGCGCTCGTCCCGCTGCGGTCGGCGCCAGCGGGGCGGGCGGTGCTGCTCGCCGCAACCGATCCGGCCAACCCGTTCGGCGCAGCCCTCCCCTGGCCCGACCACCCGGCCGGCCGGAACGGCCCGGACCACACTCCCCGGACCCCCGGGGCGCACCCGGGCCACCCGGAGAACCCGGGCCGCCCAGATCACCCGGCGGGCCCGAACCTCCAGGATCACCCGGTGGGCCCGACCCGCCCAGGTCACCCCGGGCGGCACAGCGGGGCCGTGGTCGTGCTGGTCGGGGGCCGACTGGTGGTGTACGCCGGGGCGGAGGTCCTGTGGTTCACGGACGACCCGGGTACCCGGGGGCGTGCCGCGCGGCTGGTGCCGGGCACCTCGTCCCTGGCGGGGCTGGTCGGACCGTCGGATTTCGGGTCGGGCGCCTCCGTAACCGGATAAAGGTCTTCCGGGTTCCGGGATCGGGTCCCGTCGACTACGGTGTAACCGGTAATCGCTGAACACTGGTGTCGGAGGAATACGATGATCAAGCTCGGATCGGTCGCACTGGACTGTCCCGACCCGGCGGCGCTGGCCGGGTTCTACGCGGAGCTGCTGGACAGGAAGGTCACCTACACCAGCGACGACTGGGTGACCGTCGGCGGCGACGGGGTGGACCTGAGCTTCCAGCGGGTCGCCGACTACCGGGCCCCGCGCTGGCCGGACCCGGAGGCGCCGCAGCAGTCGCACCTCGACCTCACGGTCGCCGACCTGGACGCGGGCGAGGCGAAGGCGCTGGCCCTGGGCGCGCGGCCGCTGGACACCCGGAAGGACCGGGGCTGGCGGGTCTACGCCGACCCGGTGGGGCACCCGTTCTGCCTGTGCAAGGAGTAGGCCGCGCGGCCGACCGGGCGGGACACGGCCCGGGCCGCACGGACACCGGCCGGCGCCCCGGAACGCGCTAGGAGGACTCCACCCGGACCGGCTCCGCCGCGGGAGCCGGCCGGCGCACCCAGCGCCGCCCGAACACCAGGATCACCGGCAACGTGCACACCAGCGGCCCGAGGATCGCGAGCGGCCGGGCCAGCCACCACAGCGCGTCCGGTGGCACCCGGTCGTCGAGCTGCTGGCCGAAGATCCAGCCAATGAACCGGGAGATGGCCATCCCGGTGGTGTGGAACAGGAACAGCGGCAGGGCGAACCGGCTCATCACCTCGGTGAACCACCGCCAGCGCCGCCGTTCGAGGAGGACCTCCATCCGCGGCCGGGCGACCTCGACGACGCCCATCTGGAAGAGCAGCAGCGCGACGATCACGAAGGTGGGCGGCGCCATGTTCGACCATTTGTCACCGGGTACGCCGACCATGGAGCCCGGGTACAGCCCGGAGAACACCATGCCCACCAGGCCGAACAGCCCGATCCACAGCAGCGACCAGTCGACCTTGCGCGGGGCGTCGACGACCTTGCGGTAGAAGAAGCCGGCCTGGTGGGCGAGCCCCCACACGATGACCAGGTTGGCCCAGCCGGCCCACTCGAAGTGGTACCGGAACCGCAGGATGTCCATGCACATCGCCAGCCCGCCGAGCCAGACGAGGACCAGCACCCCGAACCGGCGGTGCAGCCAGAGCGCGACGGGCAGCAGCGCGATCAGCATCAGGTAGACGGCCAGGAACCACAGCGGGCTGACCACCAGCTTGACGGCCTGCATGATCCATTTCAGGCCGTACGCGCCCTCCAGCGCCACACCGAGCGCCACCCAGGTGAGCAGCAGGGCGAGGGCCGGGATGGCGAGCTGCTTGACGCGCTTCCACACGAAACCGCCCAGACCGTCGCCGCGCGCCTTGGCCCGGAGCCAGGATTTCAGGTGGACATAACCCCCGATGTAAAAGAAGAGGGGCATGACCTGGAGCAGCCAGGTGAAGATCCACAGGCCGGTGGTGAAGCGCAGCGGGCTCGTGGCGTGCGGGCCGTCGACCCGCCAGCGGATGATCGTGAACGCCCAGTGCCAGACAACGACGACGATCAGGCTGAAGCCGCGGAGGAAATCGACGTAACGGTTACGTTCCGCTGGGGTGTCCGTCGCCACTGATACCTCTCTTTCGCCTGGCCACCCGGGTAGGGTTGCCCCTCAGTATGGACCTTTTGGTACGCGTAGAGGCGCCCCTCACATCCCCGCCCCGCCCCCGGCTGCACGCCGCGCTGGCGGGGAGCGTCCTGCTGCTCGCCGGCACGGCCGTCATGGTCAGTCTCACCCTCCCCGCGTGGGCGTACCCGCTGTGGAACACCGGCATGGCCCTGGTCCTGCTGGCGGGCGCCCTGGCCGTGGGCCTGACCCCGACCCGGCTGGGCATCACCGTCTCCCGGCGGACCCTGCTGGTCGCCGGGATCGGCGTCCTCCTCGTCGCGACGGTCTACGCGGTCGGCCTCGCCCTCCCGCAGACCCGGGCCGCGTTCCACGACAACCGGGCGGCCGGCCTGGGCCTCGGCGGGCTCGCCTGGGCCATGCTGGTCCGGGTCCCGTTCGGCACGGTGCTGATCGAGGAGCTGGCGTTCCGGGGCGTCCTGCCGGCCCTGATGGGCGCGGACGGCCAGACCTGGCGCTGGCAGCCGGTGCTGGGCGCGAGCGCCCTGTTCGGGTTGTGGCATTTCTTCCCGGCGCTGCACCTGGCCCAGCACAACCAGGCCGTGCACGACCTGCTGGGCTCGTCCGGCGCGATCGTCGCCCCGGTGGCGGCGATGCTGGCCGCGATGGGCGCCGGCGTGTTCCTGTCCGCCTGGCGACACATGGGCCGGGGCCTGCTCGCCCCGTTCCTGTTCCATACCGCGACAAATGCCGGCGGGTACCTGCTGGCCTGGATTCTGCTGCCTTCATAGAGGTGGCGTCGTCCTGGTAGGTTGTCGTGCCACAACACTCACAGATTCGGCTGGAGACCCGGTGAACTCCCAGGTCATCGCAGTACTGCTCGCTGTCGTCGCGCTGCTACTGATCGTCGTGGTCGTGGTGGTGCTGGCAGCCCGTCGGGCCGCGCGCAGGCACCAGGCGGCCGACGCCGCGACGCTCGCCCGCGCGGCGACCGTGGACCCGCTGGCGGACCTCGGGGTGGACGCCGAGCTCGGCGACCCGCGCCGGCTGGGCCCGGGCGACACGATCGAGATCCGTGGCCACGCGTACGCGGTGCGCGGCTCCCTGCACATCACCGAGGGTTCCTGGTCGTGGAAGGAACACCTGCTCGGCGACGCCGAGACCAGTGACCTGTGGCTGTCCGTCGAGGAGGACCCCGACCTGGTCGTGGTGCTGTGGACCGACGTGAAGGGCGCGACCGTCACCCCCGGTCCGGCCACGGTGGACCTGGACGGCCGGCGCTACGCCTCCGACGAGTCGGGCACCGCGCGGTACACGGCGACGGGCACCACCGGGCTGGACCCGGTCGGCACGCTCGCCTACCACGACTACGAGGCCGGCGACGCCCGGCTGTCCTTCGAGCGGTACGGCGACTCGGGCACCTGGGAGGTCGCCCGGGGCGAGAAGCTGCACCGGCACGAGCTGCGGGTGTTCCCCCGGTCATGATCACGACGATTCCGGTGCCCTACGTGGACACCAACGCCGCCGCGCTGTCCTTCACCCTCGGCGGTCCCCTGCTGCCCGCGCTCGACACCCTGTTCGTCGAGACCGTCGACGCCCGGCTGGAGCTGCGCCTGCTCGGCGCGTCCCACCAGGCGATCCTCGACACCCCGTCCGGCCGGCTGATCGAGACCGTGGCCTGCCTGCCCGACCGGTCCGAGCCCCTGCCGGACGAGTGGGACGAGGCCGGCTACACCTTCCGGTCCGAGATCCGGGTCCTGGACCCGTGGCGGCTGCGGCACCTGCGCACCAAGCTCGGCTCGACCCGCAGCGCCCTGGTGGGCATGTTCCCCGGCTCGCCGGACGCGCTGACCGCCCTGTTCGCCACCGCCACCCCCGACGGCATCACGTGGCGTACCTGGCACTCCTACCCCCAGACCGGCGAGCTCGCCGTGACGTCGACGACCGTGAAGGTGCCCCGATGAGGAAGTGGTACGTGTTCGGCGGCATCGCCGCTGTCCTCGCCCTCGTGCTCGGCGGGATCGCCGTGTTCGGCAGTGCCACCTCCCCCCGGGGGTACGTGTCCCGGTCGTTCACCCGCTCGGCGGTCGACGACGTGGACGGCTCCCAGGCGTACCGGTCGACGAAGGCCCCCGCCGCCGTGGCCGCGATGATCCGGGGCGGCTGGAAGCCCGCCGAGGAGTTCGCCGACGCGAGCGGCTACTACCTGCGCTACTCCGATGACGTGGTCGCCGTGTTCCCCCGCGGCTCGGGCAGCCTGATCCGGGTCGAGGACTCCGACCGGGCCTACCGCCGCTACCACTCCCACGTCGGCGGTTACTGGGGTTTCACCACCGGTCAGGGCGAGGCCGGCCGCGGTGGCGGACCGGGCAGCGGCAAATGAAGGGACTTCCCCATGCTCACTGACATCCTGGCGACGCTCGCGTACAGCGGCGTCGGCATCGCTCTGATGGCCGTCGGCTACGTGCTGGTGGACATCGCGACCCCCGGCAAGCTCCGGGACCTGATCTGGGTCGACCGGAACCGCAACGCGGCCCTGCTGCTGGCCTCGGGCCTGGTCGGCGTCGGCATGATCGTCGTCGTGGCCATCGTGAACAGCAACGACGACTTCGCCAAGGGCATCGTCGACACGGGCCTGTACGGCCTGCTCGGCCTCGTCGTGATGGCCGTGTCCTTCGTCCTGCTGGACCTGGCCACCCCGGGCAAGCTCGGCGACCTGCTGTGCGACCCGGAACCGCACCCCGCCGTGTGGGTCTCCGTCGCGGCGCACCTCACTTCGGGGGCGATCATCGCCGCCGCGATCTCCTAGCCATGGCGGCGAATCCCACGGACGCGGCGAAGGCCGCGAACTCACGGAACTTCAAGACGTTTCTCTCGGGCGGCGCCGGGGCGCTGGTGCTCGGGTTCGTGGCCTTCCTCGTGCTGGTGCCCGGCTCGGGCCCCGAGGGGACCACGTACGTCGAGCAGGGCGCCCAGTTCGACACGGCGGGCGCCGAGGCCCTGGTCACCGAACTGGCGAAGGCCCACCAGGCCCAGGGCGTCTGCTACGGCTACGAGCTGTCGTTCAACACCATGAAGAAGCAGGTCGGCTCCAACCTGGGCGTCGACAAGCCGGTCCGGGACCCGAAGGCGTGCCCGAAGTGGGTGCTGCTGTCCGTGGACGTCGACTGGACCTCGGAGTCCAGCGAGTCCGAGGACTCCGGCTACTACTCGATCACCGGCAGCTCCGGGCTGTCCCTGCCGACCCGCACGGAGCTGGAGCAGGCCGGCCTGACCAACGCCGCCATCATCGACGCGCCGGCCGAGGCGACGGCCGCCGCCGTGCTCGGGCTGCCGCTGCTGATGACGACGCACGGCCAGGCGGCGGTGCCCGAGGGTCCGGCCTCCACCGAGAGCCCCGAGCCGCTCACCAGGGCCGGTTCGGACTTCCTCCGGGAGAACGCGGGCCTGCTGGTCGCGGCGATCGCCCTGCTCGGCGCGGCGATCGGCATCGGGTTGTACGGCCTGTTCGGGTACACGCTGCCGGAGCGCCGCCGACGGGCCGCCGAATCCGCCCGGATGGCCGACAAGCTCGCCCGGGCGCTCGCGAAGCGCACCGCGGACGACGCCCGGGCCGCCGGGCGGCAACCCCGGAAGGGCGGCAAGCCCTCCGGACCCGGCGTCGGCACTGCGGCCGGCAACGGCGGCCCACGGCCCGGCGTCCACCCCGCACCGGGCCAGGCAACGGCACCCGACGGCACCGCCCCCGCCCCGGCCCCCGGCTCGGGCGACACCCCACCCGGCCCCACCCCGACCGGCCCCGCAGGGGACCAGCCCACCCCGTGAAACGCCTCTCCCGGGCCTTCGTGCTCTCCACGGTCTTCGTCGTGGCCGCCTGCGGGCTGGTCTACGAGCTGGCCCTGGTCGCGCTCGGCTCGTACCTGATCGGGGACACCGTCGGGCAGACGTCCGTCGTGCTCGCCGTGATGGTGTTCGCGATGGGCGTCGGCGCGTTCGCGGTGAAGCCGCTGCTGGGCCGGCCCGCCGCCACCTTCGCGGCCGTGGAGCTGATCCTCGCGCTGTGCGGCGGTCTGAGCGTCCTCGGGCTGTACGCGGCGTTCGCCTGGCTGGACCTGTACACCCCGGCGCTGATCGTGGTGGCGTTCCTGCTCGGGCTCCTGATCGGCGCGGAGATCCCGCTGCTCATGGTGCTGTTGCAGCGGATCCGCAAACAGGACGCGGGCGAGGCGGTGTCCGACCTGTTCGCCGCCGACTACGTGGGCGCGCTGCTCGGCGGGCTGGCGTTCCCGTTCCTGCTGCTGCCGTTCTTCGGCCTGATCCAGGGCGCGCTGGTCGTGGGCGCGCTCAACGCGGTGTGCGGCCTGACCCTGGTCCTCGGCCTGTTCCGCGAGGAGCTGGGTGCCCGGTCCCGCGCCGCGCTCGCCGCCGGGTGCATCGTCGTCTTCACGATCCTCGCCTTCGGGTACGTGGTGAGCGACGACTTCGAGACCACGGCCCGCCAGCAGCTGTACAAGGATCCGATCGTGCACGCCGAGCGCACCCGGTACCAGGACATCGTCGTCACCCGGTCGGTCGCGTTGACCGGGGCGGCGGACGTCCGGCTCTACCTCAACGGTGACCTGCAGTTCGCGTCCGTCGACGAGTACCGCTACCACGAGGCCCTCGTGCACCCCGTCCTCGCGGGCCCGCGCGGCCGGGTGCTGATCCTCGGCGGCGGCGACGGGCTGGCCCTGCGCGAGGTGCTCCGCTACCCGGACGTGCGGTCGGCGACCCTGGTCGAGCTGGACCCGGCGATGATCACGCTGGCCCGGACGAACCCGCTGCTCAAGGACCTCAACCACGACGCGTTCGCCGACCCCCGGGTCACGGTCGTCAACGCCGACGCGTTCACCTGGCTGCGCGACGGCGCCCCCGCCCCTGGCGGCTCCGAGCCCGGCGGCTCCGAGCCCGGCGGCTCCTTCGACGCGGTGATCGTGGACCTGCCCGACCCGGACAGCCCCGCCACCGCGAAGCTCTACTCGGTCGAGTTCTACGGCCTGATCCGGCACGCGCTGGCCCCGGGCGGCCGGGCGGTCGTCCAGGCCGGCTCGCCGTACTTCGCGCCGCGCGGCTTCTGGACCATCGACGCCTCGGTCCGCGAGGCCGGGCTGTCCACCACCCCGTACCACGCCGACGTGCCCTCCTTCGGCGACTGGGGCTACCTGCTGTCCGCCGCCGGCCCGGCCCCGGTGCCGGCGCTCGCGCCCGACGCGCCTACGCGCCGTTACCTGGACGCGGCCACCCTGGCGGCGGCGACGACGTTCCCGGCGGACCGGCGGCGGCTCGACATGCCCCCGTCCACCCTGACCCACCCACGAATCGTCGACGTGGTCAGCGGCGAATGGAAGAACTACTAGGGCCGTTTGGACCCGTTGAGGACGGCGCTGGACTGCGCGAATGGCCCAGACGCAGGGCGCTGCCCTAGCGTCTGGGCCATTCGCTTGCCAGCACCGCCCTCAACGGGCCACTTCGTGTTAGATCAAGAGCCTCAGGTCCAGAGCTCTAGACGCGGCCCAGGTCCCGAGCCTCGGCCAGGCCCTGGGCGTGGCCCCGCAGCATGTCCACGGCCTCGCTGAGCCGCAGATTCGTCGTCGGGCTGTGCGGGCCGGTCCGGCTGTCCTCCGCCACGTACTCGGCGGCGGCCGCGACCAGCCGCTCGTAGGCCGTGACGCCCTCGTCCAGCTGGGCCACCAGGGAGGCACGGGCCGCGTCGAGCGAGCCGTGCGTGTCCACCGGCGCGAACTGCCGGGCCTTGTCCACCCCGGCCGTGCGGCCCGCCACGTCCCACAGCAGCGCCTCGGCGGACGCGGCCTCGGCGGCGATCGACTCCACCGGGCCCCGGAGCCGGCCGGTCAGGCCCGTCATCGTCGCCGACGCGCGGTCCAGGCGGGCCGCGGCGGTGGCGGCGGCGGTGCCCCGGAGCTGGGCCTTGCTGCGCTGGCGGCGGAGCTGGTCGATGGCGGCCTTGCCGGTGGGGTGCCGCGACAGCATGGCGACGACCTTGCTCAGCGGGTCGCCGCCCGGCAGGGCGGCCGGCGGTTCCTGGGCGGCGAGCGCCTTCAGGTCCGACCAGCGCCACACGGCCAGGGCGATCGAACCGCCGGCTGAGGCGGCCCAGAACACGTCGGGGAGGCCTATCCCGTCGTACGGCAGCAGGACGGCCGTCGCGGCCCCCAGCGTGGCTCCGATGACGCTCCACCGGCGCGCGGCGCGGCGCAACCGGCGGAGCCGACGGAAATACTTGGCACGCGGGTCGCCGGTCATGCCAGCAAGCGTACCGCCGCCCGGGGAGCGCCGTGTGTGCCCGCGTGCCCGATCCGGCCGCGTACCCGGAAAGTGGGGGTGAAAGCTTTCGGGGCGCCCACGATGTGCGGGCGCCCCGAAGGTGCGACGTGTCGTGCGGGCCGGACTAACCCGCGGACGAGTCCTTGTCCTTGGCCATCGACGCGCGGATCTCGTCCAGCCGCGTGACGCCCGCGGTGTTGCCGGTGCCGGACACCGCCGGGGTCTCCGGGGCGGCCGCGAGCTTGTCGCCCGACATCGAGGCGCGGATCTGGTCGAGGCGGGACTGGCCGGCCATGTCCAGCGTGGACTTCTGCACCTCGAGCATCCGGCCCTCGACCGAGGTGGAGGCGAGCTCCGCGCGGCCGTGGGCGTTGGCGTAGCGCCGCTCGATCTTCTCGCGCACCTCGTCCAGCGACGGGGTGTTGCCGGGGGCCGCGAGGGAGCTCATCGACTCCAGCGAGGCCGCGATGGTCTCCTGCATCTTGGCCTGCTCGAGCTGGCTGAGCAGCTTGGTGCGCTCGGCGAGCTTCTGCTGGAGCATCATCGCGTTGTTCTCGACGGCCTTGCGGGCCTGCGCGGCGGCGGCGATCGCGCCGTCGTGCATCCCCTTGAGGTCCTCCATCGACTGTTCCTGCGAGACGAGCTGGGTCGCGAAAGCCGACGCCGCGTTCTCGTACTCCGTCGCCTTGGCCTCGTCGCCGGCGGCCCGGGACTTGTCCGCCAGGACGATCGCCTGCCGCGCCGACGCCTGGAGCTTCTCGACCTCGGACATCGTGCGGGACAGCTTCATCTCCAGCTGACGCTGGTTGCCGATCACCGCCGCGGCCTGCTGGACGAGCCCCTGGTGCTGGCGCTGCGCGTCTTCGATCGCCTGCTGGATCTGGACCTTCGGATCGGCGTACTCGTCGATCTTGGCGCCGAACAGCGCCATGAGGTATCTCCAACCCTTGACGAAGGGGTTAGCCATCGCTGCGGTCCTCTCTCCGGCATGCGCCGTGCGGTTGTCTGTCTATCGTCGCAGGCCCGGGTGCGGTGCACCCACCCACCTCGGGGTGAATTCAGTCGCCCGTCCATCATCCTCCGGGAGGAGGCTCCCCGGCGAGCACCTGTCGGGACAGCGCCTCAGCGTCCGCCAGACCCGACCGCAACCCGTCAAGATCCTCGGTCAGCAAGCGTACCCGGCTCGTCGTGTCCCCCACCACATCCGACGCGGCGTGCATGGTCGACAACTCGGCCAGGCGCACCACGAGACCCTCCAGGCCCAGTACGGCCGCCTGCATGCGCACCAGGAGGGTCTCCTGGGCCTCGGTGAGCCGCTGGTGCGAGTCCAGCTGGTCCCGGACCGCCTGGATGCCCCGCTGGCGCTCGTCGCGCAGGTTCGCCGGGCCGGTCTGCAACGCGAACGTCAGCGCCTCGTACTCGTCGCGCAGGGCCGGTGCGTCGATCCACGCCGCCGTGTCGGCCAGCAACGTGACCTGACCGGCGAATCTACGCAGATCGCCCAGCACGCTGACCGCACCCTCGTCGACCTGGTCGATCTGGGACCGCAGGATCGGGTCCTCCTCCGAGGCGACCTGCTGGCGCAGCGCGCCCGCCGCCCCCTCGGCCCGGCGCAGCCACAGCTCGGCCGGGCTGCCCGTGGGCGGCTCCGGCAGCCGGCGGGTCGGCGTGGCCAGCAGCTCCGGGCCGTCGGGGGCACCAGGGGCCTGCTGACGGTCGAAGGCCACGCCCAGGCCGACCCGGACCCCGTACACGGCGGCGGCGACGCCCATGCCCAGCGCGATGCCCACGCCGGCGGACACGGTCGCGGCGGTCACCGCCCCGCCGAGGCCGCCGATCAGCCCCGCGGCGAGGACGCCCCAGGGTTCGGTGAGATGGTCGCGGAGTGCCATCAGAAGTTACTGATCACGTTGACCATGACCTTGTCGATCGTCGCGGGGTCGCGCGCGTCGTAGGCCGCGGCCCGGGAGGCCCGGGAGATGCTCTGCAGCGCGTTGAGGTCCGCCTGCTCGCCGAACGCGATCGTGAACACCCGGACCGACTCCTCCATCTTCGAGGCGTCGAGGTCCTTGACCAGCTGGGCGAGGTTGTCGTCCTTCGGGTACTCGTTCTTGCCGTCCGTCAGGAGCACCACCGCGTTGATCCGGTTCGGGTCGGCCACGGCCAGCAGTTTGCGCTGGGCGGCGCGCGCCGTCGCGTACAGCGCCGTGCCGCCCTCCGGGCTCAGCCCCTTGATCTGGGCGACGAGCTGTGCCTTCACGTCGGAGACCTTGCCGATCGGCACCCGTTCCGTGTACGGCGTCGACGCCCCGCCCCGCTCCGTACTGAACGTCCACAGCCCGACCTGGTCGTCCGGCGCGAACAGTTCCAGCGACTTGAGCGCCGAGTCCTTGGCCAGCTCCAGCCGCGACCGGCCGCCCGTCGCCACCTCCGCCATCGAGCCCGACACGTCGAGGACGAGCAGCACCTGGGCCCGCTTGCGCAGCGCGTCCCAGCCGGACACCATCCTGGCCAGCACCGCCGGCGACGGCGGGGTCAGCAGGCCCACCTTGGCCTGGGGCAGCAGCCCGTTCTCCTGCTTGAGCACCGGCCCGGTCTTGCCCTCGAACGACCGGAACGCCTGGTCGGTGAACCGCTTCTGCTGGGCCGGCTCCCGCACGAACTTCAGGAAGTCCGCCGCGCCCGCCTTCTGCTCCTCGCTGGCCGTCGTCAGGGTCACGAACGGGCTGTCGGAGAGCAGGGTGCCCTCCTTCGGGTAGATCGCGACCAGCGGGACCCGGGGCTTGGTGCCCTTGCCCGTCAGCTTCGGGTCACCGGTCGGGTTGCCCTCGTTGTAGTCGTAGACCGACTTCTCCTCGATCGCGACCGCCGAGATGTACGCCAGGCCCCGGCCCTGCTTGTCCGCCTCGGCCATGTTCGCCAGGAACGTCAGCGAGGTGTCGCCGTAGTGCACGACCCCGGACTCGATCTTGCTCACGTAGTCGAGGACCTTCGGGTCGGTCACCTGCTGCTCGTTCAGGTCGCTGGACAGGCCGGTCGCGGCGAAGTACACCCCGACGGTGGACTGCAGGCCCGTGGTCGAGAAGTGCGGGTTGGTCTTGCCCAGCTTGAACGTGCCCCACTCCGGGTGCCCCACGCTGCCCCAGCCGGCCGTGGTCAGGCCCAGCACGTCCGACCAGCCGAGCTGCTTGTCCGGCCAGCCCAGCGCCTCCGCCATCGGCTTGGGCATCGCGATCACCAGCGGGGACTGCGCGATCGACGGCTGCGGGCCCGTGGGCACCACGACCCCCTTGTCGCCCGTACCGCTCTGGTGCCGGGACAGCGCCAGCCACGAGGACGAGGCCGGGCTCCACACCTGCGGGACCGGCGCGCCCTCCCGGGCCGGGTCCCAGCCCTTGGCCAGCGCCTCGGCCGCCGCCCCGGACGCGGTCGAACTGATCGTCACGTCCACGCACTTGCCGCCGACGGTCCGGCCGGCGTCGTTGTACGCGTCGGCGACCTGGCTGAACAGCCCGGCCTTCTCGACAGAGGAGTTCACGTCGAGGGCCACGCAGCCCTCGCGGTGCTTGCGCGCGGTCGGCTCGTCGTCGGAGCCGGACTTCAGAACGACGTAGGTGATGACGATCGCCACGACGCCGATGACGGCCGCGATGATGATCGGCAGCGGGTTGCGTCGCGACGTAGGGGGCGTCGAGTAGGACACAGGGGCCTCCGCGGAAGGGTGGGGCCCAAGTGTCGCACCTCTCGTCCAGCGCCCGCGTCCCCCGCCCTCCCGGCGGAAAGCCCAACCTCCGACGGCTACCGGAGCGGGAGCGGTCCGCGCAGGTCCGGCGCCGACCGGGACAGCGAAACGGCGACCGCCCCACAGGACGGTCGCCGCATCGGAAAACTGAGGTGCTCAGGCCGCCCGGAGGTGCGCCACACTGCGCTCGATCGGGTTGGAGGCCTTCGCGGTCGACTGCTTGACCGGCTTGCCCGACGGGGCACCCACGGCCTGCAGCACGGCGGGACGGTCCTCGGTCACGGCCAGGGTGTCACTGACCTCACGGAGGACCTGGGACAACGGCACGTCGAGGGCGTCACAGATGGAGGCCAGCAGCTCGCTGGACGCCTCCTTCTGGCCGCGCTCGATCTCCGAGAGGTAGCCGAGGCTCACGTTGGCCCCGGTGGACACCTCACGCAGCGTGCGGTGCTGGGAAAGCCGCCGCGAACGCAGCGTGTCGCCGATCACACGACGCAGCAGGATCATCGCCACACTCCTTCCCCATACCAGTCGGTACCCGTAGGGCTACGTTCACCAACCGCTGTCACCGTACATGCTCGCACTGCGAACCGGGTACATACCAGACCGTTGTCGACTTCAACGTTCCTCAGGCCTGGGTATTCCGCCGCAGCGCGAACGCCCGGAACGCGTAGTCCAACCCGGTCACGAGGGTCACGACGACGGCCGCGCCCATCAGCCACGGGCCGACCGTGGCGAGACCGGACGGGAAGGGCCACAGATACCACGCGATGGCCGCTATCTGCAGTAACGTCTTCAGTTTGCCGCCCCGGCTGGCCGCGATCACACCGTGCCGGAGGACCCAGAAGCGCATCAGGGTGACGCCGAGCTCACGGGCGAGGATCAGGCCCGTGACCCACCAGGGCACCACGTCGTACGCCGAGAGCAGAACCAGGGCCGTCCCCGTCAGCGCCTTGTCGGCCAGCGGGTCGGCCACCTTGCCGAACGCGGTGATCAGGCCCCAGGTGCGGGCGATCCAGCCGTCGGCCAGGTCGGTCACCGAGGCGATGCCGAACACGACGCACGCGGCCATGCGCCACCAGGAGTCCGTCATCTCCGAGACGATCACGAAGGCGGCGAACACCGGGACGAGAATCAGCCGTAGGACCGTCAGCGCGTTGGCCGGGTTACGGATCGGGACCCGTTTCACAGGAGTGATCATGACATCCCGGCGGAGGTCATGGTCGGGTGGCCGGGTCGATGACCTCGACCGGCTCCGCCACCAGATCCACTCCGCCGCATGCCGTCACCGTAGCCCGGACGAGGTCGCCGGGGCGCAGCTGATCCGCGATTCCGCCGACGAGGGCCGTGGAGCCGTCGACCTCGGGCGCCTGGTGGGCGGCCCGGGACTCGACCTCGCGCACCGGATGACCCGCACTGTCGCGCTCGGCTCCGTCGGATATCCGATCGACGAGAACCTCGATCGTGGTGCCGATCCGGTCCTCGGCGCGCTGGGCGGTGAGCTCCTCGACCAGTTCGCTGATCTTCGCGTACCGCCGGTTGATGGTGTCCTTGCGGACCTTGCCCGTCATGGTGGCGGCCTCGGTGCCGTCCTCGTCCGAGTACGAGAAGACGCCGACCGCGTCGAGCCGGGCGCCGGTCAGGAAGCGCTCCAGCTCGGCGACGTCCGCCCTGGTCTCGCCCGGGAAGCCCACGATCACGTTGGTGCGGGCGCCGGCCTCCGGGGACAGCTCCCGGATGCTCGCCATCAGCTCCAGGAACCGGTCGGTGGAGCCGAAACGGCGCATCCGGCGCAGGACCGGCTCGGCCGAGTGCTGGAAGGACAGGTCGAAGTAGGGCGCGACGCCCGGGGTGGTGGCGATGGCCTCGGTGAGCGAGGGCCGCATCTCGGCGGGCTGCAGGTAGCTGGCCCGGACCCGGACGATGCCGGCGATCCCGGCGAGCTGCGGGAGGAGCTTCTCCAGCAGGCGCGGGTCGCCGAGGTCCTTGCCGTACGACGACGAGTTCTCGCTGACCAGGACCAGCTCGCGCACGCCCTGGGTGGCCAGCCACTCGGCCTCGGCCAGCAGCTCGTCGGGGGTGCGGGAGACGAAGGCGCCCCGGAAGGACGGGATCGCGCAGAACGAGCAGCGCCGGTCGCAGCCGGAGGCCAGCTTCAGGGAGGCAACGGGGCCGCCCTCGAGGCGGCGGCGCAGGGTCTGGCGCAGGTGGGCCGGGGTGGCCTCGTCGACCACGGCGTGGCCCGGGATGACGACGCCGCTGTTCTGCCGCTTCACCGGGGTCAGGGGCAGCAGGGAGCGCCGGTCGCGCGGGGTGTGCGCCTCGTGCTCCTCGCCGCGCAGCAGCGACTCGAGCTTGTCCGAGATGTCCGGGTAGTCATCGAAGCTGAGCACCGACGCCTCCGGGAGCGCGTCGCCGAGCTGGTTGCCGTAGCGCTCGGCCATGCAGCCGGCGGCGACGACCTTCGCGCCGGTGTCGCTGGCCGCGAGCAGGGTGTCGATCGACTCCTGCTTGGCGGAGGCCACGAAACCGCAGGTGTTGACCATCACCACGTCGGCCTTCTCGCCGTCCGTGGTGACCTCCCAGCCACCGGCGGCGAGCCGGCCGGCCAGCTCCTCGGAGTCGACCTCGTTGCGGGCGCAGCCGAGGGTCACGAGGGCGACGCGCCTCGACGGGGCGAGGCCGCCCTTGCCGAGTGCCGGAGCGGCCGGGGAAGCATCGCGGGGAGTGGTGGGTGCAGACACCCCGCGAGTCTAGCGGGCAGGCCCGACACTTCCCGGACCGCTGTGCGCCACCCCACCAAAACCATCATTTTGGTACGAGTGGGAAGCCCCGACCACCCGCCGGCCGCCCGTGGCCGCTCCCGTGCGTCAGGTCACCCGGTCGCGCGCCGCCCGGTCAGCCCCCCGACGCCAGGGGCACCCGCCGCGCGCGGCCGGATTTCCGGAGCGCCCGGTCAGGCCTCGGCGCGGATGGCGTCCAGGGTCGTGTCCAGTTCATCCGGTTTGATCAGGACGTCGCGGGCCTTCGAGCCCTCCGAGGCGCCCACGATGCCGCGCTGCTCCATGAGGTCCATCAGCCGACCCGCCTTGGCGAACCCGACCCGCAGCTTGCGCTGGAGCATCGACGTCGAACCGAACTGGCTCGTCACCACCAGCTCGGCGGCCGAGATCAGCAGCTCCAGGTCGTCGCCGACGTCCTCCTCCGGCTTCTTCTTGGCGGCCGGGGCGGCGACGACCTCCTCGCGGTACTCCGGATCGCGCTGGTCCTTGCAGAACTTCACCACGGCCGCGATCTCGGCCTCGTCCACCCACGCGCCCTGCAACCGGATCGGCTTGCTCGCGCCCATGGGCATGAACAGCGCGTCACCGCGCCCGATCAGCTTCTCCGCGCCGGGCTGGTCGAGGATGACCCGCGAGTCCGCGAGGCTGGACGTCGCGAAGGCCAGCCGGGACGGCACGTTGGCCTTGATCAGGCCGGTGACGACGTCCACGGACGGCCGCTGGGTCGCGAGCACCAGGTGGATGCCGGCCGCCCGGGCGAGCTGGGTGATCCGGACGATCGCGTCCTCGACGTCCCGCGGCGCGACCATCATCAGGTCGGCGAGCTCGTCGACGATCACCAGCAGATACGGGTACGGGCGCATCACGCGCTCGCTGCCCGGCGGCGCCTTGATCTTCCCGTTGCGCACGTTGCGGTTGAAGTCGTCGATGTGCCGGACCCCGTTGGCGGCGAGGTCGTCGTAGCGCATGTCCATCTCGTTGACGACCCACTGCAGGGCGTCGGACGCCTTCTTCGGGTTCGTCACGATCGGCGTGACCAGGTGCGGGATGCCCTCGTAGTGGGTCAGCTCGACCCGCTTGGGGTCGATCAGGAGCAGCCGGACCTCGTCCGGGGTGGCCCGGGACAGGATCGACACCAGCAGCGTGTTGATGCAGCTCGACTTGCCCGCGCCGGTCGCGCCCGCGACGAGCAGGTGCGGCATCTTCGCCAGGTTCGCGACGACGAAGCCGCCCTCGATGTCCTTGCCCAGGGCCGCCACCATCGGGTGGTGGTCCGACGTCGCCGCCCGGGCCCGGAGCACGTCGCCCAGGGACACGTTCTCCCGGTCCAGGTTCGGGATCTCGATGCCGACCGCGCTCTTGCCCGGGATCGGGCTGATGATCCGCACGTCGGGACTCTTCACCGCGTACGCGATGTTGCGCGACAGCTGGGTGATCCGCTCGACCTTCACGCCCGGGCCGAGCTCGACCTCGTACCGGGTCACCGTCGGCCCCCGGGTGAACCCCGTGACCATCGCGTCCACGTTGAACTGGTCGAACACCCCGGTCAGCGAGGCGATCACGTCGTCGTTGACCTTGGAGCGGGTCTTGGCCGGCTCGCCCTTGCCCAGCAGGTCCGGCGGCGGCAGCTTGTAGTCGCCCTCGACGCCGGTCAGCGCCAACTGCTCGGCGCGGGTCGGCGGCGGGGTGTGCTCCGGGGCCTTGCGGGTCGACGGCACCCGGCGGGTCACCGGCTCGGGCTCCGGGACCTCCTCCGTCTCGTACTCCGACACGGGCTCCACCAGCGCGGCCTGCCGGCGGCGCGCGGGCCGGCGGCGGGTCGTCGGGGCCTCCTCGGCGTCCTCGGCGTCCTCGTCGAACGTCTCGACCGCCGGGGCCTGGCCCAGCGCGATGGCCCACAGCCGGGCGATCCGCTCCGGGATCCGGTTCAGCGGGGTGGCCGTGATGACCAGCAGCCCGAACAGCAGGAACAGCAGCAGCAGCGGGATCGCCACCCAGCCGGTGACCGCCGCCTCCAGGAGACCGCCGAAGCCCCGGCCGAGCATGCCGCCCGCGTACGCCTGCTTCGCCGTCGTCTCCGGCGAACCGATCACGTGCAGCAGGCCCGCGACGGAGGAGATCAGCGCGCCCCAGCCGACCAGGCCCCGCCCACGGTGCTCCGGGTCGGGCTCGTTGCGCATCACCCGGATCGCGCCCCAGGCCAGCAGGACGGGCAGGGCGGCCGACACGGCGCCCACGCACCAGCGCACGGTGTCCGACAGCCACTTGCCGAACGGGCCGGCGGCGTCGAACCACACCGCGACGGCCAGCACGAGGGCGAGACCCAGCAGGAGCAGGCCACCGCCGTCGCGACGGTGCTCGGGGTCGAGATCCTTGGCCGTCGCCGCCTTGCGGCCCAGCCCACGGGCCATCCAGCCCACCGCGTTCGCACCACCCATCCACGCGCTGCCCAGCGCCCGGCCGACCGGGGCCAGGGCGCTCGACTTCGCCGGGGCCGCCGCCTTGCGCGGGGCCGCCTTCGCGGCTGTCTTACGGGGTGTGGACGAGCGCCCGGTCGCAGCCCGCGTGGAGGACGTGCGGCCACCGCTCGGAGTTGCGCGACCAGCCATAGGTGACACGGTAACGGTAGATCATCAATGAGCCCCGCTTTTGTCCCCGGCCTTGGCGCTGTGTCTCCCACCATTCCCGACATTCAGGACCGTGCACCCCGTCAGGTCCCCGACACCGGCCGGCACCGCGACCCGCCCCACGGGCCACGCGGGACCCCCTGTGGACTCCGGAAACGTCGAGGCCCCGCGCACCGGGTGGGTGCGCGGGGCCTCGTGACGTTCGAGCCGGGGTCAGACCTCGACCACGGTCGGCACGATCATCGGGCGCCGACGGTACTTGTCGTTCACCCACCGCCCGACCGTCCGCCGCATGATCTGCTGCAGCTGGTGCGGGTCGCCGATCCCCTCGGCGGCGGCCCGGTCGAGCGCCTCCGTGATCAGCGGCAGCACCGGGTTGAACGCGGCCGGGTCGTCGGAGAAGCCCTTCGCCGAGACCATGGGGCCGCCGACGACCTTGCCGGTCACCGAGTCGACCACGACGGTGGCGGAGATGAAGCCGCCGTCGCCGAGCATCTTGCGCTCCGTGAGCAGGCTCTCGCCGACGTCGCCGATGGCCAGGCCGTCCACGTACACGTAGCGGGCCTTGACGTGGCCGACGATCTTCGCCCGGCCGTTGACCAGGTCGACGACGTCGCCGTCCTCGGCGAGCACGACCCGGTCGGCAGGGATGCCGCTGTCGATGGCGAGCCGGGCGTGGGCGCGCAGGTGCCGCCACTCGCCGTGCACCGGCATCATGTTGGTCGGCTTGACCGTGTTGAGCAGGTAGAGCAGCTCGCCGGCCGGGGCGTGCCCGGACACGTGCACCTTGGCGACGTCCTTGTGGACGACGATCGCGCCCGCCCGGGACAGCTGGTTGATCACCCGGAACACGGCGGTCTCGTTGCCCGGCACCAGCGAGGACGCCAGGACGACGGTGTCGCCGGGCTCCATCGTGACGTGCCGGTGGTCGCCGGTGGCCATCCGGCCGAGCGCGCTCATCGGCTCGCCCTGCGACCCGGTGGACATCAGCACGATCTGGTCGGGCCGCAGTTCCTTGATCTCGTCCATGGTGACGAGCAGGCCCTGGGGGATCTTGAGGAAGCCCAGGTCGCGCGCGATGCCCATGTTGCGGACCATGGAGCGGCCGATCAGGGCCACCTTCCGGCCGTGCGAGTGGGCGGAGTCGAGCACCTGCTGCACGCGGTGCACGTGCGAGGCGAACGACGCGACGATGATCCGGCCCTTGGCGTCCCGGAAGATGTTGTCCAGCACCGGGCCGATCTGCCGCTCGGGGGTGACGAAGCCCGGGACCTCCGCGTTGGTCGAGTCCGACAGCAGCAGGTCGATGCCCTCGGCACCGAGCCGGGCCATGCCGGCCAGGTCGGTGATCCGGCCGTCGAGCGGCAGCTGGTCCATCTTGAAGTCGCCGGTGTGCAGCACGACCCCGGCGTCCGTCTTGATCGCGACCGCGAGCGCGTCCGGGATCGAGTGGTTCACGGCGAAGAACTCGCACGTGAACGGACCGAGCCGCTCCTGGTCACCTTCCGTGACGGTCAGCGTGTACGGCGTGATCCGCCGTTCCGCGAGCTTCGCCTCGACCAGGGCCAGGGTGAACTTGGAACCGACCAGCGGGATGTCGTGCTTGTGGGCCAGCAGGTACGGCACGGCCCCGATGTGGTCCTCGTGACCGTGGGTGAGCACGATGGCCTGGATGTCGGCGAGCCGGTCGAGCAGCGTCGAGAAGTCCGGCAGGATCAGGTCCACGCCCGGCTGGTCGACGTCGGGGAACAGGACGCCGCAGTCGACGATGAGCAGTTTGCCGTCGAACTCGAAGACGGTCATGTTCCGCCCGATCGCGCCGAGCCCACCCAGCGGGGTGACCCGCAGCCCTCCCTTGGGGAGCGGGGGCGGCGGGCCCAGCTCCGCGTGCGCTTCGGTCACAGTTTCTCTCCTGATTCAGATGTCATAGGGCGAGGCCCGCTGCGGCGCAGTCCGCGCGCAGCGTGGCCAGCTCCTCCTTCGTGGCGTCGACGAGCGGGGAACGGACGGGGCCGCCGGGGAGGCCGAGCTCGTTCATGGCCGCCTTGACCAGGATGGTGCCCTGGGTACGGAAAATTCCGGTGTAGATCGGCAACAACTGCTGGTGCAGGCGGAGCGCCTCGGCGTGGTCGCCGCGCTCGAACGCCTCGATCATGCGCAGGGTCTCGGCCCCGCTGAGGTGGGTGGACGTGCCCACGACGCCCACGGCTCCGATCGCCAGGAACGGCAGGGTCAGCGCGTCCTCGCCGCAATAGTAGGCCAGGTCGGTGCGGCGCAGGACGTCGGAGGAGGCCATCAGGTCGCCCTTGGCGTCCTTGATCCCGACGATGCGCTCGTGCTCGGCCAGCCGGACGAGGGTCTCGGTCTGAATGGCCACGCCGGCCCGGTGCGGGATGTCGTAGAGCAGGACCGGCAGGCCGGTGGAGTCCGCGACGGCGGTGAAGTGCTTCAGCACGCCGGCCTGCGGGGGCTTGGAGTAGTACGGGGTGACGACGAGCAGGCCGTGCGCGCCGGCCTTCTCCGCCGACTGGGCCAGCTCGACGGTGTGCGCGGTGCTGAACGTGCCGACGCCGGCGATGATCCGGGCCCGGTCCCCGACGGCCTCGACCACGGCCTCGAGCAGGCGGGTCTTCTCCACGTCGGTGGTGGTGGGGCTCTCGCCGGTCGTCCCGCTGATCACCAGGGCGTCGTTGCGCTGCACGTCGACCAGGTGGCCAGCCAGCCGCTGGGCGCCGGCCAGGTCCAGGGAGCCGTCAGCCTGGAACGGCGTGACCATCGCCGTGATCAGGCGACCGAACGGATGGGTGGCTACCTTCGTCATTCCACAAACCTAGCTGATCGACCGGCGCCGTTAACCCTGAGCGCCGATCAAGCCGACCTGCGACACACCGGCGGCCTCCGCGGCGTCGCCCGGGAGGACCCGCCGGGCCGGCCGAACCGGGCCCGGCGCGGGACGCGGCCTCCGCCTGCGGGACCCGACCTCCGCCCTGCGGGACCCGGCCTCCGCCCGGGGGAGGACGGTGAGAGCCCCGTGCCGCGCCGGTCGGGGGTCCGGCACGCCACGGGGCTCCTCACCTCATCGCGGGGCGTGGTCGCCTCGTTACACGGCCTCGTGGGGGCTGAACGCGACCTCGGTGCCGTCCGGCAGCGCGGAGATCGTGAAGTCGGCGAACACGTTCGGCGCCCGCCCCTGGAGCTGGCGGAGCACCTCGACGGCCAGTTCGCGGATCTCGACGTCGGCGTGCTCGGTGGCCCGCATGGCGACGAAGTGCCGCCAGGCCCGGTAGTTGCCGGTGACGACGATCCGGGTCTCGGTGGCGTTGGGCAGCACCGCCCGGGCGGCCTGGCGGGCCTGCTTGCGGCGCAGGGTGGCGTTGCCGACGTCGGCGAGCTTGCGCTCCAGCCCGTCGAGCAGTTCGCGGTACTCGGCGACGCTCGCCTCGGCCGCCGCGACGAACCGGGCATGCAGTTCGGGGTCCTCGGCGATCACGGCCGGCTCGACCATGGCGGCGTCGCCCTCGGGCACGTACCGCTGGGAGAGCTGGCTGTAGGAGAAGTGCCGGTGCCGGATCAGCTCGTGGGTGCACGACCGGGACACGCCGCTGAAGTAGAAGGAGACGGTCCCGTGTTCCAGGACGGAGAGGTGGCCCACGTCGAGGATGTGGCTCAGGTACCCCTCGTTGGTGGCGGTCGCGGGGTTGGGTTTGGACCAGGACTGGTAGCAGGCCCGCCCGGCGAACTCGGCCAGCGCCTGGCCGCCCTCCGCGTCGGTCTCCCACGGCACGTCGGCCGGCGGTTCGAAGTGTGTCCACGCGATGAGCTGGACCTTCGGCGGGACGATCACGGGCATAGCGCGGGGCCTCCTGGGCGTCGACTCGCCGAGAACACTAGCCCGGGAGCCGCGCCCGGAGGCCGTGAGGCTGGCGTACCCTGCGAGGACGCAGAGGCGCGATGTCAGGCTGACATTGCACGACAGCACTTTTGATGTCATGATGACGTCATGGAACTGACCCCGTACCTGGACTCCCTTCGCCGCGATCTCGCCGCGGCCGCCGCCCCCGGTGGTCCGGAGATGACCCGGGCGGCCGAACTCCTGACCGGTTCGCTCGAGGCCTCCGCCCGGCTGGCCCTGCTCGAGGCCCTGTCGGACGCCGCCGCCGAGATCACCACCCGCCTCGCCGACACGAGCGTCGAGATCCGGCTGCGCGGCCGCGACGCCGACATCGTCGTGTCCGAGTCGATGCCGATGCCGCCGGTCCCGCCGCCCCCGCCGCCGCCGATGCCGCCGCTCCCCCCGGGCGAGCCCGACGGCGGGGACATCTCCCGGATCACCCTCCGGCTGCCCGAGCCGCTCAAGCAGGCCGTCGAGCGCGCCGCCCAGGCCGAGGGCATCTCGGTGAACTCCTGGCTCGTCCGCGCCATCGGCTCCGCCGTGCAGAACCCGGGCGAGCCGCCCTTCCCTTCCTCGCACGTCCGCTACGGCCGCCGGGTCACCGGCTTCGCCCAGGCCTAGACCACCCCCACGGAGGACTGACATGTACGAATTCGCCGCCCCCGGCCCCGTCAACGCCCACATCCGGGTCCACGCCGGCAGCCTGGTGGTGACCGCCGAGGCCCGCGACACCGTCGAGGTGGTCGTCGAGCCCGGTGACTCCAGCGACAGCTCCCGCGAGGCCGCCGCCAACACCCGGGTGGCCCTCGAGGGCGACGACCTCGTGGTCGAGGCGCCCGAGAACAAGGGCCTCAAGGGGCTGTGGAAGAGCGGCAAGCTGCGGGTGACCGTGCTGCTGCCCGAGCACAGCACCGTGGCCGTGAAGGTCGCCTCCGCCGACGCCCGGCTCAAGGGGCGGTACGCGGAGGCCCGGATCAGCTCCGCGTCCGGCGAGGTGCACCTCGACGAGGCGGCGGGCGACACCGTGCTCGACTCGGCCAGCGGCGCGCTGCGGGTCGGCCAGGTCGGCGGCTCCCTGAAGGCCAAGACCGCGTCGGGGGACCTGTTCATCGGGGACGTCGGGGGCAGCGCGGAGGCACGGTCGGCGTCCGGGGACATCCGGATCGGCGAGGTGCGCGGCGAGGCGTCCACGCACTCGGCCAGCGGCGACATCACCGTCGGCCCCGTCGGCGGGTCGGTGAAGGCGGACACCGCGTCGGGGGACATCCAGATCGCGTCCACCCGGTCCGGCACCGTCAAGGTGACCTCGGCCTCCGGGGACGTGCGGGTCGGGGTGCTCGCGGGGACCGCCGTCTGGCTGGACCTGTCCACCGCCAGCGGGCGGACGTCGAGCGACCTCAACATGGGCAGCGGCGCGGCGCCCACCGGTTCGCAGCTGACCCTCCAGGTCCGCACCGCGAGCGGGGACATAGAGGTGCACCGCGTGCTGAACCCCGCCTGATCGTTCAGCGTCACAAGAGCCGTTCGGACAGTCCTGTCGTCATCTAGGCGACAGGGCTGTCAGCGGTACAAGTGATGGGCTTACATTCTTTGCCATGTCGATGCCGCGTCGTGCCCTTTTCGCAGCTCTAGCTGTGGTGGGTTCGCTACTTACTGTGATCGGACTGCCGTTCGAGGCGGAACCCGGCCAGGCCGCCACATTGCCGACCGGTTTTCAGGAACAAGTGGTCCTCAGTGGACTGACAAAGCCCACCAACCTGGTGTTCTCCCCCGACGGCCGGATCTTCGTGGCGGAGAAGGGTGGCGCGATCAAGGTCTTCGACTCCCTCGCCGACACCACTCCCGACGTGTTCGCGGACCTGTCGACCAACGTCCAGGACTACACGGACCGTGGCCTTCTCGGCCTGGCACTGCCGCCGAACTTCCCAACCAACCCATATGTGTACGTTCTCTACTCGTTCGACGCCCCGATCGGCGGCACCGCCCCTACCTGGGGCGACGGCTGCGCCAACCCGCCCGGCACCAAGGACGGCTGCGTCATCAGCGGCCGGCTGTCCCGGCTCCAGGCCAGCGGCAACCACATGGTCGGCAACGAGCAGGTGCTGCTCAACGACTGGTGCCAGCAGTTCTTCACCCACTCGGTGGGCAGCGTCGAGTTCGGCCCGGACGGCGCGCTGTACGTCTCCGGCGGCGACGGCGCCAGCCCCACCTTCGCGGACTGGGGCCAGGCCGGCTACCCCGCGGTGAACCCGTGCGACGACGCCCCGGGCGGCGTGGGCGGCGCCATGACGGCCCCGACGGCGGAGGGCGGCGCGCTGCGCAGCCAGTCCGTGCGCGCGGTGGACCGGACGCACACCCCGCTGGGCGGCACCATCATCCGGATCGACCCGAACACGGCCGCTCCCCTCAACGACAACCCGTGGTTCGCCAACGGGCAGGACGCCAACACCAAGCGGGTCGTGGCGTACGGGCTGCGCAACCCGTACCGGCTGACGTTTAGGCCCGGTACCTCCGAGATCTGGGTCGGCGACGTGGGCTGGCGCAAGTGGGAGGAGATCAACCGGGTCGTCAACCCCAAGGCCGCCACCCCGCAGAACTTCGGCTGGCCCTGCTACGAGGGCGACAACGGCGGGCTCCAGAAGACCAGCGGCTACGGCAGCGCCGGGCTCAACCTGTGCACCTCGCTGTACAACACGCCGAACTCCACGACGAAGCCGTACTTCGCGTACAACCACGCGGACGCCGTGGTGCCCGGGGACAACTGCGCCATCGACGGCTCGTCCCCGACCGGGCTGGCCTTCTACCAGTCGAGCAAGGGCAACTACCCCGGCCGGTACAACGGGGCGCTGTTCTTCGCCGACTACGCCCGCAGCTGCATCTGGGCGATGATGCCGGGGGCCAACGGCCTGCCCGACCCGACGAAGGTCGAGCTGTTCGACGGCGGCGCGGCCACCCCCACCGACCTGTCGATCGGCCCCGGCGGCGACCTGTACTACGCCGACATGTCCGGCGGCACGATCCGCCGGGTCCGGTACTTCGCCGGCAACCAGCCGCCGACCGCCGTGGCCACCGCGAACCCGACCTCGGGCCCCGCCCCGCTGACCGTGCAGTTCAACGGGACCGGCTCGTCGGACCCCGACCCCGGCGACGCGCTGAGCTACGCCTGGGACTTCACCAACGACGGCACGGTCGACGCGACCACGCCGCAGCCCAGCTTCACCTACACCGGCACCGGCTCGTTCACGGCGAAACTGACCGTGACCGACCCCGGCGGGGCCAGCAGCAGCACGACCGTGCCCGTCGCCGTGGGCGTGGGCGCGCCGGTCCCCGTGATCGACACCCCGACGGACGGGCTGACCTGGAAGGTCGACGACCACATCACGTTCTCCGGGCACGCCACGAGCGCGCAGGACGGCGCCCTGCCGCCGAGCGCGCTGAAGTGGGAGCTGCGCCTGGAGCACTGCGTGGAGGACACCAGCTGCCACACCCACGTGCTGCAGAACTTCAACGGCGTGGCCTCCGGCGCGTTCGACGCCCCGGACCACGACTTCCCGTCGCACCTGGAGCTGGTGCTCACGGCCACGGACTCCGGCGGGCGGACCGCGACCACGTCCCGGCCGCTGCAGCCGAAGACCACGAAGCTGAACTTCGCGACCAACCCGCCCGGGCTGACCCTGTCCACGGCGTACGGCACGGAGCCCGCGCCCAGCGCCCAGGTCGTCATCTCCGGCTCGCACAACTCGATCAGCGCGCCGAGCCCGCAGACCCTCAACGGGGTGACCTACACGTTCACCGGCTGGTCGGACGGCGGGGCGCAGACCCACGTGGTCGACGCGCCGGCGGCGGAGACGACGTACACGGCGAACTTCACGGCCGGGGCCCCGCAGCAGCAGGGCCTGGCCGGGACGGTCACCATCAACGGCACGGCGCGCCCGCTGCCCGGGGCGACCGTGACGCTGAACCCGGGCGGGCAGACCACGACCACGTCGGCGACCGGCGGGTACTCCTTCGCAGGGGTCACCTCCGGCAACTACGGGGTCACGGTCACGCTGGGCCTGGGCCGGTGCGTCACCCCGCACACCGCGTCGGTGACCGTGGCCGGGCCGACCACGGCGAACGTGGCCGTGATCGCGCTGCACGACAACTCCGGGTACAGCTGCGTGGACTCCACGGCCGGGCCGTACGTGCCCGGGACGGCCGTCCAGCCGCTGACCGGGGACGACGCGGTGCAGCAGCTCAGTCTGCCGTTCGCGTTCCCGTTCTACGGCGGGAACTACTCCACCGCCTGGGTCGACACCAACGGCATGCTGTCGTTCACGTCGATGCCGTCCGCGGTGATCAACCGGGGGGCGATCCCGACGGCGTCGGCCCCGAACAACGCGGTCTACCCGTTCTGGGCGGACCTGAAGATGGACGCCAGCTCGCAGCTGCGCACCGCGACGGTCAACGGCGAGTTCGTCATCGACTGGAACAACGTGCACATCTACGGGTACAAGTCCTACCGGCTGAACTTCGAGGTGATCCTGTCGCCGAACGGGAACATCCGGTTCAACTACCAGTACCTGGACGCGCGGGCCAGCGAGCAGGGCGGCGCGTCGACCGTGGGGATCGAGAGCCCGGACGGGTCGACGGCCCTGCAGTACTCCTTCGCGGATCCGGTGCTCAGGGACACCCTGACGGTCCTGTTCCGACGGACGTGAGGTAACGGAAAAGCCCGGGCCGAGGCCCGGGCTTTTCCGTGTGAACAGGTCAAACGTAGAACATGGTGAACGGTGCCCACGGTAGGTTCCGCAGCACCGAGAACACGCCCCAGGCGACGAGGAAGACCGCGATCGTCTGGGGTGGCAACCGGAGCGCGGGGATCTTCGACGCCGCCATCCGGTTCCACGCCCACGAGACGAACGTGTAGACGAGGAACGGCAGCGCGAACAGCACCAGGATGTGGTGCCGGGCCGCCTCGGGCAGGTTGCCGTGCAGCACGTACCAGAACGCGCGGGTGCCGCCGCAGCCCGGGCAGTCGAACCCGGTCAGGAGCTTCATCGCGCAGGTCGGCACCGCGCCGGCCTGGGCCACCGTCGGGTCCATCAGCAGGGTGTACGCGACGGCGCCGCCGAAGCAGCCCACCGCCACGGCCGGGGCCAGCCACGCGGGCTTCTCCACGATCCGGGTCATGAACCGGGTGAACCTGCCCGGTTCGGGCAGCGGATAGGGATACGGGACGTGTCCGCCCACGGGCTCCGCCATGACACCAGCACCTCTTCATCTCGGTCGACATTCACACGGTACAACCTGCGTTCTTTTCGTGTCAGGGGCTCCCAGATCACCTCCGGAGAGTCACGCATCCGACACTCTCTATATTGAGCTTCCTTCATATGCTGCTTCGCATGAAGCTCCGTCGCCTGCTCACGGCCGCCGGCCTCCTCGCGGCCACCCTCGTTCCGGGTCCGTCCGCGACGGCCGCCGGCCTGCCGAGCGGCTTCGTCGAGCAGACCGTGTTCACCGGCCTGAACCAACCGACGAACATCGAGTTCGCACCGGACGGGCGGATCTTCGTCGCCCAGAAGAACGGCGTGATCAAGGTGTACGACTCGCTGGACGACCCCACCCCGGACACCTTCGCAGACCTGTCCGCCAAGGTGCACAACTTCTGGGACCGGGGCATGCTCGGCCTGGCCCTGGCCCCCAACTTCCCGACCAGCCCGTACGTCTACGTGCTCTACACCTACGACGCCAAGCCCGGCGGCACGGCGCCCACCTGGGGTGACGCCTGCCCGAACCCGCCCGGGGACACCGCCGACGGTTGCGTGGTCACCGGCCGGCTGTCCCGGCTCAAGGCCGTGGGCAACCAGATGAGCGGGCCCGAGGAGGTGCTGGTGACCGACTGGTGCCAGCAGTACCCGAGCCACTCCGTGGGGGACCTGGTGTTCGGGGCGGACGGCGCGCTGTACGCCTCCGCCGGCGACGGGGCCAGCTTCAACTGGACCGACTACGGCCAGGACGGCAGCCCGGTGAACCCGTGCGGCGACCCCGGCGGCGCGAACCCGGCCCCGCCCGGCGCGGAGGGCGGGGCGCTGCGCTCCCAGGACGTGCGGACCACCGCCGACCCGACCGGGCTGGACGGGACCGTGATCCGGATCGACCCGGCGACCGGGGCCGGGCTGCCCGGCAACCCGTACGCGTCCTCGGCGGACGCCAACGCGCGCCGGATCTCCTCGTTCGGGCTGCGCAACCCGTTCCGGCTGGCCGTGCGGCCCGGGACGTCCGAGGTGTGGGCCGCCGACGTCGGCTGGACCACCTGGGAGGAGATCGACCGGCTCGCCGCGCCCGGGGGGAACTTCGGTTGGCCGTGCTACGAGGGAACCGGCAGGCAGGATCTGTACGACAACGTGAATGTGAGCCTGTGCGAGAGCCTGTACACCGCCGGCGGCGTCACCGCGCCCCACTACACGTACAACCACGCCAGCAAGGTCGTCACCGGGGAGGCCTGCCCGACCGGGGGCTCGGCCATCTCGGGGCTCGCGTTCTACCCGGGCAGCGGCGGGACGTACCCGGCGCAGTACCAGAACAGCCTGTTCTTCTCCGACTACAGCCGCAACTGCATCTGGTCGATGGGCGTCGGGGCCAACGGCCTGCCCGACCCGACGAAGATCCAGACGTTCGCGTCCGGCGCGGCCGGGCCCGCCGACCTGGAGATCGGCCCCGGCGGGGACGTCTACTACGCCGACCTCAACGGCGGCACGATCCGCCGCCTGCGGTACTACCCGGCCAACCGCCCGCCCGTGCCCGCGTTCACCGCCACCCCGTCGACCGGCCCGGCGCCCCTGACCGTCGCGTTCGACGGCGGCGGGAGCACCGACCCCGACCCGGGCGACATCCTCAGCTACCGGTGGGACTTCGACAACAACGGCACCGAGGACGCCGTCGGCCGGACCGCGTCGTACACCTATGCCACGGCCGGGCCGCGCACCGCCAAGCTGACCGTCACCGACTCCACCGGGGCCGCGGCGAGCACCACCCGGCAGATCAGCCCGGGGGACTCGCCCCCGACCGCCGTGATCGACTCCCCCGCCGGTTCGCTGCTGTGGAAGGTCGGCGACACGGTCACCTTCGCCGGGCACGCCACCGACACCCAGGACGGCACCCTGCCCGCGAACCGGCTGCACTGGCAGCTGGTGCTCCAGCACTGCTCGTCGGCCACCGACTGCCACAGCCACCCGGTGCGGGAGTTCGACGGGGCGGGCGGGACGTTCACGGCCCCGGACCACGAGTACCCGTCGCACCTGGACCTGATCCTCACCGCCACCGACTCGGCCGGCCTGACCGGAACGAGCACCGTGCGGCTGGACCCGCGCACCGTCGACCTGACGTTCGCGACCGCCCCGGCGGGCCTCCAGGTCTCCGTGGGGTCGGCGACCGGGACCGGGCCGTTCACCCGCACCGTGATCGTCGGCTCGTCCCAGTCGGTCAGCGCGCCGACGCCGCAGGTGGTGGGCGGGCAGGCGTACGCCTTCGGCAGCTGGTCGGACGGCGGCGCGCAGACCCACGTCCTCGTCGCGCCGGCCACCCCGGCCACCCTGACCGCCAGCTACACCCCGATCTCGTCCGCGCTGTCGATCACCGGCACCGCGACCGTCGCGGGCACCGGGCGTCCCCTGAGCGGTGCGACCGTGACCCTGACGCCCGGCGGGCAGACCACCACGACCTCCGCCACCGGGGGGTACGCGTTCACCAACCTGACCCCCGGCACGTACGGCGTGACCGCGAGCCTCGGCCTCGGCCGGTGCGTCACCCCCGCCACGGCCTCGGTGATCGTCGACGGGCCCAAGGTCGCCGACCTGGCGGTCACGGCCCGCACCGACGGGTACGGCCACACGTGCGTCGACGCGGCCCGCCCGTTCCGGACCGGCGCGACGCCGCTGGCGCTGACCGGCGACGACAAGGTGGCCCCGGTGACGCTGCCGTTCGCCTTCCCGTACTACGGGCAGACGTACACGGCCGCGACCGTGGACAGCAACGGGGTGCTCGCGTTCGGCACGGCCACCTCGGCGGCGGCGAACGTCGACCTGCCCGCCGCCAGCGCCCCGAACGCGGCCGTCTACCCGTTCTGGCGCGACCTCGGGCTCGACGCCAGCTCGCAGGTCCTGACCAGCGCAGGACCGGGCACGTTCACGGTCGAGTGGCGCAACGCCTACATCTACGGCTACCGGTCGCACCGGATCACCTTCTCCGTCACGCTGACCGCCGCCGGGGACATCGAGGTGGGCTACCGCGACCTCGACGCCCGGGCCGACGAGCAGGGCGGGACCGCCACCGTGGGGATCGAGAACGAGACCGGCACCGTGGGGCTGCGCTACTCGCACGGGGAGCCGGTCCTCCGCGACGGGATCTCGGTGCTGTTCCGCCGTCCATAGCATTCATTACCATTTATCATCCAGTACCCGAAAAGGTTTCTTATGATCGCTCCATGACGATTCGTGGTGTGCTACTCAGAAGCGTCCTCACCCTCGCCGTCATGTCCCCGGTGTGCCTCGGGCTCACCGGGGACCCGGCCCGCGCCGCTACCGCCCTGCCGCCGGGTTTCGTCCAGGAGACCGTCCTGACCGGGCTGGCCGCCCCCACGAACATCGAGTTCGCGGCCGACGGCCGGGTGTTCGTCGCCCAGAAGGGCGGCGTGATCAAGGTGTACGACTCCCTCACCGACCCCACCCCCGACGTCTTCGCCGACCTGTCCGCCAAGGTGCACAACTTCTGGGACCGGGGCCTGCTCGGCCTGGCCCTCGCGCCGAACTTCCCGGCCGACCCCTGGGTCTACGTGCTCTACACCTACGACGCCAAGCCCGGCGGCACCTCCCCCGCCTGGGGCGACGTCTGCCCCGACCCGCCCGGCGCCACCGTCAACGGCTGCGTCGTCACCGGCCGGCTGTCCCGGCTCCAGGCCGCCGGCAACCACATGACCGGCCCCGAACAGGTGCTGATCACCGACTGGTGCCAGCAGTTCCCCAGCCACTCCGTCGGCGACCTGAAGTTCGGGGCCGACGGCGCGCTGTACGCCTCCGCCGGGGAGGGCGCCAGCTTCACGTACGCCGACCACGGGCAGAAGGGCAACCCGTGCGGCGACCCCGGCGGCTCCGCCCCCACCCCGCCCACCTCCGAGGCCGGCGCGCTGCGGGCCCAGGACGTCCGGACCACCGGCGACCCGACCGGGCTGTCCGGCGCCGTGATCAGGATCGACCCGGCCACCGGGGAGGGTCTGCCCGGCAACCCGTACCACTCCTCCATGAACGCCAACGCCCGGCGGATCTCCGCGTACGGCATGCGCAACCCGTTCCGGCTCGCCGTCCGCCCCGGCACCTCCGAGGTGTGGGTCGGCGACACCGGCTGGAACACCTGGGACGAGATCAACCGGGTCACGCCCGGCGCGAACCTCGGCTGGCCGTGCTTCGAGGGCCCCGCCCGCCAGCCCGGCTACGACGCGGCCAACCTCGACCTGTGCGAGAGCCTGTACACCGCCGGCGGGCAGACCGCGCCGTACTTCACCTACAAGCACAGCTCACCCGTCGTACCCGGCGAGAACTGCCCCAACGGGGGCGGCGCGCTGTCCGGGCTCGCGTTCTACCCGGACACCGGGAGCTACCCCGCCGAGTACCGGAAAGCGCTGTTCTTCGCCGACTACAGCCGCAAGTGCGTCTGGGCGATGCGCGCCGGGCCCGACGGGCTACCCGACCCCACCCGGATCACCACCTTCGTCACCGAGGCCGCCAACCCCGTCGACCTGGCCGTCGGCCCCGGCGGCCACGTGTACTACGTCGACCTCAACGGCGGCACGGTCCGCCGGATCCGGTACTTCGCCGCCAACCGGCCGCCCGTGGCCGCCTTCACCGCCACCCCCGACCACGGACCGGCCCCGCTGACCGTCGCCTTCGACGCCAGCGGCAGCACCGACCCCGACGGCGACCCGCTCACCTACAAGTGGGACTTCCAGAACGACGGCACCGTCGACGCGACCGGGGTGACGGCCAGCTTCACCTACCCCACCCCCGGCGACCGGACCGCGAAACTCACCGTCACCGACCCCGCCGGGGCCAGCGCCACCACCAGCACCGTCGTGCACCCCGGCAACGCCCCGCCCACCGCCGTCATCGACTCCCCCGGCGGCCAGCTGCGGTGGAAGGTCGGCGAGACCATCGCCTTCACCGGGCACGGCACCGACCCGCAGGACGGCACGATCCCCGGCAACCGGCTGCGCTGGGAGCTGATCCTGCACCACTGCGACACCGCCGGCGAGTGCCACGCCCACCCACTGCAGGACTTCACGGGTACCGGCGGGAGCTTCGTCGCCCCCGGCCACGGCTACCCCTCCCACCTCGAACTGCGGCTCACCGCCACCGACTCCACCGGGCTGACCGGCAGCACCAGCGTCCGGCTCGACCCGCTGACCACCGACATCCGGTTCGAGTCCAGCCCGCCCGGGCTCCAGGTCACCGTCGGCTCCGCCACCGAGGCCACGCCGTTCACCCGCACCATGATCGTGGGCACCGTCGAGTCGGTCAGCGCGCCCACCCCGCAGCTGCTCGGCGACCAGTCCTACGCCTTCGCCAGCTGGTCGGACGGCGGGGCCCAGACGCACAGCGTGACCGCCTCGGGTCCCGCCACCCACACCGCGACGTACACGGCCATCTCCGGGGAGCTCGGGATCAGCGGGCGGGCCCTCGTCGACAGCACCGGGAAACCGCTGGTCGGGGCCACCGTCACCCTCAACCCCGGCGGGCGGAGCACCACCACGACGGCCACCGGCGGGTACGCCTTCACCGGCCTGACCCCCGACACGTACGGCGTGACCGTCACCCTCGGCCGCGGCCGGTGCGTCACCCCCGCCACCGCCTCCGTGGTCCTCGACGGGCCGAAGACGGTCGACATCCGGGTCACGGCGCGCACCGACTCCTACGGCCACACCTGCGTCGACGGGGCGCTGCCGTTCGTGCCCGGGACGCAGCGGATCACCCTGACCGGGGACAACGCCCTCGCGACGGTGAACCTGCCGTTCGCCTTCCCCTACTACGCCCAGAGCTACACCCAGGCCACCGTGGACACCAACGGCATCCTGTCCTTCGGCGGCACCGTCTCCTACCCCGACCACGGGTCGATCCCCGGCACGGCCGCGCCCAACGGGGCCATCTACCCGTTCTGGCGCGACTTCGTCCTCGACGCGTCCTCGGCCGTGCTCACCTCCTCGGCCCCGGGGGCGTTCACCGTGGAATGGCGCGACGTGTACGTGAAGGGGCAGCCCACCCGCCGGGTCACGTTCTCGGTGACACTGTCGCCGAACGGCGAGATCCGGCTCGGCTACCAGGGGATCGACGCGCAGGTCGACGAACGCGGCGGCACGGCGACCGTCGGCATCGAGAACCAGACGGGTACCGCCGGGGTCCGCTACCTCTACCACGACCCGGTACTACGGAACGACGTCTCGGTGGTGTTCCGGCGGCCGTAGCCGGCGGGCGGCGGCAGCCCCGGGCTGTGTGCGCCGGGCCGGCGGCACTCGGAGGCCGGAGGGCATTCGGAGGCGGCCGGTCCGAGGCCGGGACAGGTTCCGGGTGCCGAGGGGACAACTTCGCGGAGGTTGTCCCCTCGACCGTGCTCAGCGCGGAGCACCCCGTCGCGGACGGCCCGGGGCCTCGCCCCCGGGTGACGAGCGGCGTCAGCACAAGGCGGGCGTCGGCCCGGGGCGCGCAGGACGGGCGGCCTCAGCGCAACGCGCGGGACAGCTCCGGGGCCAGGTCGCCCCGGTCCGGCAGCGCCACCTCGGTCAACCCGAGCCAGCCCGCCATCCGCCGCAGCTCCGCCGCCAACGCCACCGCCGTCTCCCCCGGGTCGGCCCCCGGCTCCAGCCACGCGGCCGGCACCCGGAGCACCCCCGCCGCCCGGTCCGCCTTGAGGTCGACCCGGGCGGTCAGCCGGTCGCCGTGCAGGAACGGCAGGACGTAGTAGCCGTGCACGCGCTTGGGGGCCGGGGTGTAGATCTCCAGCCGGTACCGGAAGTCGAAGAGGCGCTCCGTGCGGCCCCGCTCCCAGATCAGCGGGTCGAACGGGCTGACCAGCGTGCTCGCCCGCACCCAGCGGGGCAGCCGCGCGTCGGCGTGCAGCCACGCCGGCTTCTTCCAGCCCTCGACCGTGACCGGGGTGAGCACCCCCTCGGCGACCAGCGCCGCGATCGCCGGTTTCGTCGCCTCGACGGGCAGTCGGAAGTAGTCGCGCAGCTCGGGCTCCGCCGCCACGCCCAGCGCGCGGGCGGCGACCTCGACCAGCGCCCGGTACGACTCCGCGAGCGGGGGGTCGGCCGTCTCGGTCACGAAGGGGGGCAGGGCACGGGTGGGCAGGTCGTACACCCGCTCGAACTGGCTGTTGCGGTGGCTGGCGGTCACCCTGCCGGCCCAGAACAGATACTCCAAGGCCTGCTTGGCGACGCTCCAGTTCCACCCCCAGTGGTTCTTCTCCACCGGGACGTCGTGCTCGATCTGGCGGGCGGTCAGCGGGCCCTTGTCCCGGACCTCCTCCAGGATCCACGCGACGAGCTCGGGCTGCTCGCGGACGACCTTGCGCATGTTGCCCCAGGCCTTGTCGTCGGCCTGGGCCATCCGCCAGCGCAGGTGCTGGTGGAGCCGGACGTCGACCAGGGCGGCCTCATGCCCCCAGTACTCGAAGAGGTCGCGGTTCTGGCCTGTCGACACCCTGGTCAGGAGGTCGTGCGGATAGGGGCCGAGGCGCGAGTACATCGGGAGGTAGTGCGCGCGGGCCAGGATGTTGACCGAGTCGATCTGCAGCTGACCGAGGCGGCCGATGACCTTGCGGGCGTGCCGGGCGTCGGGCACGCCGGCCGGGCGGGGGTCGGCGAAACCCTGGGCGGCGAGGGTGATCCGCCGGGCCTGGGCGACGGTCAGCGTGTCCGGAATGCTCATAGTGCTCGACAGCGTAGCCAACGGGTCCGACAATTTCCGGATGCTGATCATCAGGGACGCGACGGGGACCGACCTGCCGGCGACCGTCGACGTGCACGTCCGCACCTGGAAGGACGCCTACCGGGGCCTCGTGCCCGACGCCTACCTCGACGCGATCGACGCCGGCGCGTGGCTGGAGCAGCAGCGGGCCGTGCTCGGCACGCCGGGCCGGCACCGGATCGTCGCGGTGCTCGACGGGGTGATCGTGGGGTTCGCCAGCTTCGGGGCGGACCGCGAAGACCCGGAACTCTCCGAGGTGTACGCGATCTACGTCGACCCCGGGCGGCAGGGGCACGGGATCGGGCGGGCGCTGATGGACGCGGCGGTGGGCCGGCTGGGCGGCCGGGTGCCGCCGGGCGACACGGTGGCCGGGTCGGTCGCGGGGACCGGGATGGTCACGGGGACCGGGGCGGTCACGGACACCGGCTTGGTCGCGGCCACCGGGTCGGGCCTGCGGGCCGTCCGGTTGTGGTGCGCCGAGGGCAACGCGACCACCCGCCGGTTCTACGAGCGGTACGGCTTCGTCGCCGACGGCGCGACCAAGGTCTACGACCGCGAAGGCCTGAGCCTGCCGACCCTGCTCTACACCCTGCCGGGCTGACCCGGCAGCCCCGTTGTTCCGGCCCGGGAAGCCCGCTGAGGTGGCCCGGGTAGCCCGCTGAAGTGGCCCGGGAGGCCCACGCCGCCCCGGCCCGGGGCTGACCCGGGCCCCTCCTCCCGCGCCTAGACCGGAACCGGCTGCGCCTCGGGCTCCTCGACCCGCGCCCACGACCCGGCCCGCCCGTCGATCCCCGGCCGGAACGGCGTGAAGATCAGCAGCGCCACGATCAGGATCGCGAACGCGTTCTCCCCCACCGCGCTCGGCAGGTTGTTGTTCCGGTGGTGACCGGGCGTGCGACGGAAGAACCAGACCAGGGACATCGTGAACGACCAGTACACGAGGTTGATCAGGCCGATCCGCCACCAGGCCTTCTTCTCGCCCGGGGCGTCCAGCACGACGTCGACGAGGATGACCAGGGCGGGGACGATCCAGTACAGGTGGTGGGTCCAGCTGACCGGGCTGACCGCCACGCCCGCGAGCCCCGTGATCGTGATCGCCGCCAGCTCGTCCTTGGCCCGGTGCGCCTGGGCCGCCCGCCACAGTCCGTAGCCGCCGACGGCGAGGGCGAGCACCAGCCAGACGAGCTTGCCGCCGGAGCTGACCGGCACCATGTCGTCGATCCGGGCGACCATGCCGTTGATGGCCTGATTGCCCGGGTTGTCCGGGAACCCGACGCGTTCGGTGTCCCACAGCACGCTGGTGTAGAACCGCCACGAGCTGTGCCAGTCCAGCGCCGCCGCCAGCAGGGTGGCCGCGCCGGCCGCCGCGACGGAGACCCCGGCCGCGCGCCACCGGCGGGTGACCAGCAGGTACAGGATGAAGAAGCCCGGGGTCAGCTTGATGGCCGTGGCGACGCCGATCCCGACGCCCGTCCACTTCGAGCCCCGGCCGCCGAGGATCAGCAGGTCACCGAGGACCAGCGCGACCAGGTACAGGTTGATCTGGCCGAAGCTCATCGTCTCCCGGATCGGCTCCAGGGCGAAGATCAGCGCCGTGGTGACCGACGTGGCGAACCAGACCGGCCAGCCCCGGCGCATCGCCACGGGCTTCATGATCCAGTACGTGGTGAGGATGGCGACCAGCAGCGTCGTGCCGATCGTGAACCACTTCACGAACCCGTACGGCAGCACGCCCATCGGGCTCATCAGCACGGCGGCGAACGGCGGGTACGTGTACCCGAGAGTGCCGTTGATCACGTCGGGCTGCGAGTAGTCGTAGATGTCGTTACCGGCCAACCAGAAGGTCACTGCCTTCCGGTAGATCCGCAGGTCGAACAGGTGGTGCTGGCCACCGAACCGGTCGGCGAGCAACCACACGACGCCCGACAGCACCGCCACGAACGCGAGCTGCGCGTAGAAGCGCCCACCCTGCGACGCCACGTACGCGGACAGTCGCTGCTTACGACTCTCGATCAAGACTCCACCCAACCATCGGTGACACTGCCGGTGTCCAGAGTACGAAACGACCCACGTAGGCTTTTCGGCATGGCGCTCGGATTCGTTCGACCAGCGCGTCCAGGGGACGCCACCGACCTCGCACGGATCCAGTTGGAGACGTGGCGGGTCGCGTACCGCAAGCTCGTGCCCCGGGAGATCCTCGCCGCGCTCGACGCCGACACCCTCGCCGCGCACTGGCGCACCGCGGTCCTCGAACCGCCCGGCCCGCGCTTCCGGGTGCTGGTCGCCGTCGAGCAGGGCGCCGAGGAGCACACCGTCGGGTTCGCCGCGATCGGCCCGGCCGACGCCGACGACAAGGTCCCCGACGCGGGGGCGTTCACGGAGCTGCTCGTGGAGCCCCGGTGGGGCCGTCGGGGCCACGGCAGCCGGCTGCTGTCCGCCGCCACCGCGCACTGGCGCGACGACGGGTTCAGCACCGCCCTGGCCTGGGCCTTCGACCAGGCCCCGGCGACCATCAATTTCCTCACCTCAGCGGGATGGGAGCCCGACGGCGCTCGCCGGGCTCTCGACATGGCCGACGTCCTGGTTCCCCAGGTGCGGCTGCACGTCTCATTGAACGAGGACGTCAGCGGTCCCACGGACAGCTGACGTCCTCGAGTACGACTACAGGCCGAGCAGCGGGCCGAGGCCCACGGTCAGGCCGGGCCGGTTGAGCACCTCGCGCACCGCGAGCAGCACCCCGGGCATGAACGACACCCGGTCCAGGGAGTCGTGCCGGATCGTGAGGGTCTCCCCACCGGTCCCCAGCAGCACCTCCTGGTGCGCGACCAGGCCGGCGGAGCGGACCGAGTGCACCCGGACCCCGGCCACCTCGGCCCCGCGCGCGCCGTCGAGCGCGGTCTTCGTCGCGTCCGGGGACGGGCCGACGCCGGCCGCCGCCCGGGACGCGCCGATCATCTCGGCGGTGTGCAGCGCCGTACCACTCGGGGCGTCGATCTTGCCCGGGTGGTGCAGCTCCACGATCTCGACCGACGGGAAGTAGGGGGCGGCCTTCGCGGCGAACTCCATCATCAGCACCGCGCCGATCGCGAAGTTCGGGGCGACGATGACGCCCACGTCGGGCTTGTGCTTCAGCCAGTGCTCGACCCGGTGCAGCCGCTCCGGGGTGAACCCGCTGGTGCCCACGACCACGCTGACGCCCTGCTCGACGCACCAGTGGATGTTGTCCATCACCGTCTCCGGGCTGGTGAAGTCCACCACGACCCTCGCGCCGGCGTCGGTGACGCTGAACAGGCCCTCGCCCGCGTCGACCATCGCGACCAGTTCGAGGTCGTCGGCGTCGTTGACCGCGCGACACACCTCGATGCCCATCCGGCCCCGTGCGCCCAGCACACCGACCGGCAGCGGCTCCTGCTCCGTCATGACGACCTCACTACTCCTGAGAAATCGTGCCCGTCGAATGGTCCGATCGCCGCCAGCGACATCGGGCGGGTCAACAGCTCGCTGGCGATCGCGTTCGCCTCGTCCAGGGTGACGGCGTCGACCCTGTTGAGGAGTTGGTCCACGGAGAGCAGCTCCCCGTACAGCAGCTCGCCCTTACCCAGCCGGCTCATCCGCGAACCGGTGTCCTCGAGCCCCAGGACGAAACCGCCCTTGAGCATGCCCTTGCCCCGGGCCAGCTCGGCCGCCGTGATGCCGTTCGCGGCGACGTTGGCCAGCTCGTCCCGGATGATGCCGAGCACCTCGTCGGCCTTGGCCGGGGTGCAGCCCGCGTACACGCCCCAGGTGCCGGCGTCGGCGTACTGCGAGGTGTAGGAGTACACCGAGTACGCCAGGCCGCGCTGCTCGCGGACCAGCTGGAACAGCCGGCTGGACATCCCGCCGCCGAGCACGTTGTTGAGCACCCCGAGCGCGAACCGGCGCTCGTCGTGCCGGGTCATGGACGTGCACCCGAGTACCAGATGAGCCTGTTCCGTGTCCTTGTCCACGACGCTGAGCTGCCCCGACCGGGTGCGCACCAGACTGCCCTGCGGCCTCGCGGGCACGGGCGCGCCCTCGCCGCCGAGCAGCGCGGTGTCCTTCAGCGCGGCCCGGACCAGCTTCACGACGGCGGAGTGCTCCAGGCTGCCGGCGGCCGCGATCACGATCTCGGGCGCGGTGTAGCGGCGGTGGTAGAAGCCCGCGATCTGCTTGCGGGTCAGGGCGGTGATCGTCTCCTCGGTACCGGAGATGAGCCGGCCCAGCGCGTGCTCGCCGAAGATCGCCTTCGTGAACAGGTCGTGCACCTCGTCGCCGGGCTCGTCGTCGTGCATGGCGATCTCTTCGAGGATCACGTCCCGCTCGGTCTCCACATCGTCCTCGTTGAGGACGGAGGAGGAGATCACGTCGCAGAGCACGTCGATGGCCAGCGGCAGGTCGTTGTCGAGCACCCGCGCGTAGTAGCAGGTGTACTCCTTGGAGGTGAACGCGTTCGTCTCACCGCCGACGGCCTCGATCGCGGACGAGATGTCCAACGCGGACCGCCGCTTCGTGCCCTTGAAGAGCAGGTGTTCCAGGAAGTGCGAGGCCCCCGACAACGTGGGGGTCTCGTCGCGGGAGCCGATCCCGACCCAGAACCCGATCGACACGCTGCGCATCGCGGGGACGGACTCGGTGATCACCCGGAGGCCACCGGGGAGGACCGTACTGCGCACGGTGCCACCGAGGGGGTCGGCCTCCAGTGTGCGGGTTCGGGCCCGGGCTGTGTTCGTAGCCTCCGCCACGTGTGCTCCTGTCAGGGGGGTAGCTGTGGAACCTGTGAAACTGGGGCCGGGCACAGTTGCGTGCCCGACCCCAGTCTGTCATCAGCTACTAGTCGCGCCGCTGCCGGCGCTCGCGACGCTCGCCGCCCTCGCGGTCACCGCGCGGGGCGCGGTCACCCTCGGAGCGCGGCGGACGGTCGCCGCCACCGGCGCTGGCTCCGGCCACCACGATGACCTCGCCGTCGGCGCCGACCTTGTCCAGGTAGACCTTGCCGCGGTTGTCGATGTCCGCGATCTGGACCTCGACCTTGTCGCCCACGTTGAGGAAGTCCTCGACGCGGTCGACGCGCTTGCCGTCGCCCACCTTGGAGATGTGCAGCAGGCCGTCGCGGCCCGGGGTCAGCGAGATGAAGGCGCCGAACGCGGCGGTCTTCACGACGGTGCCCAGGAAGCGGTCGCCGACCTTCGGCATGGTCGGGTTCGCGATGGCGTTGATCTTCGCGATCGCGGCCTCGGCCGACGGGCCGTTGGTCGCGCCGACGTAGATCGTGCCGTCGTCCTCGATCGTGATCTCGGCGCCGGTCTCCTCGGTGATCGAGTTGATCATCTGACCCTTCGGGCCGATGACCGCGCCGATCTTGTCGGTCGGGATCTTGACGCTGACGACCCGCGGAGCGAACTCCGACAGCTCACCGGTGGTCTCGATCGCGTCCTGCATGACGTCGAGGATCGCGTGCCGCGCGTCGTGCGCCTGCGACAGCGCGCCCGCCAGCACGTCCGACGGGATGCCCGTCAGCTTGGTGTCGAGCTGCAGCGCGGTGACGAAGTCCCGGGTACCGGCGACCTTGAAGTCCATGTCACCGAACGCGTCCTCGGCGCCGAGGATGTCGGTCAGCGTGACGTAGCGCGTCTTGCCGTCGACCTCGTCGGAGATGAGGCCCATCGCGATACCGCCGACGGGGGCCTTCAGCGGCACACCCGAGAACAGCAGCGACAGGGACGAGGCGCAGACCGAGCCCATCGAGGTGGAGCCGTTGGAGCCGAGGGCCTCGGAGACCTGACGGATCGCGTACGGGAACTCCTCGCGGGTCGGCAGCACGGGCAGCAGCGCCCGCTCGGCCAGCGCGCCGTGACCGATCTCGCGGCGCTTCGGCGAGCCGACCCGGCCGGTCTCACCGGTCGAGTACGGCGGGAAGTTGTAGTTGTGCATGTACCGCTTCGACTTCTCCGGGGAGAGGGTGTCGAGCGACTGCTCCAGGCGGAGCATGTTCAGCGTGGTGACACCCAGGATCTGGGTCTCGCCCCGCTCGAACAGCGCCGAGCCGTGCACGCGCGGCAGCACGCCGACCTCGGCCGACAGCGGCCGGATGTCGCGCGGGCCACGGCCGTCGATCCGGATCTCGTCGCGGAGGACGCGCTGGCGGACCAGCTTCTTGGTCAGCGAGCGGACAGCCGCGCTGAGCTCCTTCTCGCGGCCCTCGAACTGACCGTCGAGCTTCTCGTGCGCGACGGCCTTGAGGCGGTCGAGCTCGGTCTCGCGCTCCTGCTTGTCGGCGATCGTCAGCGCGGTCGTCATGTCGGCGGCGATGGCGGACTCGACAGCGGCGAACGCGTCGTCCTGGTAGTCCAGGAACTGCGGGAACTCCACCGACGGGCGCGAGGCCACGGCGGCCAGCTCGGCCTGGGCGCGGCACAGCTCGCGGATGGCCGGCTTGGCGGCCTCGAGGCCGCTGGCGACCACGGTCTCGTCCGGCTTCGGGGAGCCCTCGGCGATCAGCTTGATCACGTTGGTGGTGGCCTCGGCCTCGACCATCATGATGGCGACGTCGCCGTCCTCGGTGACCCGACCGGCGACGATCATGTCGAAGGTCGCCCGCGAGGTCTCCTCGTGGGTCGGGAACGCCACCCACTGGCCCTCGATGTGCGCGACCCGCACCGAGCCGACCGGGCCGGAGAACGGCAGGCCGGCGAGCTTGGTGGACAGGGAGGCGGCGTTCATCGCGACCACGTCGTACGGGTGCTCGGGGTCGAGCGCCAGCACGGTCTCGACGACCTGGACCTCGTTGCGCAGGCCCTTGACGAAGCTCGGGCGCAGCGGCCGGTCGATCAGGCGGCAGGTGAGGATCGCGTCCTCGCTCGGCCGGCCCTCGCGACGGAAGAAGGAACCGGGGATCCGGCCCGCCGCGTACATCCGCTCCTCGACGTCGACCGTCAGCGGGAAGAAGTCGAAGTGCTCCTTCGGCGACTTGCTGGCCGTGGTGGCCGACAGCACGACGGTGTCGCCGAGCTGGGCCAGGCACGACCCGGCCTGGCGGGCGAGCCGGCCGGTCGAGAAGGTGATCGAGCGCGTGCCGAACGAACCGTTGTCGATCGTGGCGGTCGCGCTGTGGGTGCCGAGGTGTACGACCTCGGGGGTCTTGTCAGTCAAAACTGCTCCTTGATTGGGTTGGTGTGCCCAGGGGAGCTTCTTCTCGCTGGCCGGTCTTCGATCGAAGCCGCCGGAGTCTGGTGTCCGGCAACCACTACCGAGGACCGGTGCGTCGTCCCCTCGAGCGGAGTGAGGGGGAGCGGCCCGCTGGCCACTCCCCCCAGGAAAACTATCGGCGCAGGCCGAGCTTCTCGATGAGCGCGCGGTAGCGCGTGATCTCGGACTTCGCCAGGTACTTCAGCAGCCGGCGGCGACGGCCGACCAGCAGCAGCAGGCCACGACGCGAGTGGTGGTCGTGCTTGTGCATCTTGAGGTGCTCGGTCAGGTCCGAGATCCGCTTGGTCAGCATCGCGATCTGCACCTCGGGCGAACCGGTGTCGCCCTCGACGATCGCGTGCTCCTGCATGATCTGGGTCTTGACCGCTGATTCGAGCGCCATACTCTCCCTCTAACTGAACTGGGGTTTACTGGTCCCACGCCCGCGGCGTCGTGCAGGCACGCGGGACCACGCCGAGAACCGGCGTACCCGTCAAGGTTACCAGTCGCCCCCGACCGGTTATCAGACAGTCAGGATCCGACGTGTTTCGTCCACATCTGCCTGAATTTGGGCGATGAGCGGGTCCAGGGAGTCGTATTTGATCATCCCGCGGAGCCGGTGCGCGAACTCCAGCGTGATCCGCTCCCCGTACAGGTCGCCCGAGTAGTCCAGCACGAACGCCTCGATCCGGCGGTCCACCCCCGCGAACGTCGGGTTCGTCCCCACGCTGATCGCCGCCGCCCGACGGTTGCCGTGCTCCGTCAGCCAGCCCGCGTAGATCCCGTCGGCGGGTACCGCGGCGTACGGGGTGCTCACCGCCAGGTTCGCCGTGGGAAAGCCCAGCTCACGGCCCCTCTGGTCGCCGCGAACCACGATGCCGTCCAGCCGGTGCGGCCGACCCAGCGCGGTGGCGGCGGCCCCGACCTCACCCGCGTCGATCTGACTCCGGATGTACGTCGAACTGAACACCGTGCCCTCGTCGTTCACCAGCGGCGCCGGCTCCACGCCGAAGCCGAACGTCCGGCCGAGCGCCTGGAGCAGGCTCACGTCCCCGGAGGCCCGGTGCCCGAACCGGAAGTTCTCCCCCACCACGACCAGCGCCGCGTGCAGGTGCTCCACGAGCACGTCGTGCACGAACGTCTCCGGCGACAGCCGGCTGAACTCGCTCGTGAACGGGATCACACACAGCACGTCCACCCCGAGCGCCTCGATCAGCTCGGCCTTGCGCTCCGGACCGGTCAGCACCGCCGGGTGGCTACCGGGGCGCACCACCTCGCTCGGATGCGGGTCGAAGGTGACGACGACGGACTGGACACCCAGCTCAGCGGCCCTCTTGACCGTGTGCCCGATGGTGGCCTGGTGGCCGCGGTGCACGCCGTCGAAGACCCCGATGGTGACCACGGACCGGCCCCAGCCACCCGGTGCCGAACCCACTCCCCGCCAGCGCTGCATCTCCACTCCCCTTCGTCACCCCCGAGCCTATCCGCCCACCCGCCCCACCCGCGCCGTTCCCCCGCCGCAACCGATCATCGGGGTACTGCGGACGGAGAGTCCGAAGTGGGCGTTCATGGCCCCGGACTGGCAAGGTGTAACGCCATGAGCGGTTTGGAGACAGCCACCCTGGTCCTCGGCACGGCGGTGGCGAAAGCTGCGTTCAGCATCTGGTTCCGTGACGCGAAGCTCGTAGAGGCCCTGTCCCACGAGCTCGTGGACGAGCAGGCCGGAGTTCTGCGTGGCCTCCGGGACCGCCGCAAGTTCCGGCGGTTCCGGGACCAGGCCGCCGAACGGGTGGACGACCGGATCCGCCGATTCGTCGAGCACGAGTTCGGCCGGCTCGAGGAGAACGACCGCCTGGCAGCCGTCGTCGCAGTCACCGAGACCTTCGACGAGGCCGAGCTCACAGACGCCGATCTGTTCCGGGCCGACCTGGACGCGAGTTCGGTCTACCGCCGGCTGCTCCCCGTCCCCGAGCCGGCCCGCTGGGGACTCGGAGCGGACGGGACGGCCTTCTACCGGCTGTTGCTGCGCGAGTGCTGCGGATACCTGATCGAGGTCGCCCGGACCCTGCCCGGTGGTGGGATGACCGCTCTGGAGGAGGTGCTACGCAGGGAGACGCAGATCCTGGAAGACGTTCGGACCGCGTTGGAGCGACTGCCGGCACGGCGGGGCGTCGAGGACTTCGAGGCCGACCACCGCCAACAGGTCGCGCACAGGCTGGACCGGATCGAGTTCTTCGGCGCGACCCTGACCGACGAGAGCCGGCGGTATCCCCTGTCGGTCGCCTACCTGAGCCTGACGGTGTCCGGTCAGCTCCTGAAACACGGACATGTCTTCCCCGACTTGTTCAACTCCAAGGGGTGGACGCTGCACGACCAGTCGGTCGGCCCGGAGTCCACGGCCCCGGCCACCGCCCGGGTGGAGGCCGCCCTCGCGGCGTCCAACCGCCTGTTCATCCGGGGCCAGGCCGGGATCGGCAAGACCACTCTGCTGCACTGGATCGCGGTGCAGAGCGCCCGCAACTCTTTCCCCGAGTCCATGGCCGGCTGGCGGGACACGGTGCCGTTCTTCGTACCGCTCCGCCGCTACGCCGGCCGGGACCTGCCCGCTCCCGACCAGTTCCTGGCCGAGACCGGCACCCACATCGCCGCCGAGATGCCCCCCGGCTGGGTGCAGCAGCAGTTGCGGTCCGGTCGTGCCATCGTCCTCATCGACGGCGTGGACGAGGTCGCCGAGAACCGGCGGGCCGCCGCCCGTGACTGGTTGAGCCAGCTCGTCGCCGCTTTTCCTCTGGCCCGCTATGTCGTTACCTCTCGCCCAGCCGCAGTGAGTGAGAACTGGCTGGCCCGCGATGACTTCGACACCGCCGAACTCGAACCCATGACCCCGGAGGACGTGAAGGTCTTCGTGCACCGCTGGCACGAGGCCATGCGGGACGGCTGCGGCTCCGAGGACGACCGAAAGACCCTCACCGGGTACGAGTCGGAGCTGTTCACCGCCCTCGCCGGTCGCGCCCACCTGCGCCGGCTGAGCGGGTACCCGCTGCTATGCGCCCTGCTCTGCGCCCTGCACCGGGACCGCCGCGCCCAACTGCCGGCGAGCCGGATGGAGCTCTACGACGTCGCCCTGCAGATGCTCCTCGAACGGCGTGACACAGAGCGGCACATCACCGGCGACATCACGTTGGCCCGCACGCAGAAGACGCTGCTCCTCCAGGAGCTGGCCTACTGGCTGATCCGCAACGGCTGGTCCGACGCCGGGTTCGAGGAGGCGGCCGACCGGATCGCCCGCCGGTTGGACGGCATGCCCCAGGTCGGCGCGACCGCGCCCGAGGTGCTCCGGCACCTGCTGGAGCGCAGCGGCCTCCTCCAGGAGCCGGTCGACGGCCGCGTGGACTTTGTGCACCGGACCTTCCAGGAGTATCTGGCCGCCCAGGGTGCGGTGGCAGCCGACGACATCGGGGTCCTGATCAGCCACGCGCACCTCGACCAGTGGCGCGAGGTCGTGGTGATGGCCGCCGGCCACGCGTCCGCCACCCAGCGCGAACGCCTGGTCACGGGCCTGCTCGACCGGGCCGGCACCTCCCGGTCCACGGCGCACGACACGCTGCTCCTGGTGACGGTCGCCTGCCTGGAGACGTCGCCGGAACTGCCGGGTGCCCTGCGCGCGAGGGTCGGGGCCAGCGCGGCGGAACTACTGCCGCCGAGGACCATGACCACGGCGCAGACCCTGGCCAAGCTGGGCGACACGGCCCTGGACCTGCTGGGCTCGGCGCGACCGATCACGGCGAAGGAGGTCGCAGCGACGATCCGCGCGGCGGGGCTGACCGGGGATCCGGCAGCCTTGGACCTGATCGCCCGCTACCGGGACCGACCGGAGAAGGTGGTGGTCAGCGAGCTGATCCGGGCCTGGAACTCCTTCGACCCTCAGACGTACGCACGCGATGTGCTGTCGGGGTGCCGGCCGGACGGAAACCCTCAGGTCCGCCTCGACCTGTCGAATCGGAGTCTGGTCCCCGGCCTGCAGCACCTGCCCGCGCTGCGCCACCTCAAGCTCCAACTGTTCGACACTCCCTGCGGAGACTTCGGCTTCGTGCGCGATCTTGCTGGGCTGGAGTCCCTCACCGTATTCGGGGTCGACACAAACGATCTCCACGCCCTGGAGTCAGCGAGTCTCCGCACTCTCGATCTTCTCTGGTTTGGCGGAACCCGGAACGACATCGTCGACGGCGAGACTCTCGTGCGTCTTCCCCGGCTGGAAACGCTGTACCTTCGAGGTCGGCGGGTCACCAATCTCGGTCCACTGGCCGTCCGCGACACCCTCAGAGGACTGGCGCTCACGTGGGCAACCGGTGGAGACCTCGAGAAGCTGTCAACCGCCAGCTCGTTGCGGTTTCTGTTCCTGGATACCCCTCAGGATCTGACCAGCCTCGAACCGCTCCGTTTCCTCAACCGACCAGGGCTGATCTCACTACGCGGCTGCCCGGGCATCGATGACATCGCCGATCTGCGGCTGTGGGCAGACAGCCTGACTTTCATAGCGTTGGACGTGAAGCCGGGCACAAGTCTCGCGCCGCTTTCCGAACTCCGCCGGCTCTCCACTCTGGAGATTCCCGATACCATGAGTTACGACCTGGCTCCGCTGGAACAAATTCCCAAGATGCACCAGCTTAGATTCAGCCGCACCCAGATACCCGTCGATCTGCGTCGCCTTCCACGCCTTCCGGCGCTTCGGAACCTCGCATTGCGGTATCCCGGCGACATCGATCTGACGCCACTCGCCGGCTGGCCGGATCTCGTTGTCGAGGTTCCGCGCCGGGCAGAGGTACACGGGGAGGAGGGCCTTGGTCCGGGCAGCCGGATCAAGCGGGACCGCTGATCTTCGCGGCCCGACCCCGACAGATCCTTGCTGGAATCAGGCCGGGGCCAGGACCAGTTCGGGCTTCGCGCGGCCGGCCTTCTCCACCATGATGGCCAGGACGTCGCCCGACGGGCCGTAGACCGCGTACGGGACCTCGATGCCGACCGGGGACAGCGGGCCGCCGTGGGAGATCACCTTGGCCTCCAGTTCGTCCAGGTCGCGGCGCGGGAACAGGCGGGCGGCGGACGTGTTCAGGTCCAGGTTCACCGGATCGTCCAGCTCCGCCAGCTCGTCCAGGGTCCGGGCCTCCGCGAGGGTGAAGCCCCCGACGGCCGTGCGGCGCAGGGCCGTCAGGTGGCCGCCGACACCCGTCAACACACCGAGGTCGCGGGCGATCGCCCGGATGTAGGTGCCCGAGGAGCACTCGACCGACACGTCGACGTCCACGAGTCCGGGGGAACGGCGGATCGACCCCACGTCGAGGCGGTGGATCGTGATGGGGCGGGAGGGGAGTTCGACGTCCTCGCCGGCGCGTACCCGGGAGTAGGATCTGACGCCCTTGATCTTGATCGCGCTGACGGAGCTGGGGACCTGCTGGATCAGGCCGACCATGGTCGCCAGGCCCGCGCGGATCGCCTCGTCGGTGACGTCGTCGGCCGGAACCTCGGTGACGAACTCGCCCTCGGCGTCGTCGGTGATCGTCGACTGGCCGAGCCGGATCGTGCCGGTGTAGCCCTTGCGGCTGCCGATGACGTAGGTGAGGAGCTTCGTGCCGCGTTCGACGCCGAGGACGAGGACCCCGGTGGCCATCGGGTCCAGGGTGCCGCCGTGGCCCACCCGTCGGGTCCTCGCGAGGCGGCGCACCCGCGCCACCACGTCGTGGGAGGTCATCCCCGCCGGCTTGTCCACGATCACTAGCCCTGTCGTCGCCACCCGGAAAGCCTTCCAGACGCCGCCGGGCCGGTCCGCCGGGGGCCACCCACCAGCCGGCGCGGCCTAGCGCACCGCCCCCACCACCGCCCACCGCCCGGACACCAGCCTCCCCACCAGCGTCACCAGCCGGATCAGCATGAACAGGGTCAGCCCGGCCCAGATCCCGCCCAGCCCCAGGTCGAACACCGACGTCAGCCAGATCGCCGGCAGGAACCCGCCCAGGGCCGCCGCGATGGTCAGGTTGCGCATGTAGGCGACGTCGCCGGCGCCGATCAGCACCCCGTCGAGGGCGAAGACGACGCCCGCGATCAGTTCCATCGCGACGAACCACGGCCAGGCGACCATGGTCTGGTCGAGGACGGCCCGGTCGGTGGTGAACACCTGCGGCAGCCACCACGCGCCGACGCCGATGAACCCGGCCAGCGCCACCCCGCAGCCGGCCCCGATCCGGGTGATCCGGGCGGCGGTCCGGCGGGCCTCGGCGGCGCGGCCGGCGCCCAGGTCGGCCCCGACCAGGGACTGGGCGGCGATGGCGAGCGCGTCGAGGGCGAAGGCGCAGAACATCCAGAGTTGCAGGGCGATCTGGTGCGCGGCGAGGGCGGCGGCCCCGAACCGGGCGGTCACGGCGGCGGCGGACAGGAAGCAGATCTGGAAGGCCAGGCCGCGGATGATCAGGTCGCGGCTGAGGGTGAGCTGCTGGAGCAGCCGGGCCGGGTGCGGGGCCAGGGAGACGCCCTCGGCGAGGAGCGCCCGGACGAACAGCGCGCCGGAGAGGGTCTGGGCGATCACGTTGGCGACGGCGGAGCCCTGCAGGCCCATGCCGAGCGGGTACACCAGGACCGGGCAGAGCACGGCGGACAGCAGGTTGGCGCCGAGCACGAACAGCACGGGGCGGCGGGTGTCCTGCACGCCGCGCATCCAGCCGTTGCCGGCGAGGGCGAGCAGGATGCCGGGCGCGCCGAGACTGGCGATCCGCAGCCAGGTGGCCGCGCCGTCGGCGACCTCGCCCGGACCGGCGAGCGCGCGGGCCAGGTCACCCGCGCCGAACTGGGCGGCGACGACCAGGATCAGGCCGGCGGCCAGGGCCAGCCAGGAGGCCTGGACGCCCTCGGCGACGGCTTCGGCGCGCCGGTCGGCCCCGAACAGCCGGGCGGTGCGGCTCGTGGTGCCGAAGGCGAGCACGTTGCCGAGCCACGCGGCCACGGCCAGCACCCCGCCGCCGATCGCCAGGGACGCCAGGGCGGTGCGGCCGAGGTGGCCGACCACGGCGGTGTCCACCAGCAGGTACACCGGCTCGGCGGCGAGGACGACCAGGGCGGGCAGGGCCAGCCCGGCGATCCGGCGGAGCGAAACGTCAGTCACACGCCGACCCTAGTCACCGGGTCCGACACGTCCGGGGCGGTGCCCGATGAGTTCCGCGTCACGTTGGGTGGGAGGAAATACGGCCAATCGGCAAGCATGGGTAAACATGAGCCGCTATCGCTGACGGCGCGATCCGCTGTGATAGCGTGCTGCATCCTTGTGGTCGGTGCCTCGGACGACAGCTCGTAGTGTGGAGCAGCCGCTCACCGGCTGCCGCAGAATACAAGGCCCCCACCAGGAGGATCTCTACCATGAAGGGCGCCTGGCTGGTGTCGCCGGACCCGACCCGGGACCCACGGTCGACGCAGAGCTGGCCGGTCCGGTTACGGACGGCCCTCGTCGGTGTCGCCGCCTCCTGGCTCGTGGCCGTGGTCGCGCACCTGGTGGGTCTCGACTGGGTGCTCCCGCTGGTGCTGCTCGGCGGCACGGCCCTCCTGGTGCGCAGTAGCCGGTTCGCGCTCGACCGGGTGGTCGTGGCGGGGGCGCTGCTGTTCGGAGCCACCTGCGCGGCGGGGCTGCTGATCTCCGTCTGGCCGTGGGGGCTCGGGCCGGTGCCGATCGCCGGGACTGCCCTGTCGGTCCTCGCCGTGCTCGCCGCGGTCCGGGGCCACCGGCTCTTCCTGGTCCCCCGGTTCCGGCTGATCGACGCCGTGGTGCCGCTCGGGATCCTGATCGGCTTCGTGACGGTCTGGTGGCCGATGCGCGCCGGCCGGTTCACGGACCGGTTCGCGCAGGTCGCGTCCGGGGGCGACATGGCGGCGCACTTCATGATCTTCGACGCGATCGGCGGCGTCGGCGGGTACACGTTCCTCCGGCAGGACGCGGCCTCGGCCACGGTGCCGCCGGCGTTCATCGACTACCCGCAGGGCGGCCACTTCGTCGCGGCGGTGCTCGACGCCTTCGCCCGGGGCGGCGGTGCCCGTCCGGACGGCCTCACGTCCCTCAACAACTTCATGTGGTACGACTTCGGGTCGCTCCTCCTCCTGTGCGGCGTCCTGGCCTGGGCGATCAACTGGGTGGCCGGCCCCGGCTTCCGCCTGATGCTCGCCCTGCCCCTCGGCGTGCTGGCCGCCTCGATGGCCGCCCTCGGTGACCTCCAGACGGTGATGCGCTGCGGGTTCTGGGCCGAACTGGTCTGCCTCAGCCTGCTGGTCGTCCTGTGCGCCCTGCTGATCCGGCCGCTGACGTCCACGGGCGAACAGGTGGCCGTGGTGGGCGCGTTGTTCGTGGCGATCGCCTTCACCTACTACTTCGTGCTGCCGGTCGCCGCCGCGGCCGTGCTGGCGAGTCTGGTCCGGTACCGGGTCCGGCTGCGCCGCCGCTGGGTGCTCAGCGCCCTGGCCGCCGCGGTCGTCGCCGCGCTGTCCGCCGTACCGGTGCTGATCAACGTGAGCACGGTGCAGAACGACGTGGGCACCGGCGCCGCCCTGACCGCCACGGGTGCGATCGACCCGATCAACGGCACGCTGCTGCTGGCCCTCGGCGGGCTCACGGTCGCCGGGCTGTACGGCAGCCGGATCAAGCTCGGGCCGACCGGTCAGATGGTGCTGGCGGTGCTGGCGGCGGCGTGCGCGTACGCGGGGGCGATCGCGCTGTTCCAGTACCGGACGGCGGGTTTCGTCTCCTACTACTACGAGAAGGCGCTGCACCTGGTCGCGGTGGTGCTCCTCGTCGGCCTGGGCCTGGCGATGCGCCGCCTCCTCCAGGGGCTGCTGGTCCCCGGCCGGGTCCGCGGGCTGAAGGCGGCCCTGGTGTGCGTGGCGCTCACGGTCACCTCGGCGCAGGTGTTCAACCCGCTGCACTCGCCGCTGCCCACCGCGTACGACCGGGGGTCCAACCTCGGCCGGCTCCGGCTCAAGGGCAAGCTGGCCCAGCCGCACGCGGGCGCGATGATCGACACGGTGCTGCGGGTGCCCGACCCCGACGGGCGGACGACGATCGTGCTGCCCTCGTGGGGCGACGAGGTCTTCGTGTCCGTGTGGATCGCGGTCATCCAGCGCGACTACCCGGGGCTCGCGGACTGGCGGGACTGGTCGTCGACGAAGCGCCGGCACACGCCGGACGAGTTCGTGGCGTTCCTGCGGGCGCATCCGGGCCGGTACCAGGTGGTGACGGTGGATCCCGCGCAGCGGGCGGCGCTGAGCCAGGCGGACGGGTTGGACGTGGAGCTGGTGGCGTTCGAGCCGGATCTGAAGTTCACGTCGTCCTGGTAGCGGTCCCGGCGGGGGCGTCCCGGTAGCGGCGACAGCGGGGGCATCCTCGTAGCCGCGACGGCGGGGCCGTCCTGGTAGCGGCCACGGAGGCGGGCGGGCCGCCCTCGCGTCTGGGTGGACACCAAAAGGCCGACCGCCCACTATGGACGGCCGGCCTCGTACCGCGACGTGTCAGCTCTTCAGATCGACGTACAACTGCTTGCAGGCCGCGTAGTCCGGCAGCAGCCCCCGCTCGGCGGCCTCCGCCAACGTCGGCGCCGCGACATCCTTGTCGGACAGGATGAGCTCGTCCCGGGCGAACGGGAACTCCAGCCCCAGCGCCGGATCCAGCGGCGAGACCTCGCGCTCCCGCTGGGGGGCGTACGTCTCCGAGCACAGGTAGAGCAGCGTCGCGTCGTCGGTCAGCGCGCAGATCGCGTGGCCGAGACCCTCCGCCAGGTACACCTCGCGGCGGTCGACGTCGTCGAGCCGGACGACCTCGTGCCGACCGAAGGTGGGCGAGCCGACCCGGATGTCGATGACGAAGTCGAGCACCGCGCCCCGGACGCACGTCACGTACTTGGCCTGGCCCGGCGCCACGTCCGCGTAGTGCACGCCGCGCACGGTGCCCCGGCTGGACACCGACAGGTTGGCCTGGGCGAGCCGGAGCGGGTGGCCGTTGGCCTCGGCGAACAGGTCGTGGCGGTACCACTCGAGGAACAGGCCCCGGCTGTCGCCGCGCTGGACGGGCACGATCTCGAACGCGCCCTCGATGCCGAGCGGGTTGATCTTCACTGCGAAGTCACTTTCTGAGGGTGGCCGGGGGGTTTAGAGCAGGCCGAGCAGATACTCTCCGTAACCACTCTTGCGCAGCGGCTCCGCCAGGGCGCGCAGTTCCGCCTCGTCCACGAAACCCTTGCGCCAGGCGATCTCCTCGAGACAGCCGATCTTGTACCCCTGACGCTCCTCCACGACCCGGACGAACTCCGACGCCTGCACCAGGGAGCCGAAGGTGCCCGTGTCGAGCCACGCGGTCCCGCGCTCCAGAACGCTGACGTGCAGCTGCCCGCGGCGCAGGTACTCCTCGTTGACGGCCGTGATCTCCAGTTCGCCCCGGGCGCTGGGCTTGATGCCCTTGACGATGTCGACGACCTGGTTGTCGTAGAAGTAGAGGCCGGGGATCGCGAACTTCGACTTCGGCTGCTCCGGCTTCTCCTCGATCGAGAGCACCCGGCCGTCGGGGTCGAACTCCACCACGCCGTATTCCTGCGGGTTGGCGACCTGGTAGGCGAAGACGCGCCCACCGTCCGGATCGGAGTTCTCGGCGAGGCGGGTGCCGAGGCCCACGCCGTAGAAGATGTTGTCGCCCAGGATCAGGGCCACGGACTCGTCGCCGATGAACTCCTCGCCGAGGAGGAAGGCCTGCGCGATGCCGTCCGGGCTGGGCTGGGTGGTGTACGAGAGGTTGATCCCGAACCGCGATCCGTCGCCGAGCAGCCGCTGGAACTGCGACTGGTCCTCGGGGGTGGTGATGACCAGGATGTCACGGACACCGGCCAACATCAGGGTCGACAAGGGGTAATAGATCATGGGCTTGTCGAAGATGGGCATCAGCTGCTTCGAGACGGCCTGCGTCAACGGCCACAACCTCGAACCAGTACCGCCCGCGAGCACGATTCCACGCATCGGGGTAGCTTAGCGGAGGGTGACGGGGCTTCGACTAGACTCCCTGCCTTGTGAAGGTCCTCATCACCGGCGGTGCCGGTTTCATCGGCTCGCACTACGTGCGCAGCTTGTTGTCCGGCAGCTATGACGCCTACTCCGGCGCTCAGGTCACCGTTTTGGACAAACTAACCTATTCCGGCAATCTTGCCAATCTCGCGCCGGTACATGACAATCCGAAGTTCCGGTTCGTGCAGGGCGACATCTGCGACAAGGACCTGGTCAACGAGCTGGTCCCCGGGCACGACGTGATCGTGCACTTCGCGGCCGAGTCGCACGTCGACCGGTCCATCGACGGCGGCGCCCAGTTCGTGCTGACCAACGTGCTCGGCACCCAGGTCCTGCTCGACGCCGCGCACCGGCACGAGGTCGGCCGGTTCGTGCACGTGTCCACCGACGAGGTGTACGGCTCGATCGACGAGGGCTCCTGGCCCGAGACCGACCCGCTGCAGCCCAACTCGCCGTACTCGGCGGCCAAGGCCGGATCCGACCTGCTCGTCCGCGCGTACCACCGCACCCACGGGCTCGACACGGTCATCACGCGCTGCTCCAACAACTACGGGCACTACCAGTTCCCGGAGAAGGTCATCCCGCTGTTCGTCACGAACCTGCTCGACGGCGGCCGGGTGCCGCTGTACGGCGACGGCGCGAACGTCCGCGACTGGCTGCACGTCGACGACCACTGCCAGGGCATCCAGCTCGTCGCCGAGGGCGGCCGGGCGGGCGAGGTCTACAACATCGGCGGCGGGGTGGAGCTCACCAACAAGGAGCTGACCGGGCTGCTGCTCGACGCGTGCGGCGCGGACTGGTCCAGCGTCGACCACGTCACCGACCGGCTCGGCCACGACCGCCGGTACTCGGTCGACATCTCCAAGATCGCCACCGAGCTGGGGTACGCGCCCCGGGTCGACTTCGCCGAGGGCCTCGCCGCCACGGTCGCCTGGTACCGGGACAACCGCGACTGGTGGACGCCCCTCAAGGAGCGGGCGGCCCTCGCGCGATGACCCGCTGGCTCGTCACCGGCGCGGCCGGGATGCTCGGCCAGGACCTCCTCGCGGCGCTCGGCGGCGAGGACGTCACCGCCGTCACCCGCGCGGAGCTGGACATCACCGACCCGCTGGCGGTGGCGTCGGCGGTGGCCGGCCATGACGTGGTGGTCAACGCCGCCGCGTGGACGAACGTGGACGCGGCGGAGGCCGCCGAGGAGGCGGCCACCGCCGTCAACGGGCACGCGGTGGCCACCCTCGCGGAGGCCTGCGCCACCAGCGGGGCCCGGCTGCTCCAGGTCTCCACCGACTACGTGCTGGCCGGTCAGGGTTCCCTGCCGCACGCGGAGGACGCGCCCACCGCGCCGGTCAACGCGTACGGCCGGAGCAAGCTCGTCGGCGAGCGGGCGGTCCTCCGCCACCTCCCCGACACCGGCTACGTCGTGCGGACCGCGTGGCTGTACGGCGCGCACGGCCCCAACTTCGTCCGCACGATGCTCCGGCTGTCCGGCGAACGGGACACCGTCGAGGTCGTCAACGACCAGTACGGCCAGCCCACGTGGTCCGCCGCGCTCGCCGTCCAGCTGCGCGACCTGGGCCGCGCGGCCCTCGACGGCACCGCCCCCGCGGGCGTGTACCACGGGACGTCGGCGGGACGGGCGAGCTGGTATGGTTTGGCCCGCGCGATCTTCGAAGAAGCCGGCCTCGACCCCGCTCGGGTCCTGCCGACGACCAGTGACCGGTTCGTTCGACCGGCTGCCCGGCCGGCGAACAGCGTGCTCGGTCACCTGGCCTGGGGCCGTACTCCGGTCGCACCCCTGGGCCCGTGGCGGGAGATGCTCGCCAAAGCGTTCATCGAGGGACTGTCATGAATCTCACCATCGTCACGGCGCTCACGGGCCTGACCGTGCTCGTCGTGATCATCGAACTGCTGCGCCGCCGGCAGCTCCGCGAGAAGTACGGCATCCTGTGGATCTTCGTCGGCCTGGTGATGCTGCCGCTGTCGATGTTCCCCCAGGCGCTCAACAGTCTCAGCGCCCTGATCGGCATCCAGTCCGGCGTGAGCATGGCACTCTTCTTCGCCGTCGTCTTCCTGCTCCTGACCTGCATCCATCTGTCGTGGGAGGTCAGCCGGCTCGAGGAGGAGACCCGCATTCTCGCCGAGGACGTCGCCCTCATCCACGCGAAGCTGGAGAGCAATGAGAACGCCCAGTAGCAGCCGGGTCCTGATCATCATGCCGGCCTGGAACGAGGCCGAGGCCATCAGTTCGGTGATCAAGGAGATCCACACCGAACTGCCCGACGTCGACGTGCTCGTGGTCGACGACGGTTCCGGGGACAACACGGCGGCCGTGGCCAGCGCCGCGGGCGCCTCGGTGCTCCGCCTCCCGTACAACCTCGGGGTCGGCGGGGCCATGCGGCTCGGCTACCGCTACGCCCGCGACAACGACTACGACGTCACGATCCAGGTCGACGCGGACGGGCAGCACGACCCGCGGTACGTGCCGCTCCTGATCGCCGGCCTCGAGCAGGCGGACCTCGTCATCGGGGCCCGGTTCGCGGGCGTCGGCTCGTACCAGGCCCGGGGGCCGCGCCGCTGGGCGATGGGCATGCTCGGGATGGTGATCTCCCGACTGGCGCGCACGAAGCTGACGGACACCACCTCGGGCCTGCGGTGCTCCAACCGCAAGATGATCGAGTACTTCGCGGACTGGTACCCGGTGGAGTACCTCGGCGACACCATCGAGACCCTGGTCCGCGCGATCCGGGACGGGCACACCGTCCGCCAGGTCGCCGTGGAGATGCGCCCCCGGCAGGGTGGCGTGCCCAGTCACTCCCCCCTCAAGGCGACCGTCTACCTCGGCCGGGCGTTCATCATCCTGCTCCTCGCTCTGATCCGACGGTGACATGCTGCACCGCCTGATCAGGGCGCTGCCGGCCGGCACCATCGCGGTCGGCGGCGGACTCGCCATCCTCGGCGTCGCGTCCTACGTGCACATCGCGGCCGCCGGGCACCGGCTGACGACCGTCGACATGTCGAAGGTGTCGGTCGTGTGGTCGATCGTCATCTCGCTCGGCTTCGGGCTGTTCCTGCCCGTCGAGCAGGAGACCGGCCGGATCGTCGCGGCCCGGGCGGCCCGGGGCGACGGGGCGACCCCGGTGGCCCGCCGCGCGGTCGCCGTGTCCGGCTCGGTGCTCGCCGTGCTCCTGTTCTGCCTCGCGATCGGCGCCCGCCCGCTGGCCGACGCGCTGTTCGACGGCGACCTCGGCATGGTCGCGGCGCTCGCGGGCGCCCTGGTCGGCGCGGCCGTCTCCTACGCGACCCGGGGCATCCTCGCCGGCCGTGGCCGGTTCGGCGCCTACGGGATCCAGCTGGGCATCGACGGCGGCCTGCGGATCGGCCTCAGCCTCGCGCTGGTGTTCGCCGACGTGCGCTCCCCCCTCGCCTACGCGCTGGTCCTGACGGTCGCCCCCGTCGTGGCGGTCCTGGCCACGCTCCCGCCGACCCTGGGCGCGCTCGGCCCGGGCAGCCCGCAGAGCCTCGGCGGTTACGCCCGCGGCCTCGGCCTGCTCACCATCTCCGCGCTCGCGGCGCAGACCGTCGTCAACATCGGGGTCGTCAGCGCCAAGCTGCTCGCGCCCGGTGAGGCGGCGCTCGTCGCGGCCCTGCTGTCGGCGCTGATCCTGGCGCGGATCCCCATCTTCGTGTTCGCGGCCCTCCAGGCGTCGCTGCTGCCCGGCCTGTCCGGCCTGCTCGCCCGGGGCGACACCGCCGGGTACCACCGGCTGCTGCTCCGCGCGACCGGCGTCGTCGCGCTGCTCGGCATCGGCGGCGGCGTACCCGCGATCCTGCTCGGCCCCTGGGCCATCCGGGTGTTCTTCAACGCCCCGGACGTGCTGGGCACCGCCGACTTCGCGATCCTGGCGACCGGCACCCTGGCCTACATGCTCGCGCTCGTGCTGGCCCAGGGCGCCATCAGCCTGCACCGCCACCGCGAACAGGCCCTCGTGTGGCTGCTCGCGCTCGCGGTCCTCGCCGCGGTGACGTTCGGGCCCGGGGACGTCCGGCTGCGGGTCGAGTTCGCCTATGTCGCCAGCTCGGCGGTCGCCGCCGTCGTCCTCGCCGTCCTGCTCTGGCGGGTCCGCCCGGCCGTGGAACTGGTCAGCCCAGCCAAGGAGACCGTGTCATGATGCCCGCTGTCGCCGCCGTCGTGCTCGCGTACGGCCCGGAGCCGTACCTCGAGCAGGTCGTCCGGGCGGTCCTCGACTCCACGGGCGTCGACGTGTCGGTCCTCGTCGTGGACAACGGCTGCACGTCCGACCAGATGGATCTGGTGAAGGCGCTGCCCGGGGTCCGCGTGATCACCCCGGACACCAACACCGGGTTCGCGGGCGGCTGCGACGCGGGCGCGGCGGAGGCGGACACGGAGTTCCTCGCCTTCGTCAACTCCGACGCGGTCATCGCGCCGGAGGCCCTGGCCCGCCTGGTCGCCGTCGCGGCCGAGCCGACGGTGGGGCTCGCGATGGGCTCGATCCGCCTCGCCGACCAGCCGGAGCTGATGAACACCGTCGGCAACCCCATGCACTACACGGGCATGGTGTGGGCCGGCGGCTTCTCCGAGCCGGCCACCGACCACGCCGTGCGCCGGGCGGTCCCGATCGTCAGCGGCTGCGTCTTCGCGATCCGCACGGAACTGTGGCGGGAGCTGGGCGGCTTCGCCCCCGAGTACTTCATGTACCACGAGGACACCGAGCTCTCGATCCGCGTGCACCACCGGGGCCTGAGCATCGAGTTCGTGCCCGACGCGGTCGTGTGGCACCACTACGAGTTCTCCCGCAACGAGCGCAAGATGTACTACGTGGAGCGCAACCGGCTCCTCACCCTCTTCACCACGTACGAGACCCGCACCCTGTTCGTCCTGGCCCCGATGCTCGCCGTGACCGAAATGGCGATGGTCGCGTCCGCGCTGGCCGGCGGCTGGCACCGGAAGAAGTTCTCCGGCTGGTCCTGGCTGTGGCACAACCGCGCGTTCGTGGCGGCCCGGCGGCGCCAGCTCCAGTCCGAGCGGCGGGTCCCCGACGGCGTCTTCGCCCGCGAACTGACGGCCCGGATCGACGCGGCCAACATCAGCGCGCCGCCCGGCGTCGGCGTGTTCAACGCCCTCTCCGCCGGGTACTGGGCCGTCGCGCGCCGCCTGCTGCGTACCCGCTGAGGAAGGGGGCCGACGCCCCCTCCCCCCACGATGTCCTAGTGCCGGACGTCGAACTGCCGGCCCTCGGGGGTCGGCTCGATCGCGACGCCGGACGGGCGGCGCACGTTCATCTGGCCGGGGACCACGGCGCCCGAGCTGGTGATGCGCCACGGCTGGTCCACGATGAAGCCGACCACGTCGATGATGATCGCCGTGTTGGTGTGCGCGTACACCTTGATGGTGTCCGTCCACAGCGGAACCTGGTTGGAGTCCACGACGCTGATCAGCTGGCTCTGCACGAAGTTCGACAGGACGTCGCCGCCGGAGAAGTTCACGGACGACGCGTTCGGCCGGTCGCCCTTGCTCCCCCAGACCGACACGAAGCCGCCGACGCCGCCCGCGACGACGGTGACGTTCATCTGGACGCCGATGCCCCACTTCACGAGGTTGCTCAGGTTGATCCGGATGACCTTGCCGCCGGCGACCTGGCCCGTCTGCGGGTTGACGTACGCCTGGCCCTCGACGATCGAGCCGCGCAGGCCGGCCTCGCGGGTGTCCAGGATCCGGGTGGGGGCGGTGGGGACGACCATCGACGCGAAGTACGAGGAGTAGACGACCTCGCCGTAGGTGCCGCCGTCCCGGTTGGCCACCGCGTGCAGCAGGTACCCGTTCTCGGTCGCGCCGACGGCCCCGACCGGCGAGCCGTCGGGTACCGGAACGCCGCTGGGCGCCAGCACCAGCGGGGCACCCGCCGCGTTGGCGACCTTGAGCGTGCCGGCGGTGGTGGACGTGCTGAGGGTGGTGGTCGCGGTGGCGGTGTTCTCCACTCCGGCGACGATCGGCTGACCCTGGTCGGCCTGGGCCGGTGACGCCGCGGCCACGGCGACCCCGGCTCCGGCCACGCCCGCGAGGGCGGCTGCGCCTCCGCGAAGCAGCCGGCGACGTCCCACGGTGGTGGCCTCGGTGTTCTCCTGCACGATGGATCCTCTCACTGAAGGGTGCCACCGGCGGACCGGTGGACAGGCGCAGTGATTGTGACCCAGGAGTACGGTCGCCCGCTGTCCCGATCGGGTGGCCGTTCAGCGGAGGTTACGAGGAACGAACGGCCTGCAACTCGCTGCGGGGCGGCGTGGATTCGGCGGCCGGCGGGGTCGAGGGCCCGGCGTCGAGGTCGGAAGGTCCCACCTCGGCCGGCGTGGTGGCCGCAGGCGGCGCGGCCACGGAGGTTCCCCCGGACTCCACGTCCTCCAGCGCCCCGTCCCCGACCGGCCCGGCCGCGATCCGGGCCGAGTTGCGCAACACCAGCACCCCGAGAAGCAGGAGCCCGGCGGACATCGCCAGCAGCGGCGTCAACGACCCCAGCACCGGGTGCCACGGACCCCAGAACGGATCCAGGTTGTGCAGGGTCGGCACCGTCGGCAGACCCCGCTGCCAGCGCACCATCGCGAACCACAGCAGCACCATGTGGATCGGCAGCAGCGCCCACACGCACAACTTCGTGAACGAGTGCGACCGCCGCGGGGTCAGCAGCCGCTGCTGGAGGATGAACGCGCTCAGCAGCGGCAGGAAGACCAGCGCGGGCAGCATGTAGCGCCCCTGGGTGATGTACCCCACAGTGTTGATGTTGATCAGCTGGAGGACGGACGGCACCAGCGCGCCGCCGAGCAGGACCACGCCGATCCGCCACCGGTCGACCCGGGTGCCGACCACGAACGCGAACAGGGTCATGCTCCCGGCGATCCCGATCCACAGCCAGTAGAGGGGCAGCGGCATCAGGACGTCCAGCCAGCCGGCGATGCCGACGAGCTGCTGGAGCAGCGGGGCCCACTGGTTGAACACCGTGATCACCGCCTGCCCGACCGTGAGGTGCGCCTTCGGCGGCGGGGACGTGAGGTCGCCCGTCTTCATCAGGAGGATCCACACCCCGGCGAGCACCACCGAGGCGACGACCACGACGGCGACGACCCGCAACGGCCGCCCGAACCTGGCGAGAAGTTCACGGAAGTGCCGTCTGCTGGCCGGCAGCAGCATCGCGAGGAGGCCGACGAACAGGAACAGCGGACCCATCGACCGCAGGGTCGCCAGGAGGGCCGCACTGATGCCCAGCAGCCAGAACGCGGGGCGGGCGGCCGCCCGTTGCGCGCCCATCAGCAGCGGGATGCCCGCCGACGCGAGCGCGATGCCGGCGGAGATCTCCAGCCCGTTCGGGTTCACCGCCCCGGCCATCTGGCCCAGGATCGGGGTACTCGCGGCGACGAGCCCGCCGAGCATCAGCCCGTACCGCGAGCGCACCAGCAGCACGAACGCCGAGGCGAGCAGGGCGGCGGAGAGCGCGGCGCTCACGAGCCGGGCGAGCAGGACACCCGTCCAGCCGTCCCAGATCCGCAGCGGCCAGCCGACGGCGGCGTAGTACAGCGGGTGGTAGCGGCCGGCCAGCGTGGGCGTGTCGACCAGCGGGCCGCCGGTGGGCTCGTCGGCGCACGCGGCGGAGACGTTCGCCTTGGCGATCCAGCACGCGGCGGGGGCGTCGAGGCCGGCGGACACGTTCTGGATCGTGCCGCTCTGCCCCTTCACCCGGACCGGTTCGGGCATGATCTGCCCGCCGGCGACCCCCGAGGCCCGGATCATGTGCTGCATCTCGTCCGGCGTGCCGTCGTAGGGTGCGGCCACGGACCAGGCGCCGAAGATGAGGAAGAAGGCGATGAACGCCAACGACCAGAGTGCGCGGGGTCGAGCCATACGGTTCAACGAACTGGTACTCACGGAACGTTCGGCCTCATCAAGTCGACGATCTGGAACTCCGCCCGGTGGATCTTCGGCGGATTCTCAGGAGGATCTCGTGGATTGTATCTACCCTCAGTCACCGCACTGGCCCCGAATGCCCCAGTGCCTGCGCGAAGTGCCGGATGTCACGATAGTGCGGTCGGACACCGGCGGAGGATCGCGGGTCGCACCTCGATGATCGCGGGTGGCACCCTGGCAGAAGTCGGAACATGCCGGGCGAGCTGCCGCAGGGTACCATTCCGGGGCCTCTTTCCGCCGGTCTGCGCACGACCCGCCGGCCCGCGCACGACCCGCGGCTCGGCTGCCGCACACCCGCGCACGACCGGGCAGCACTGCTGCCGCACAAAGAAGGAATCACCGCCGTGGCACCGGACTCCGCACCACCCGTCACCGAAACGGCCGTCGACGCCCCGGAGACGGAGCCGACCCCCGAGCCGCAGCCGAAGGGGTTCCGCCGCCTGCTCGGCGGCCGCCCCGTGCACTGGTGGGTCCTGGAGGCCGTGGTCGCCTTCGGGGCCGCGCTGGTGCTGCCGCTGTCCGTGCGGCACCTCAACGTCAACCCGCTCGACCGGATCGGCCAGGTCAGCGCGCTGGCCACGCTGCAGTTCCGGTTCGCCCTGGTGGCGTTGGTGATGGTGGCCGCGCTGCTCCTGACGCTGAAGCTGCGCGGGTCGCGGTTCTTCGCCCCGGCGTTGCGGCTGTGCTGTGCCGGCGTCGCGGGCCTGGCCAGCGGGTTCGTCGCCGGTGGCGCCGTGGTGGCGCTGCTGGGCACGCCCTGGCCGATGTTCGGGCTGAACGGGGACAGCGGGCGGATCGTGGAGTGGGCCGCCGTCGTCGCGAAGGGGCTGCCGTCGCCGTCGCCGGTCTACCCGCCGCTGCCGCTGTACATCCTCGGCTACTACGCGGAGTGGTTCCACGGCGGCAACACTGCGTACGCGTTCAAGGACCTCCAGATCCTGGGCGCGGCGGTCACCGGCCCGCTCGCGTACCTGGCGTGGCGGTTGCTGCTCCGCCCGCTGCCGGCGCTCGCGTTCGGGGTGCTGCCGGCGTTCTCGCTGATCGACGCGTACAAGCCGTACAGCCAGATCGTGCTGATCCTGCTGGCCCCGGTGCTGGCCGCGATGGTGCGGGCCCTGAGCCGCAGCCACCTGGCCGGTTGGCGGGTGCTGCTGGCCCAGGGCGCGGCGTTCGGGGTCGGGCTCGGGGTGCTGTTCCTGACGTACTCCGGCTGGTTCATCTGGAGCGCGGCGGGGGTGCTCGCGGCGTGCGCGATGTTCTTCCCGTGGAGGAAGGCCCCGTGGAAGGGGCTGGCGTTCCTCGGCACGACGGGCCTGGCGTTCGCGCTGGTCGCGGGCCGGTACGTGCTGACGATGCTGCACGAGTCCGCCACCACCGCGGACCGCAACTTCGCGTTCGACACCAAGACCGACCCGACGTACTTCCTGATGTGGCGCACCGACATGCCCGGCAAGGTCGGCCAGTGGCCGCTGCCCGGCGAGCTCGGCGGGGTGGGGCTGTTCAGCATCCTGCTGTTCGTCTGCCTGGGCGTGTGCCTGTGGCTGGGGCTGCGCAAGCCGCTGGTGGTGACGATCGTCTGCATGTTCGCGAGCGCCTGGGTGGCCCGGATGTGGTTCGCGTCCCGGATGTTCGAGACCGGCACCGTGCAGCTGTGGCTGCGGACCAACAACCAGCTGTTGTACTGCGGGCTGATCCTCTGCGGCCTGGCCGTCTACCTGGTGGCCCGGCGGTTCCGGGACCGGGGCACGTTCCCCGATCCGACGAAGGCCGCGATCGGCGGGTTCGTGGGCCTGCTGCTGTTGTTCGGCTCGGTGTCGTCCTCGATGTCGGACCGGTACATGCCGACGAAGGAGAACACCTACCGGATCCTGCCGTGGGTGTCGCACACGGTGCGCGAGTACAACGGGAACTGTCCCCGGTACGCGCCGAACCACCAGTGCAGCAAGGACGGCGACCAGACCTGGCAGAAGATGATCGAATGACGCGGGAAGGGCCACCCCGTCAGGGGTGGCCCTTGTCCACATCACATCGTTACTGCCGGACGTCCATGGAGGTCTGCAGGGCCTGACGGGCGGCTTCGCGGGCTTCGGTGTCCTGCGGCCGGGGCGTGTGCTTGCGTGCCATTGTTCTCATCCTCAGCTTGATCGAAAGATCGGGCCAGCGCAGAAACCCCGGGCGGGGGGCCGGCCCTCTAGATCAGGCCCCGCCTCGGCGGCTAAGAATGAGTACTACTCGGCGCATGTTGACCAAACTATCGTTCAGTCCCAAGGTTTGCACGGCTTTCCCACAAGACGGGAAACCCATTCGACGGGTACGCCGGACCGCCGGCCCTGTTCCGGCCGGTCAGAGGGTACGGAAGGCCACCCGGGGGCGGTAGTGCCCTAGAGCTGCGCGCGGACCTGCGCGAACACGGACTCGGCCGTGCCGGTGCCGGTGAAGCCCGCCGCGTACCGGTGCCCGCCGCCGCCGAGGGCCACCGCGACCCGGGCCACGTCCACGTCGCCCTTGCTGCGCATGGACACCGCCCACTCGCCGGTGTCGAGCTCCTTGAGCACGCACGCCACGTCGGCCTCGCCGGCGGTGCGCACGATGTCGATCAGGCTCTCCAGCGCGTCGTAGGTCTGGCCGTGCCGGGCGAGGTCGTCCTGGGTCGCGTACGTCCAGACGAGGCCGCCGGGGGCCGTCGGGTCCAGCCGGGCCCGCTCCAGGGCCGCGCCGAACAGGCCGAGCGCGCCGAAGGGCCGGGTGTCGAACAGTCGACGGGAGATCACGTCGGGCTGGATGCCCGTGTCGAGCAGCCGGGCGGCGAGGCCGTGCACGGCGGGCGTCGTCGCCTTGTACTTGAAGGAGCCCGTGTCGGTGGCCACCCCCACGTACAGGCACTCGGCGATCTCGGCGTCCAGGGGCACCCCGAGCCGGCGGAGCAGCTCGTCGGCGAGCACGGCGGTGGCGGCGGCACCCGCGTCGACCAGGTGCACCGTACCGAAGAAGGTGTTGGAGGCGTGGTGGTCGAGGACGACGACGTCGTCGGCGACGGGGAAGAACCGGGCGGCCAGCTCACCGAGGCGCTCGGCGTTGCCCGCGTCGAACGTGACGACCAGGTCGGGCGTGGGGTCGACCTCGGGGGCCGGCGTGAGCAGCTCCCGGCCGGGCATGCCGTCGAACAGCGGCGGCAGCGTGAACGGCCCGGGAAACGAGGCCTGGCAGGGCCGGCCGAGCCGGGACAGGCCGAGTGCGACGGCGAGCATGCTGCCCAGCGCGTCGCCGTCGGGGTTGACGTGGCAGATCAGGAGCGGACGCTCGGCCCGGGCCAGCGCGTCGAGGGCCCTGGCCCACTCGGACTCCGAGGGGCCGGTGTCCGCCGGGCCGACGGGCCCGGCGGGTCGACGCACCGTGGGGGTCGTCACGACTCTTCTTCGGCCTTGTACGGGTTGGCCTCGCCCGCGTACTGCGCACCGGCGGCGAGCCGGTTCACCTCCGCGTCGGCGGCGTTGGCGGCGGCGAGCAGGTCGTCGATGTTCGCCACGTGCTCCTGCACCTGGTCGGCGACGAAGGTCAGGCTGGGCGAGTGCCGCAGCCCGAGCCGCTTGCCGACCGTGCTGCGCAGGACGCCCTTGGCGCTCTCCAGCGCGGCGGCGGACGCCGACTGCTCGACCGCGTCGCCGAACACCGTGTAGTAGACGGTGGCCTCGCGGAGGTCGTTCGTGATCCGGGCGTCGGTCACGGTGATCATGCCGAGTCGAGGGTCCTTGATCTGCGTCTTCAGACTGGACGCGACCAGCTCGCGCACCCGACCGGCCAGCCGTCGTACCCGGGCCGAGTCAGACATCTTTCTACCTCCGGCTTGTGCCACACCAACTGACGACAGTACTCGGTTTCGGCGGAGGTGCACACATCGTGACCTCCGCCGCACAGCTAAACGGACAAACTTCTACTAATCCTCGTCGCCATGTAGTCGACGACGTACGGAAAGTAGCTGCACCTCGGGCATCATGCCGAACTGCCGCTCGCAGCGGTCCAGCACCTCGGTGACATGGGCGATCTCGGCGGCCACCACGGCGACCCCGATCTCCGCCCGGCCGGTCAGGTCCAACGCCCCGACCTCGGCCACGGCGACCTCGAACTTCCTCAGAGCGGCGATCAGCGGGCGGACGTAGCCCCGCTTCTCCTTCAGGCTGCGGGAATCCCCCGGCAGCAGCAGATCGAACAACGCGGTACCAGTGAACACCCGGACGAGGCTACTTGCAGGCCACGAGAATGTCGCGCGTGATTGCCTGGTCGACCCGGTGAGTGAATCCGGGGGTCTCCAGCACCATCAGACCCGCGTCCTCCAGGACCTGCGCGATGTCGTCCTTGTCCGCGGTGAACGTGTTGAACGCGATCCCGAACGCGCCACCGGGCCGCAGGATCTCCACCCAGCCGGGTACGGCCTCCTCGAGCAGCTCGATCGGCTTGCGCGACAGTCCCTTGTGGTGCGCGCCGTGCGTCACGCCGTACGGGGCGTCGGTGACGACCAGGTCGGCGGTCCGCACCTTGATGACCTCGCGGGCCTTCAGCGCGTCGATGTTGTACATCAACAGGTTCTGCTGACCGGCGATCGTCACCTCGAGCTTGCGGGCGAGCAGCTTCTTCTCCCGGCGGACCGGGTTCACCTCGGCGCGGTGCTTGAGCCGCTTACGCTTCAGCCAGGTCTTCAGGAACGCGGCGTACGCCTCGAAGTCCTTCTGGTCCAGGTCGCAGCCGAGGGCGTCGTAGCCGTACATCAGGGCCTGGTTCAGGGTCGTGCCGCGCCCGGCCATGGGGTCGAAGACCACCGGCCGGTCGTCGAGCAGGTCCTTGCCCGAGGCGAGCATCGTCACGTTCAGCAGCAGCTTGGTGAACTGCTCGTTCGTCTTGCCCGCGTACTTCTGGATCGTGATCAGGTCGTCGTCGAACTTGTCCAGGCGGTTCAGCCCGACCGGGCGCAACAGGTCGCCCTCGACCTGGAACAGCGCGAACATCGCCGACAGGTTCGACAGGTACGCCACGTCCCGGTCGGTCAGCTCCTCGGCCTCGAACGTCACGTACGGCACACCGCCGAACGTCGCCTCCTCCAACTCGCCGAGCCTGCCCTTCAGGGCGGTCCGGCCGAAGACGGCGAGTTCGGCCAGGGCCAGGCGGGGGGCCGTGTCGGCGTACACCCGGTTGGACGACGGGGCGATCAACAGCGCGTAACGGGACATGCTTCTCTTTCTACAAAAAGGGCGGAGGCCCGGAGAAAACTCCGGGCCTCCATCGTGAACTTACGCGCGCGGCTTCTCGCGCATCTCCCACGTCTCGATGACGTCCTCGGCCTTGATGTCGTTGAAGGATCCGAGCGTGATACCACACTCGAAGCCCTCGCGGACCTCGGTCGCGTCGTCCTTGAAACGCCGGAGCGAGGTGATCGACAGGTTGTCGGCCACGACCGCGCCGTCCCGGATGAGCCGGGCCTTCGTGTTCCGCCGGATGATGCCGGAGCGCACGATGCAACCCGCGATCGTACCGATCTTCGAGGACTTGAAGACCTCGCGGACCTCGGCGGTACCGAGGTCGGCCTGCTCGTAGACCGGCTTGAGCATGCCCTTGAGCGCGGCCTCGATCTCCTCGAGAACCTGGTAGATCACCGTGTAGTACCGGATCTCGACGCCCTCGCGGTCCGCCAGCTCCTTCGACTGCGACGTCGCGCGGACGTTGAAGCCGATGATCGTGGCGTTCTCGCCGGACGAGGCACTCGCCAGGTTGACGTCGTTCTCGGTGATCGCACCGACACCGCGGTGGATGACCTTGAGCTGGACCTCCTCGGGGATGTCCAACTTGAACAGCGCGTCTTCCAGGGCCTCGACCGAACCGGACACGTCACCCTTGAGGATGAGGGACAGGGTCGTCTTCTCACCCTCCTTGAGCTGCTCCATGAGCGACTCGAGAGTGGCGCGGCCACGGTTGTTCGCCATCTGGGCGGCGCGACGGCGTGCGGCGCGCTGCTCGGCGATCTGCCGGACCGTACGGTCCTCGTCGGCCGCCAGGAACGTGTCCCCGGCGCCCGGCACGGCGGTCAGACCCAGGACCTGGACCGGCGTCGCCGGACCCGCCTCGGTGAGCGGCGTACCGGTGTCGTCGAGCATGGCCCGGACGCGACCGTAGGCGTTACCCGCCACGATCGAGTCACCGACGCGCAGCGTGCCCTTCTGGACCAGGACGGTGGCCACAGGGCCCCGGCCCTTGTCCAGGTGGGCCTCGATGGACACACCCTGGGCGTGGCCGTCGATCGGCGCGGTCAGCTCCAGCGAGGCGTCCGCGGTGAGCAGGATCGCCTCGAGCAGCTTGTCGATGCCGATGCCCGGCTTCGCCGCCACGTCCACGAACATCGTGTCGCCGCCGTACTCCTCAGCGACCAGACCGTATTCCGTGAGCTGCTGGCGCACCTTGTCCGGGTTGGCGCCTTCCTTGTCGATCTTGTTGACCGCGACCACGACGGGGGCCTCGGCGGCCTTCGCGTGGTTGAGGGCCTCGATCGTCTGGGGCATGACGCCGTCGTCGGCAGCGACCACCAGCACCACGATGTCCGTGACGTTGGCGCCACGGGCACGCATGGCCGTGAAGGCCTCGTGACCCGGGGTGTCGATGAAGGTGACCGCGCGGTCCACGCCCTCGTGCTCGACCCGCACCTGGTACGCGCCGATGTGCTGGGTGATGCCACCCGACTCGCCGGCCACGACGTTGGACTTGCGGATCGCGTCGAGCAGCTTCGTCTTACCGTGGTCGACGTGACCCATGACCGTGACGATCGGGGCACGCACGACCAGCCGGTCGGCGTCCACCTCCGCGTCGAGGTCGATGTTGAACTGCGCGAGCAGCTCGCGGTCCTCGTCCTCCGGGCTGACGATCGAGATCGTGTAGCCCAGGTGCTCCCCGAGCAGCATGATCGTGTCGTCGGAGCAGGACTGCGTCGCCGTGACCATCTCACCCAGGTTGAACATCTCCTGGACGAGCGAGCCCGGGTTCGCGTTGATCCGGTCGGCGAAGTCGGAGAGCGACGCGCCACGCGGCAGACGAATCTCTTCGCCACGACCGCGGGGAGCGCCCGAGCTCATCGTCGGGGCCGACAGGTTGTCGAACTCCTGACGCCTCTGCTTCTTCGACTTCCGTCCGCGCGCGGGCTTGCCACCGGGACGACCGAACGCACCCGCCGTACCGCCACCGCGACCACGGCCGCCGCCACCCGGACGACCACCGCCGCCGCTGGGGGCACCGCCGGGGGCACCACCGGGACGGAAACCGCCACCGGGAGCACCGCCACCGCCGCCGGGGCGGAAGCCGCCACCGCCGCCGCCACCACCGGGACCGCCGCGGAAGCCACCGCCGGCGCCGCCGGGACCGCCACCGGGACGACCCGCACCGGCACCCGGACCACCGGGACGACCGGCACCGGCACCCGGGCCACCGGGACGACCCGGGGCACCACCGGGTCGGGGACCCGGACGGTTCGGCATGGACGCCGGGCTGGGCCGCGGCGGCATGCTGGCCGGGCTCGGCCGGGGGATGCCACCCGCCGGCGAGGCCGGACGGGGAGCGCCACCGGCGGCCGGAGCCGGACGGGGCGCGGGCTGGTTACCGCCGGGGGTGATCCCGAACGGGTTGTTGCTGGCGCTGCCGGACCGCGGGCCGGGACGCGGCCCCGGACGCGGGGCACCGCCTGCCGGACCACCGGCGGGACCGGCCGGACGCGCCGGGGCGGCGGGCGCACCACCGGGCTTCGGCTGCGGGGCAGCCTTGGCCTCGGCACGCTGCTTGGCCGCGGCGGCCTGAGCGGCCTCCTGGTCCTTCTTCAGCTGGGTCGCGCGGGCCTCGGCCGCGGCGACCTCGATGTCGTGCGCGCTGGCCAACTTCGGCGACGGCGCGACCGGGGCCTGCGGCTTCGGGCCGGGAACGGCCTTCCGCGGCGGGCCGGGCACACCGGGCCGGGGGGCCATCGGCTTGGCGTCCGTCGGCTTCGGGCCAACGGAGGTCGGGCTGCTCACCGGGGCCGCCGGAGCGGACGGGGTGGCAGCCGGCGCGGCCGGAGCCGCTGACGGGGCACCGGACGCCGCCATGGCGTCACGGAGTCGCCGGGCGACCGGCGCCTCAACGGTGCTGGATGCTGACTTGACGAACTCGCCCATGTCCTTCAACTTGGCGAGCACGGTCTTGCTCTCGACCCCGAGCTCTTTGGCGAGCTCGTGTACGCGGGCCTTTCCTGCCACTGCACTCCTCTAGGTTCCGAGGTCGTGCGGGCAAAGACCCGCAGCAACCTCACTCGTGCATCGGAAGCTGGCTCATTGCAGCTGCTTCATCGGATGCTCATGCTGGTCGACCTGCCTTGTTACGGGATCCGTGCGGCGTCGGGGTGACACCGCCATCGGCAACTCCAAGAAACTCCAGCAGCGGACCGGTGTCCAGGACACCCGTCTCCCGCAGCGCCCGGCCGAAGGCCCTGCGCCGCTCTGCCAGCGTGAGACAGGCCGGAACGGGATGCAGACTCGCACCTCGGCCCGGCAGCCTGCGGCGGGGATCAGGGGTGACAGCGCACCCCACAACGACCACTCGCAGTAACTCGGAGGCTGGCGCGCGCGTCCGACAACCGACACACAGCCTGATCGGCTGGGTTCGAGACGGATTTGCGCGACGTACCACGAGGAAGTCTACCCCGTCGCTCCCCGACGCGCCCCGCCAGCCTCGTTTCCGTGATCGCCCTGACCCTCGGCGTCGGAACGGATGTCGATCCGCCATCCGGTCAGGCGCGCCGCAAGTCGGGCATTCTGCCCTTCCTTGCCGATGGCGAGCGAGAGCTGGAAGTCGGGTACGACGACCCGGGCCGCGCGGGCCACCGGGTCGACCACCTCGACGGACAGCGCGCGGGCCGGCGAGAGGGCGTTGCCGACATACTGCGCCGGGTCCTCCGCCCAGTCGATGATGTCGATCTTCTCGCCGTGCAGCTCGCTCATGACGGCGCGGACCCGGGTACCCATCGGGCCGATGCACGAGCCCTTGGCGTTGACGCCCTGCACCGCCGAGTGCACCGCGATCTTGGTGCGGTGGCCGGCCTCGCGCGCCACGGACATGATCTCCACGGTCCGGTCGGCGATCTCGGGCACCTCGAGGGAGAACAGCTTCTTCACCAGGTTCGGGTGCGAGCGCGACACGGTGATCTGCGGGCCGCGGAAACCCTTGGCGACGTGGACGACCAGGCACTTGATCCGCATGCCGTGCTCGTACAGCTCGCCGGGGACCTGCTCGGACTGCGGCAGCACGGCCTCGACCTTGCCCAGGTCGATGGCGACGATGCCCTTCTCGGCCCGCGCGCCGTCGGCCTGCACGACACCGGTGACGATGTCGCCCTCCTTGCCCACGTACTCGCCGAAGTTGACGTCGTCGGTGGCCTCGCGCAGCCGCTGGAGGATGACCTGCTTGGCGGTCATGGCCGCGATCCGGCCGAAGTCGTGCGGGGTGTCGTCCCACTCGCGGACGATCGTGCCGTCCGGGCCGCGCTCGGTGGCCATCACGGAGGCGACGCCGGTGCGCCGGTCGATGTCCACCCGGGCGTGCGGAACCGCGCCCTCGGTGTGCCGGTAGGCGGTGAGCAGGGCCGACTCGATCGCGTGCAGGATCGTCTCGAACGGGATCTCCCGCTCACGCTCCAGTTCGCGGAGGGCGGCGAGGTCGATGTTCATTTCTGATCCTCTTCCACGTCTACGTCGTCGTCTTCAAAATCGTCGTCTTCGTCGTCGTCGATGTCGTCCTCGTCGGGGAACGCCTCGTTCACCCGGGTGAACTCCACCTGGATCCGACCGGGGCCCAGATCGGCGACCGTGAGCTGCTTCTCGGTGCCGTCGACGTCGAGGGTGACCAGTTCGTCGGCCACGGACACCACCCGACCGGTACCGGCGGCGGAGGTCTTCACGAGCCGGCCCACGGCGCGCTTCCAGTGCCGGGCCGTCGTCAACGCCCGGTCGACCCCGGGCGAGGACACCTCCAGGGTGTACGGCTCGGAGCCCAGTTCCGCCTCGTGCGCGTCGAGCCCGTCCGAGATGAGCCTGGACAGCTCCGCGACGGTGTCGAGGTTCACGCCGTTGTCGCCGTCCACGGTGATCCGGACCAGCAGCCGCCGGCCCACCCGGGACACGGCGAGGTCCTCCAGGTCGTAGCCGGCGCCGGTCACGGCGGGGGCGACGATCTCGGTCATCCGGGTTTTCAGCGCGGTCAGACTCGCCATCGCCCGAACACCTCCAGTTATAAGTCAGCACCACCGGTGGGCCACGAGGCTCCGACCGGGGGTATGAGCGTAACCCGCCGCCCCCCGGGTCCTCGCGGCGCGCTCGCCCGGCGCGCCGCCGTCCGGCCGGCTACCCTCGTGCGGGTGCGCATGGAACCCATCTCCCGCCGTCAGGCGCTCGGCACGCTCGTCGGGCTCGCCGCCGCCGTGGGGCTCGCCGGCTGCGGCCTGTTCGACAAGCAGGCCGGTCCGCCCCCGCCGAACCCGCTGGCAGAGCACCTGGACGCGACGGTCCGGCTCGCCGGGTTGTACGAGGAGGCGTTCGCCGCGACGCCCGAGCTCGCCGACCGGCTCGGCGCGATCCGGGACGACCACTGGGCGCACGCCGAGGCCGTCGCCGCCGCGATCCGCAAGCCGAAGCCGAGCCGTTCCCTGGCGCCGTCCGGGTCCGCGCCGCTGGGCCGGGCCGGGTTGCTGGAGGAGGAGAAGCAGGCCGCGAAGGCCGCGTACGACGCGGTGCTGACCATCCCGGGCGCGTACGCGGCGCTGCTCGGCTCCATCGCCGCCTGCCGCGCGACCCACGTGGAGGTGATGTCGTGAACGCCGCGACCCAGTTGACCGCCGCGCTGGCCGCCGAGCACGCGGCCGTGTACGGCTACGGCGTGCTCGGCAGCCGGTTGGAGGGCACCGCGCTGGAGGCCGCCCGGTCCGCCGAGACCGCGCACCGCGAGCGCCGCGACGCCCTCGTCACCCGCCTGACCGCCGCCGGGGCCACTCCCCCGCCCGCCGAGCCGGTGTACGCGCCGCCGTCCCCGGTCACCGACCGGGCCAGCGCGCTCGCGTTGGCCGTCGGGATCGAGGAGCGCGCCGCGCAGGCGTGGCGGGCGGCGCTGCCGGTGACCGAGGGCGAGGAGCGCCGGCTGGCCCTGGACGCGCTGGTGGACACGGCGCAGCGGGCGGCCCGGTGGCGGCGGATCGGCGGGGTGTCCCCGTCGGTGGTCGCGTTCCCGGGCCGACCGGCCTGAGCCGCCCTCGCGGCACGGTCACCGCCCCCGGGTAGCCGGTCAGTCGAACCAGTAGCGCCGGATCTGCTCGGACTGGTTCTGCCAGCAGAACACGTCCGCGTTGCCCCGGGCCGGGGTGAGCGCGCTGCGCACGATCGTGCCGTCCGGACACTCGGCGTTGAGCCGGAACGCGAAGTTCGTGCAGGTGCCGTGGGCGTGCCAGCCGATCACGACCCCGCTGCAGCCGGGGTAGGCCGCCTGGGCGGGGGTGGCGACGCTGAGGGCCGCGCCGGCGAGCGCGAGGCCGACGGCGACGGAGAGAGCTCTGCGCACTGGGTTCCTCCTGAAGGTGGTGGTCCACCCATCCAAGGGCCTTTGATTGAGTACTGTCAATTAGTTCTCAAACTTAACAGTAGATCGTTTGCCATCGCCATACCGGGTATGCATACTCGGTAGCTATGAGCGTGAAGCACGGGATTCTGGCAGCCCTGGAACACGGGCCGCGATACGGGTACCAGCTGCGGGTGGCCTTCGAAGAGTCCACCGGCGCGACCTGGCCCCTCAACATCGGGCAGGTCTACACCACCCTGAACCGGCTCGAGCGCGACGGCCTGGTCCGCCCGCTGCCCGAGTCCGAGGGCGGCCAGCGGCCCTTCGAGATCACCGACGCGGGGCACGCGGAGCTGGCGACGTGGTTCGCGACCCCGGTGGCCCGGGCCGACCGGCCGCGCGACGAGCTGGCCATCAAGCTGTCCCTGGCGCTGACCACGCCGGGCGTGGACGTCACCTCCGTGGTGCAGACCCAGCGGACGGCGACGATGCGCGCGCTCCAGGAGTACACCCGGCTGAAGTCCCGGGCCGCCCCGCCGCGCGACCTGCCCTGGCTCCTGGTGCTCGACGCCCTGATCTTCCAGGCCGAGGCGGAGGCCCGCTGGCTCGACCACTGCGAGGCGAGCCTGCTGCGCTACCCGGTGCCGGCCCCGACCGCCCCCGGGCAGCCGACGCCCGAGGACGTGGCCGCCCACGACGACGAGCGGAGCCTGGCATGACCGGCGCGGCGGTACTGGAGCTGCGGGACACCCACCGCACCCACGGCACGGGCGAGGCCGCCGTGCACGCCCTGCGCGGGGTCAGCCTGACCGTGCGGGCCGGCGAGCTCGTGGCCGTGATGGGCCCGTCCGGCTCGGGCAAGTCCACCCTGCTGCACCTGGCCGGCGGCCTGGACCGGCCCAGCCGGGGCGAGGTGCTCGTCGAGGGCCAGTCGCTCGGCTCCCAGACCAAGAAGGGGCTCGCGAAACTCCGGCGGCAGAGCATCGGCTACGTGTTCCAGGACCTCAACCTGCTGCCCAGCCTGACCGCCGTGGAGAACGTGGCCCTGCCCCTGGAGCTCGACGGGATCGGCGTGCGCGCCGCCCGGCGGACCGCGCTGGCGGCCCTGGCCGAGCTGGACCTGGTCGACCTGGCCCCGCGCTTCCCCGACGACATGTCCGGCGGCCAGCAGCAGCGGGTCGCCATCGCCCGCGCGCTTGTCGGCCCCCGCCGGCTGGTGCTGGCCGACGAGCCGACCGGCGCGCTGGACTCCCAGACCGGCGAGGCCGTCCTCCGGGTCCTGCGCGGCCGGTGCGACGCCGGTGCCGCCGGGGTGCTCGTCACCCACGAGGCCCGGCACGCCGCCTGGGCCGACCGGGTGGTCTTCCTCCGCGACGGCCTGATGGTCGACGCGTCCGGCCCGCTGCCCGAGGTCGACTCGCTGCTGGAGGCCGGAGCGTGAGCGCACTGCGTACGACGCTGCGGATGTCCTGGCGACAGATCCGGCGCGCGAAGGGCCGGTCCGCGCTCATCGTGGTGATGCTGATGCTGCCGGTCCTGGCCGTGTCCTTCACCGCCGCGACCTACGACATGTTCCGGCTCACCCCACAGGAGCGGGCCACCCGGGTCCTGGGCGCGGCCGACGCCGCCGTGATCAAGCCGCAGTCGGCGGCCCTGTTTCAGGACCCCGAACGGTCGGCCTGGTCCCCGCCCGACCTGTCGAAGTCGCCCCCGCCCTCTCAGCCAGCCGGTCGGGACCAGGTCGCGGCGGCCCTGCCCGCCGGCAGCCGGCTCCTGCTCGACCGGTCGGGCACCTCTGCCGTGTTCGCCACGCGCGACGCCGGGATCGCCAAACTCGAGACCCGCTCGCTCGACTACGCCGACCCGCTGGCAGCGGGAATTCTCCGTCAGCTCTCCGGATCAGCGCCCAAGCGCGCCGGGCAGGTGGCGCTGAGCAGGAAGGCCGCCGACCGGCTCGGCGCCGCCGTGGGGGACGTGGTGCGGCTGGGTGACGGCTCCGCCTCGTACACCGTGGTGGGGCTCGTGGAGTTCCCCGACGGGATCAACGACCAGTTCGTCGTGGCCCTGCCGGGGACGTTGCCGGACAGCGATCCGGCGGTGCCCTCCATGGCGGACCGGTACCTGGCCGACCTGCCGGCCGCGCTGCCGTGGGCCCAGGTCCGCGAGCTGAACAAGTCCGGCGTCGTCGCGATGTCCCGGGACGTGCTGCTGCACCCGCCGGCCCGCTCCGAGGTGCCCTACTACACGACGTACGGCATGAGCTCCGGCGGCGTCTCGCTGGGCCAGCAGGACGTCGCGTACGTGACGCTCGTCGTCGTCCTGTCCCTGCTGGAGGTCGTGCTGCTCGCCGGGCCGGCGTTCGCGGTCGGCGCCCGGCGTCGGCAGCGCGAACTCGCCCTGGTCGGCGCGGCCGGCGGCACCCCGGCGCAGATCCGCCGGATCGTGCTCGCCGACGGGGTCGTGCTCGGCCTCGTCGCGGCCGGCGCCGGGGTCGCGGTGGGCATCGCGGTGGCCGTGTTCGGCCGGCCGGTGCTCGAGGAGCTGCTGGTCGGCGAGCGCGGCGGCGGGGTCCGGGTCCTGCCGCTCGGGCAGCTCGCGGCGGTCGGCCTCGCGGTCGGTACCGGGCTGGTCGGCGCGCTCGTCCCCGCGTTCTCCGCCGCCCGGGTCAACCTGGTCCAGGCGTTGTCGGGCCGCCGGGGCGTGACCCGGTCCAAGCGCCGGTGGGTGGCGGTGGGCCTGACCCTGGTGGTCACCGGGATCGCGGCCGTCAGCTTCGCGGCCCTGGAACGGGTGATCCCGATCCTGATCGTGGGCCTGGTCGCGTTCGAACTCGGCGCGGTGCTGTGCACGCCCGCCCTGGTCGGGGCCGTGTCCAGGCTCGGCCGGTTCCTGCCGCTGGCGCCGCGGATCGCCCTGCGGGACGCGGCGCGCAACCGGGCCTCGGCGGCACCGGCGATCGCGGCCGTGATGGCGGCGGTGGCCGGGTGCGTGGCGCTCGGCGGTTACCTCGCCGGGGACCAGGCCCGCCAGGCCGCCGAGTACCGGCCGTCGTACCCGGTCGGCACGGTCGCGGTGTCCGTGGACCGGGACACCAAGGATCCCGGGGAGCGCGGCCGGGTCGCGAACACACTGCGCCGGGCCCTGCCGGTCGGCACCACCCACGAGGTGTCCAGCCCGACCTGCGGCACGGGCGCGCGCGGCGGCGCCCCCGCGGTCCCGGACGGCACCGGGTGCGATGTCGACATCGAGCTGCCCGTCCAGGAGCAGTGCCCCTACGGCTGGGAGCGCCTCGAACGGGAGCCCACCGCCGCCGAGCGCAAGGCCGCGCTGGCCGACCGCCGGTGCGAGGAGTCCGACCGGTCGGGCGGGAACATCGTCTCGTACCTGGTCGACGACGGCACCGCGCTGGGGGCCGTGACCGGGGTGTCCGGCGCGGAGCTCGACCGGGCGACCGCCGCGCTGCGGGCCGGGAAGGTGCTGGTCAGGAACCCGCGCATGATCACGGACGGCACGGTCGAGGTCCTCAGGATCACGGTCTCGGCCAAGGACGGCGTCAGCGAACCCACCACCACCAGGAAGGCCGTGCGGGTGCCCGCCGCCGTACTGACGGGGGCGGTCGGCGGCACCCGGGCGGTCCTGCCGCCGGAGGTCGTCGCCGATCTCGGGATGGCTCCCCGGGTCGTGGGGCTGGTGGCCACCATGGACAAGCTGCCGGACACCGGTACCGAGGACCGGGCCCGCGCGGCGCTCAACGCCGTGTCGACCGGGGCGTACATGGAGCTGGAGCGGGGCACGCCGGCGTACAACGCGGAGAAGACCCAGATGCTCCTGGTCCTGATGCTCGCGGCGTGCCTGGTCACGCTGGGCGCGGCGTGGATCGCGACCGGGCTGGCGGCGGCGGACGGGCGCGCGGATCTGTCCACTCTGGCCGCCGTGGGCGCGACCCCGGGCTTCCGGCGTCGGTTGTCGCTGTCCCAGGCGGGGGTGATCGCGATCCTCGGCGGTCTGATGGGTTCGCTGGTCGGCCTCGGCATGATGTACGCCGTGCTGTTCTCGGTGAACCTGTCGCACAAGGACGCGTGGCCGGTGGCGGTTCCGCTGCCGTTGGACGCGCCGTGGCTGCTGCTCGGGCTGGTGGTGCTGGCGGTGCCGGTGCTGGCCATGACCGGTGCGGGGCTGCTCACCCGGTCCCGGCTGCCGATCGAACGCCGGATCACATGAGAATGATTCACCTCTAGCGGAGCGGCGTGCCACGCTGACACACTGTCGGGCGTGGCACGCTACTCCGCGCTCGTGAAGCGCCTCGGGCACCAGCGCTGGTTCGCCTGGCTGGGCCGGCAGCTCGTCCCCGTCGACAAGGTGATCACCCGGTGGAGCAAGGGCCGGCTGATGATCCTCGGCAAGCCCGACCTGCCCTCGCTGCTGATCACCACCACGGGCCGCAAGTCTGGACAACCCAGGACCAATCCTCTGTTGTACGCGCCGGACGGCGACGGTTATGTCGTGGTCGGCTCCAACTGGGGCCAGGAGAAGCACCCCGCCTGGAGCGGCAACCTGCTGGCCGACCCCGAGGCGACGGTGGAGATCCGGGGCGCGCGGTCCACGGTGACGGCGACGATGGCGACCGGCGCGGAGTACGAGCGGCTGTGGGGACTGGTCACGCGGGTGTGGCCCGCCTACGACAGCTATGCCGAGCGGGCCGGCCGCAAAATCCGAATCTTCCGGTTAGTACCCAAAAAGTAGGTTAGCTTTGCTGGTATTCCATACTTCGCTGTAGTTGGAGGACCGGCATGCCTGGAACCGTCGCCCGCGTCACCGAGGTCAGCGCGACCTCGCCGACCAGTTTCGAGGACGCGATCAAGACCGGCATCGGCCGGGCCAACGACACGCTCCGCAACGTGACGAGCGCGTGGGTCAAGGAGATGAAGGTCGGGTTGGACGGCAAGGGGAACGTGACCAACTACCAGGTACACCTGTTGATCACGTTCGTGCTGGACTAGCGGGACCCGGGGCCGTTCGTGACGCTACGTCGCGAAGCTCTCGTAGGCGATCGTCACCTTGTCGCCGGGCAGGATGGACAGCAGAAGACGCACCGGGCGGTTGCTCGGCGTGAAGCTGACCCTCAGATGCTCGGCGATCGGTGTACCCGGGCCCAGTTTGAGCCGGTTGGACTCCTCGCGGTTCGGCATCCGGGTGATGATCTCGTCCCGGTTGCGGGTGAAGCCGGCGCCGCGGCTGGCCAGGATCGCGTACACCCCCGGCTGCACGTCGTAGGGCAGCATGATCGGACTGTCCCGGACCAGGGACTCCGGATAGTAGGAGTCGGCGAGGGTGCTCAGCACCCCGTCCACATAGCGCTCCCGGAGCCGGCCGACCACCTCCTCCCCCGGCTTCAGCTGCAGGGCCGCCGCGATCCGCGCGTTGGGCACGCCTACCACGATCCGGATCTTCTCCTCCGGGGTACGACCCTGCTCGCGGACACAGTGGCTCCACGCGTCGGCCGGCAGCACACTCGTCTGCACGTTGCGCTCGGGGCGCGAGGCGTGCCAGATCACGGGCTGGTGCTCGCGGACGAAGTACCCGCTGCCCTGCCGGCTGATCACCAGTCCATCGTGGACCAGCTGGCCCAGGGCCTTGCGGACCGTGTTCCTGCTGACTCCGTGACGCTGCACCAGCTCGTGCTCGCTGGGTAACTGGGTGCCCGGGGGCAGGGCACCAGCCACTATCTCGGCGCGGAGAGTGTCCGCGAGTGTGGCGTACAGCGACGGCATCAGCGCCTCCGAAAACGATCACTACTTGTACCGACAAAATTACGCTCTGTCTTGACGTACAGGAACGGTCACCGTACGCTCAGGCTCGAACTTATACCAACAAGCCATCCACGTCGTTCAGGTTTCACACTGTGCGAATTTTGACCTGACGGTGCAATACCAGACAATTGTGCTCAACCGAACGCGAAGGTCCGAGCCGATGATGCCCACACCCGGCGACGTCGTACGCCTCACCAAGTCCGCCAGCCCCCAGTTCGGCAAGCCCCTGCTCCTGCGGGTCACCAAGACCGAGGGCCGCCGGTCCAGCGTGTACGGCTGGGCCTGGATCGAGGGCTACGTGCTGGACAACAGCGGCAACGCCGTCACCAAGCGGTCGGTGTTCGTCAACCTCAACGGCATCGCGCCGCAGGGGCCGGGCCGGCAGCAGTTGCGGCACGCCCGGATCTGAGGCCCCGCCCGGACCTGAGGCCGAACAGGGCTTCGGAGTTCGCGCCCGCGCCGGCACCCTCCGGGCGCAGAATGGCCGTATGTCCAGTGAGGATGTCGCGCCCAACCCCAGGTGGGAACTCGCCGAGGAACTCTCCGACGCCGTCCGCCGCCGGTGGGCCGCCGACGTGCGGGCGGTCGGGGTGCACGGCTCCCTCGCGCACGGCGACGACACCGTGGGCAGCGACATCGACCTCGTGGTGGTCACCTACGGCGACGGGCGCGGACCCCGCCCCGGCAGCCGGCGGATCGACGGGATCATCGTCGACCTGGGCGTGATCAGCGCCGACGCGTACCTGCGGCACGCGCGCACCCTGTCGACGACCTGGCCGCTGGCGGCGGACCAGTACCTGACCACCACGCCGTTGCACGACCCCGGCGGTTGGCTCGACATCCTGCGGGACACGCACCTCGCCCGGCTCGCGGAGGCCAGCGGGCGGGAATTCTCGGCACTCGCCCGGGCCGCCTGGTACGAGGGCATGTCCCTACACGCGCGGTCCTCGCGGCTCGCCCAGCGGTACGACACCGACGGGGCGGTCCTGCTCCTCGCCCAGGCCCGGATCGCGTCCGCCACCGTCGAGGGGCTGCTGACCAGGACATACTTCCGGGGCGCGGCCGACGCGGTCACCCGGACCGGGCTCGGGGAGATGACGGGCACCGAGGTCGGCCTGAAGTTGGTGGCACAAGCTGAGGCGTTGGCGGAGCGCGGCCGGCCGGTGGATGGGGACATATCGGACCTGTTGAGTTGACCCGTGACGTGTACCGGGCTGACTCGTTAGTTGTTCCCCACAACGTGCGGGCCGCGGGGACAGGCACGCGCAGATGATGAGACGCGGGTCCGACGCGGCTCAGCGGCGGGCCGGCAGTCCGTGCAGATGACGCGACGCCGGTGGGCAGTGCCTTCCCACGGGAGCGCGTCCCCACCGTAACCAGAAGATGGTGTTGATCTGTGGGTCGCGCTCAGGCGAACAGGCTGCCGATCAGGTAGGTCGCACCCGCCGCCAGCGCGCCCATCGTCAACTGGCGCAGGCCGCTCGCCCACCACACCCGGCGCGTCCACCGCGACACGATCGCGCCCGCCACGAACAGACCCGCGCCGCCCGCCGCCAGGGCCGGCCACAGCTGGTCGACACCCAGCAGATACGGCAGCAACGGGATCAGCGCGCCGATCGAGAAACACACGAAGGACGACCCGGCCGCGATCCACGGGCTCGGCACCTCCCCCGGATCCACGCCCAACTCCTCCTGGGCGTGCACCCGCAGCGCCTCCGCCGGGTTCTTCGCCAGCTCCGACGCCACCTCGTGCGCCAGATCCGGACGGAGGCCCCGGGCGATCCACGCCTGGGCCAGCTCCTCGGCCTCGCCCTCCGGGTTGACCGCCAGCTCGCGGCGCTCCTTGTCCACCTCGAAGGCAACCTGCTCGTTCTGGGTCCGGACGCTCGTGTACTCCCCCAGCGCCATCGAGATCGCCCCCGCCACCAGACCCGCCAGGCCCGTGAGCACGATCGTCTTCGGGTCCAGCCGGCCGCCGCCCACGCCCGCGATCAGGCCGATGTTGGTGACCAGGCCGTCCATCGCGCCGAACGTGGCCGGACGGAGCCAGCCGCCGGAGACGTCGGCGTGCGAGTGGTCGACCGTCGGCGGGGCCTTGGTCACGCGAAGTCCCCGATCCGGGCGGAGACGGCGGATCGCACGCGACCGGGGGCGTGGCTCACGCGACCGTCAGGATCTCGGCGCCGGCCTCGGTCACCACGAGCGTGTGCTCGAACTGGGCCGTCCACTTCCGGTCCTTCGTCACGACCGTCCACTCGTCGGCCCAGATGTCGTAGTCGTGCGTGCCCAACGTGATCATCGGCTCGATGGTGAACGTCATGCCCACCTCGATCACCGTGTCCAGGCGCGGGTTGTCGTAGTGCGGAACATACAGCCCCGTATGGAAGGTCTGGCCGATGCCGTGGCCGGTGAAGTCGCGGACCACGCCGTAGCCGAACCGCTTCGCGTAGGACTCGATCACCCGGCCCACCACGTTCAGCGAACGGCCCGGCTTCACGGCCTTGATGCCGCGCATCGTCGCCTCGCGGGTCCGCTCCACCAGCAGCCGGACCTCCTCGGCCGGCTCACCCGCGAAGAACGTCGCGTTCGTGTCGCCGTGCACCCCGTTGATGTACGCCGTCACGTCGATGTTGACGATGTCGCCGTCCTCGACCACCGTCGAGTCGGGGATGCCGTGGCAGATCACCTCGTTCAGCGAGGTGCAGCACGACTTGGGGAAACCCTTGTAACCCAACGTCGACGGGTACGCCCCGTGGTCGCAGAGGAACTCGTGCACGATCCGGTCGATCTCGTCCGTCGTCACCCCCGACTTGACGGCCTGGCCGCCCACCTCGAGGGCCTGCGCCGCGAGCCTGCCGGCGATCCGCATCCGCTCGATGATCTCGGGGGTCTGGACGTCCTCGCCGATCCTGGTCGGCTTCTTCTTGCCGACGTACTCGGGACGGACGATGTTCGACGGGACGGCCCGCCAGGGCGACTGGACACCGGGGACAAGGGGAGCGCGGACGGTCATGCGTCGAGCCTATCCGGTGCCGGGGGCCCGCTGGAGGGGGAACCTGTGGGCGGGTGCCGCGCGCCACGCCCGAGGGGGTGGGGCGATGCCCCGGGCGCGGCGGGTGGGCGGGGCTTCCCGGTGGGCGGGTTCCCCGGCGGGTCGGCCGAGCGGGCGGTTCTCCCAGTCCCCGGGACGGCGCGGTGCACGGCGGCGCGGCGGAGGCCGACCACTAACCTGGTGCGATGGGTGACTTCGTCCTTCGGCTCGACTGCCCCGACCGACCGGGGATCGTGCACGCCGTCTCCGCCTACCTGCACGAGGTCGGCGGCAACATCGTCGACAGCCGCCAGTTCGCCGAGCCGACCACCGGACGGTTCCTGATGCGGGTGCGGACCACCGCCCCCGGCGTCACCGTCGAAGCGCTCCGGGCCGGGTTCGAGCCGCTCGCCGCGACCTACGACATGACCTGGCGGTTCGACGACCTCGCCGTCCGGCCCCGGATCCTGGTCATGGTGTCCCGCTACGCGCACTGCCTCAGCGACCTGTTCTACCGGGTCGAGAACGGCGACCTGCGCGCCGACATCGTGGGCGTCGTCAGCAACCACCCCGACCTCGAACAGCTCTCCGCCTTCCACGGCGCCAAGTTCCACCACATCCCGATCAACGCCGCGACCCGTGCCGAGGCCGAGGCCCGACTCCTCGCGCTGGTCGAGTCCGAGCGGGTGGACCTGGTGGTGCTCGCCCGGTACATGCAGATCCTGTCCGACGGGTTGTGCACGGCGCTGTCCGGCCGGGCGATCAACATCCACCACTCTTTCCTGCCCAGTTTCAAGGGGGCGCGGCCCTACCACCAGGCCTATGACCGGGGCGTGAAGATCGTCGGGGCGACGGCGCACTACGTCACCGGGGACCTCGACGAGGGGCCGATCATCGAGCAGGAGGTCGCCCGGGTGGACCACACCAACACGCCGGAGGACCTGGTCGCGATCGGGCGGGACCTGGAGCGCACGACGCTGGCCCGGGCGGTGCGGTGGCACGTCGAGCACCGGATCCTGCTCAACGCGCATCGCACGGTCATCTTCAGATAGACCCCTTCATCGGGGTACTGGGGGCCGTCGGCAACCCGGTGTACTCGCTGTGGGGTAGTCCGAACCGCCACGGACCGTTCCGGACCTGTGTGCCGGGCTGTTGGGTCTGGGTTCGAAGGGAGTCAAAGGCTCTTCTCCCTTCGAAGCCAGACCCAACAGCCACCCACGGTGGAGCCCCCTCGGGGTTCGTCCTAGCCGGACAGCGCCAGGACCAGGGGAAGGACCGCCGGGGCGCCCGCCTGACGGAGGGCGCGGGACGCGACGGTCATCGTCCAGCCCGAGTCGACGAAGTCGTCGACGAGCAGCACCGGGCCGTCGAAGTCCATCGGTGGCACCTCGAACGCGCCCCACACCGCGCCGAGCCGGTGCGCGCTGTTCGCGTCCGCGTACGCCCCCGGGGGGCCGCCGCCGATCCTGGTCAGGTCGCCCAGGTCCGTCAGCCGGCCGACGGTGGCCAGGCGCCGGGTCAGCGTGGAGACGAGCTGGGGGCGGGTCCGCGACGGGACCGCGACCACGGCGGTGGGCCGCCGCTCCCAGCCCCAGGACTTCAGGACGTCGATCACGGCCGCGAACACGTCGTCCGGGACCGGGCCGTCGGCGCGGGTCACCTCGCGGAGCCGCGCACCCCAGCCCAGGTCGGAGAGCCGGCCCACGGCGCGGCCGGAGTCGGCCAGTTCACCGGCGGGGATCTTGCCCTTGGCCGGCGCGCCGGTCGGCCAGAGCTTGCGCGGGTCGAGTTCGACGCCGGGCTTGCCGAGGAACGCGCGGGCCCGGTCGCGGGAGGCGGGGGCGATGTCCAGCGGATACCAGGGGCCGGCGCAACCGTCGCACCGGCCGCACGGGCGGGCGCCCGGGTCGTCGAGCTGCCGCCGGAGGAAGTCCATCCGACAGGTGCCGCCGGTTCCGCTGCCGACCGGGCGGGACGGGGCCGCGAACCCGGGAGGGGCGGGTTCGTCCGGGGCAGCGGTCGCGGCGGGCTGGGTCGGCAGGGTGCCGGTACCGGTCGGGAGGGCGCAGTAGTCGCGCATCGCCTGCTGTTCGGCGTCGCGGGCGGCGGTCACCCGGGCGTAGCGTTCCGCGTCGTAGCTCCACGGTTCGCCCGTGCCGACCCAGCCGCCCTTGACCCGGCGGACCGCGCCGTCGACGTCGAGAACCTTGAGGAGCAGTTCCAGCCGGGTACGGCGCAGCTCGGTGCGCGACTCCAGCGCCTGGGTGGACAGCGGACTCGTACCGAGCGCGGCCAGGACCGCGGCGACCTGGTCGGCGGCGGGGAAGGCGACGGAGGCGAAGTACCGCCAGATGGCCTCGTCCTCGCGGCCCGGCAGGAGCAGCACCTCGGCGTGCTCGACGGCGCGACCGGCCCGGCCGACCTGCTGGTAGTAGGAGATCGGCGAGCTGGGCGCGCCCAGGTGCACGACGAAACCGAGGTCCGGCTTGTCGTACCCCATGCCCAGGGCGGAGGTCGCCACCAGCGCCTTGACCTTGTTGCGGAGCAGCGCCTCCTCGGCGGCGAGCCGCTCGGCCTGGTCGGTCTTGCCGGAGTACGCGGCGACCTCGTACCCGCAGGAGCGCAGGTAGGCCGACACCTCCTCCGTGGCGGCGACGGTCAGGGTGTAGACGATGCCCGAGCCGGGCAGGTGGGCCAGGTGCTCGCCGAGCCAGGCGAGGCGCTCGGCGGCGTCGGTCAGCCGCAGCACGCCGAGGCGGAGGGACTCCCGGTCGAGGGGGCCGCGCAGCACGAGGGTGCCCCGCGTCGCACCCGCGTTCTCCGGCATCACCCCGGATCCGGTTCCCGTCGCCGTGAGCGACCCGTCGGCTGTGCCTGACCGGCCGGCCGTGCCCTGCGGCGCCACGGCCGGGCCGCCTTCCGCCGGCGTTTCCCATGCCTCCGGGCTCCGGTCGGAACCCGCGACGACCAGCGGCCCAGTGGACGGTCCGCGCTGGTCGACGATGCTCTGCGACTCCGGCTCCGGCACGGGGACGCCCGGGGCCGGCCGGCGTGAGGCCGCAGTCGGGGCCGGCGGGCGTGCGGCGGGCTGCCGGGGCTGGTCGGGCTGGGCGTAGTCGGCTTCGTCCGCCAGCGAGGACTCGTCCCAGAGTTCGGGTTCTGCGCTGGCCCAGGCGTCGTCCCAGTCCCCTGCCGCCGGGCCGCGTGCCGACCCGGCGGATCCGGGCCCCGCGCGGAGCGACCCTCCGGAGGCGGACCCCGCTCGCGCCGGCCCGGTCGCCCCGGATCCCGTGCGCGCCGTGGCACCCCCGCCCGGGGCCGGCGGGTGTTCCGCGAGTTGTTCGGCCACGTCGGCCGTGACCCGTTCGTTGGCGGTGGCGGTGGTGGCCAGCACGGGGACGCCGGGGCGCAGGCCCGCGAGGAAGGTGCGGATCCGCCGGTAGTCGGGGCGGAAGTCGTGGCCCCAGTCGGAGACGCAGTGCGCCTCGTCGATGACGAGCATGCCGCAGGAGTCGGCGAGGACGGGGAGTACCCGGTCGCGGAAGTCGGGGTTGTTGAGCCGCTCGGGGCTGACCAGCAGCACGTCGACGTTCCCGGCGAGGATGTCCGCCTCGACGGCCGACCAGTCGTCCAGGTTCGCCGAGTTGATGGTGGCGGCCCGGATCCCGGCGGTGGCCGCCGCGTCGACCTGGTTGCGCATCAGGGCGAGCAGGGGCGAGACGATCACCGTGGGGCCGCTGCCCTGCTCGCGGAGCAGAGCGGTGGCCACGAAGTAGACGGCGGACTTGCCGAAGCCGGTGCGCTGGACGAGGAGCACCCGGCGGCGGTCGGCGACCAGGGCCTCGATGGCGGTCCACTGGTCGTCGCGGAGGACGGCCGTCGGGCCGGCGAGCCGGCGGAGCAGTTCCTCGGCGCGGGCCCTCATCCGGACACCCGGGACGCGGCGGACCCTGACGACGGGGCGGGCGCGGCGGCACCCGGAGGGCCGTTCGGGCCCGGCGCTTCCGCGGGGCCGGGCCGTCCGCTGGCGGCGACCGGGGAGTCGGGGGGACCGGTGCGGGCCGGCGGGTCGGCGGGGTCGGGCCGGTCGGCGGCGGGGACCGGGTAGCCGGGGAGGCCGTCGATGCTGACCGCGTTGCGTTCGGTGCGGTAGTCCACGAGCTTCTCGGGGGTGCGCTTGTCGGCCCAGCTCTCCAGCAGGTCACGGTCGCCGACGAAGTCCATCAGCGGCACCGCGTACCCGCAGGAGGAGCTGACCCGGTCCACGGCGACCTCGACGATGGCGCGCAGGCCGTGGTCCTCGGCGCGGTCGAAGTACCCCCGGAGGGCGGTGAAGCCCGGGTCGCCGGGGTAGTGGAGGGCGCCCCGTCCGTACAACCGGAGGATCTTGGGTCTGCCCTCGAAGGCGCAGAACATGATGGTGATCCGGCCGTTCTGCCGCAGGTGGGCGATGCTCTCCGCGCCGCTGCCGGTGTAGTCGAGGTAGGCGACCCGGCCGATCGGGGCGCCGGGCGCGTCCTCCGCGAGGCCCGGCCCCGGGTTTTCGGGAAGGACCGCGAAGCAGCCCGCCATGCCCTTCGGTGACACGTTGACATGCCCGTCGGGGCCGGTCGGCGCGGTGGCGGTGAAAAAGAGCGGCTGGGCCGCGATGAACTCCCGCAGCCCAGCGTCGATGCTCTCGTACGTCTTCCCCATGGTCCCAATCTAGACCCCGGGGCCGACAGTCCCCGTGCTCAGCTCACGGCGGCCGGTTCCGGTGCCGGTGCGGCCGCGGCGGGCGGGGCCGGAACCGGCTTCGCCTCCTTGGTCGCGGCGGCCTCGGCGGCGGCCGTCTGCTGCAAGCGCTCGTAGAGCATGCCCGCCTGGTGGCCGAGCGCGCCGATGATGGCCGGCACGATCGGAAGCAACCAGTTGTACGCGAAGCCGGTCCGCGGGATGTTGACGATCAACACCGCGGCGGCCGCCGCGCCGAACCCCTCGACGAGCGCCCGCCAGGCGGCTCGCCCCGTGTCGACCATCGCAGCGCGTCGGGCCGCCGCCACGTCCGGGAACGTGTGCAGGGCCCGGGCGTCGCGACGCCCGAAGTTGAAACCGGCCACGGCAAGGGTCGCGGACGCTCCGAGCACGGCGCCCCACAGTGGCCCGTCGGTGAACAACCGGGCCACGGCGAAGACCGCCGCACCCGCACCGAGGGCTATGCCGGCCCTGATCCAATCCTTCTTGTCCCCGGGATACCAGTAGTACTTCGTGGTGTTCTCGGAGATCTGTTTGACGATCCTCCCCATGGCAGCGTCACCTCATTACTCGTTAGGAGTGCTGTCGTTACATACAGTAGCGAGCTGCGTGAGGGAAATCACGAGTTGCGGCCGATCGGCCGATTCATTCATGTTGCGGGCAACGCATGTTCGCCCTAGAACAAGATCGTCGCGAACGTACCGACCTGCCGGAATCCGCACTTAGCGTAAACACGCCGGGCGGCCGCGTTGAAGTCGTTCACGTACAGACTGACGGTCGGGGCGAGCCGGCGCAGGCCGTCCTCGATCACGGTCGCCAGGCACGCCGCGCCGATCCCCCGCCCCCGGTGCTCCGGCGCGACCCACACGCCCTGCAACTGCGCGGTGTGCCGGGACACGACGGCCAACTCGGCCTTGAACAGCACCTCCCCGCCCTCGATCCACGCGTAGGCGCGCCGGGCGCGGATCAGAGCGGAGACCCTTCGCTGGTACTCGTCCTCGATCGGCGGCACGCCCAGTTCCTCGGTGTACATGGCCACCGAGGCCGGGTAGAGCAGGGACAGCTCCCGCCTGCGGACCAGCCGCACCCGCGACTCCGGGACCACGGCCGACGGGCCGCCCGTCACGAGGAGTGGTTGGTCGGGCCGGGTCATGCGCGCCGGGCCCCACACCGGCTCCAGCCGCCGCCAGAGGTCGAGCACCGTGTCCGCCGGGCCGGCGATGGAGCCCACGCCCCGCCGGTCGGCCGCCAGCACGTCGGCGAAGTGGGTCGAGACCCCGATCGGGATGACGTTGGCGCCGCGCCAGCACACGCCCTCCAGCTGGCCCCGGGGGCCGTGGCCGAGGAGCTGGCCTCCGGTGCGCCAGGCGGAGACCCCGTACGCCTCGATGCGTTCCGCGAGCTGCGCGGCGGCGATCGGGGACCGGGCCAGGAGGCGCAACACGTCCGCGCGGTCGCTCTCGCCGAGAAGCCGCACGGGCAACGTGGACGTCAACACGCCCGCTAGCGTGCCATGGATCACAACTCCTTTTCAAACCGTACGTTCGTACTGTTTGATCGGGCCGTGCTGAACCGACTGCTGCCGCCCCCGGGAACCGCCCGGATCATCACCCTCGCCACCCTGGTCAACACCTTCGGGAACGGGGCGTACCTGTCGTGCAGCGTCCTGTTCCTCACCCGCTCCGTCGGGCTCACCCCCGTCCAGCTCGGGGTCGGGCTGAGCATCGCGGCGGTCCTCGGCACCGTGCTCAGCGCGCCCCTGGGCTACGTCGCCGACCGGGTCGGCCCCAAGGGCACCCAGATCGGCGCCCTGCTGGCCTGCGCCCTCGTGTACGCCGGCATGGTCCTCGTCACCGGCTTCTGGTCCTTCGTCGTCCTCGCCTGCCTGATCGCGGTCGGTGAGGCCACCGTCAAGGGCGCGGCCGGCGCCATGATCGCCGGGGCCGTGCCACCCGACCAGCGGCTCGAACTGCGCGCCTTCGTCCGGTCCGTCAACAACGGCGGGATCGCGCTCGGCACCCTGGTCGGCGGGATCCCGCTGCTGCTGGACATCCGGGCCGCGTACGTCGCGATGCTGCTCGGGAACGCCTGCACCTTCGTGCTGGCCGCCGCGATCCTGTCCCGGGCCGCGCGGGTGCCCGTACTGCCGGTCCCCGCCGACGGGCCCCGGATGGTCGCGCTGCGGGACCGGCCGTTCCTGGTGTTCACGGCGATCGACGGGTTCATGGCCAGCGCGTACAACGAGATCATCAGTCTGGGGTTGCCCCTGTGGCTGGCCACCCAGCGGCACGCGCCACTGTGGCTGGTGACCGTCGCGCTGTTGGTCAACACCGTCGGGTGCGTGACGTTGCAGGTGTGGGCCAGCCGCGGGGTCGACGGGATCCGGGACGCCGCGCGGATCGGGCGGCGCGGGGCGATGGTCGTCGGCGTGGCCTGCGTGCTGTACGGGCTCACCGCCGGGTTGCCCGTGTGGGCTGTGGCGGTGCTCGTCGTCGTGGCGTCCGGGGTGCACGTGCTCGGGGAGCTGTGGCTGTCGACGGCCACGTTCAGCGTGGTGTTCGGGCTGGCGCCGGACTGGGCGCAGGGGCAGTACCAGGGCACGTACGCAATGGGGCGGCAGTTCGGGAACATGGTGACGCCGCCGTTGCTGGCGGTGCTGGTGGCGTCCGGGGGACGGTTCGGGTGGGTGGGGATGGGGGCGTTGTTCGGGGCGGCCGGGGTGGTCTATCCGGCGGTGGTGCGGTGGGGGGTGCGGACTCGGCCGCTGGCGGCGGTCGGGGTGTAGGTGTGGCCGGGGGCAGGGGTCGCCAGGCTGGGCGGGGCTGTATCAGGGCTGGGGCAGGAACTTGGCTGGGCCGGGCCGGATCGGGCCAGGGTGAGGGGCGCCGGGCTGGGCGGGGCCGCGTGGGGCCGGGGACATCCGGGCCGGTGACCTGGCTGGGCAGTGGTCGTCCCGGACCGGGCCGGTGGCCCACTCGTAACCATCAAAGGTTTTTCGGGTGTGGAGACAGCGGCGCCCGCCCCGCGTGAACACGGGACGGGCGCCGGCCTCGAAGCTCTAGTGCACCGTCACCGTCGAGGCCAGGCCGCGCAGCTCCTCGGGGAGTTCGGCGCCCATCTCCTCGGCGAGGCGCAGCGCCTCCTCGATCAGGGTCTCCACGATCTGCGACTCCGGCACGGTCTTGATGACCTGGCCCTTGACGAAGATCTGGCCCTTGCCGTTGCCGGAGGCCACACCCAGGTCGGCCTCGCGGGCCTCGCCGGGACCGTTGACGACACAGCCCATCACGGCCACCCGCAGCGGCACCGGCAGGCCCTCGAGCCCGGCGGTGACCTCCTCGGCCAGCTTGTACACGTCGACCTGCGCGCGCCCGCACGACGGGCACGACACGATCTCCAGGCCCCGCTCCCGCAGCCCCAGGGACTCCAGGATCTGGTTGCCGACCTTGATCTCCTCGACCGGCGGCGCGGACAGCGACACCCGGATCGTGTCGCCGATCCCCTCGGCCAGCAGCGCGCCGAACGCGACCGCGGACTTGATCGTGCCCTGGAACATCGGGCCCGCCTCGGTCACACCCAGGTGCAGCGGGTAGTCGCACTGCTGCGCGAGCTGCCGGTACGCGCGGATCATCACGACCGGGTCGTTGTGCTTGACCGAGATCTTGATGTCGCGGAAACCGTGCTCCTCGAACAGCGAGCACTCCCACAGGGCACTCTCCACGAGCGCCTCGGCGGTGGCCTTGCCGTACTTCTCCAGCAGGCGCTTGTCCAGCGAGCCCGCGTTCACGCCGATCCGGATCGGGATCCCCGCGTCGCCGGCCGCCTTGGCGATCTCGCCCACCTTGTCGTCGAACTGGCGGATGTTGCCCGGGTTCACCCGGACCGCCGCGCACCCGGCGTCGATCGCCGCGAACACGTACTTCGGCTGGAAGTGGATGTCCGCGATCACCGGGATGTTGGACTTGCGCGCGATCGCCGGCAGGGCCTCCACATCGTCCTGGGACGGCACGGCCACCCGGACGATCTGGCAACCCGACGCGGTCAGCTCCGCGATCTGCTGGAGCGTGGCGTTCACATCGGAGGTGAGGGTCGTCGTCATCGACTGCACGCTGACCGGCGCGCCGCCACCGACCGGCACGTCACCGACCATCAGTCGACGGGAGACGCGCCGCTCGGCGAGAGCCGGTAACGGCATGGGGGGCATACCAAGGCTGATCGAGGTCACTGTTCTTCCACTACTTCAGGGTGATCGGGTTGAAGATGTCAGCGCCCACCGTCAACAGGGTGAACGCGCCGAAGACGATGATGACCACGTAGGTGACCGGCATCAGCTTGGCGTAGTCGACGCGGCCCGGATCCGGGCGACCGCGTCGGGCGGCGAACCAGGACCGGACCCGCTCGAACCAGGCGACCGCGATGTGGCCCCCGTCGAGCGGGAGCAGGGGTAGCAGGTTGAAGATGCCCACAAATATGTTCAACGACGCAAGGAGCCAAAGGAACACGGACCAGAGGCCGCGATCCGCGAGTTCGCCGCCGATCCGGCTCGCGCCGACCACGCTGATCGGGGTCTCCGGGTCGCGCTCGGAGCCGGTCAGGGCGTCCCAGAGCTTCGGGACCTTCTCGGGGAACTTCTTCAGCGCCGTGAACGTGTTGCCGAGAGTGTCCACGTAGAAGCTGCCGGCGGCGCCGACCCCGTCGACCGGGCCGTACGTCACCGTGGTGGGCACCCCGGGCGGCATGTACGTGGACACGCCCAGCGCCGACACCGTCTCCGTCTTGTCCTTCACGGTGAGCGACGCGCGCTGGACGGCCACCAGGTTCGCCGTGACGGTGCGCTCGGCGCCGTCGGCGGTGACCGTGAGCGTGGCGGGGCCGGCCGGGGCGGCGCGGATCGCCGTGACCAGTTCGAGGTAGTTGGCGACGGCCTTGTCGTTCACCTTGGTGATCGTGTCGCCGCTGCGCAGGCCGGCCTCCTGGGCCGGGGACTTCGGGTCGGTCGCGTTGCAGGTGCGCTGCTCGTTGGCGACGACGACACACGGCATGACGGTGATCCGGGAGTACTTCGTCTGGTCCTCGTACGCCTGCGCGAAGGCCGCGTTCGGCAGACCCACGAACATGGCGGCGATCCACATGATCACGAAGGCCAGGACGAAGTGCACGGCGGAGCCCGCGGACAGGACGATCGTGCGCTGCCACAACGGCTTGCGCCACATGACCCGCTTCTGGTCCGCCTCGCTCAGCTCCTCCTCTTCCTCCTCCTGGGGCGTCATTCCGACGATCTTCACAAAACCACCCAGCGGGATGGCCTTGAGCCCGTACTCGGTCTCACCCCGACGGAAGGAGAACAGCGTCGGGCCGAAGCCGGCGAAATACCGGGTGACCTTCATCCCGAACCGCTTGGCCGTCCACATATGTCCGGCCTCATGCAGACAAACCGAGACGAAAATGCCGAGGGCGAACAAGATCACCCCGAGCGCCTGCACCATGAAATCCCTCTCTAGTACGTCCCGGCCAGCTCGCGAGCGCGAGCGCGAGCCCACGCCTCCGCGGCGAGCACCTCTTCGACGGTACCTGGCTCAGCGTAGTCGGGCGCGTCGTCGAGCACCCGCGCGATGGTGTCCACGATCCCCAGGAACGGCAGCCGGCCGACCCGGAACGCCTCCACGCACTCCTCGTTCGCCGCGTTGAAGATCGCCGGACGGCAGCGGCCCTCGGTACCGGCGGCCTTCGCGAGCGCCACCGCCGGGAACACCTCGTCGTCCAGCGGCGCGAACTCCCAGGTGTGCGCGCGGGTCCAGTCCACGGCGCGCGCGGCCTCCGGCACCCGGTCCGGCCAGCCCAGGGCCAGCGCGATCGGCAGCCGCATGTCCGGCGGGCTGGCCTGCGCGATCGTCGACCCGTCCACGAACTCGACCATCGAGTGGATCACCGACTGCGGGTGCACCACGACGGCGATATCGGCGTACGGCGTGCCGTACAGCTCGTGCGCCTCGATCACCTCCAGGGCCTTGTTGACCAGGGTCGCCGAGTTGATCGTGATCACCGGCCCCATGTCCCAGGTCGGGTGCGCCATCGCCTCCTCCAGCGTCACGCCCTTCAGCGACTCCCGGGACCGCCCCCGGAACGGGCCGCCGCTCGCCGTGACGATCAGGCGACGAACCTCACGCTCCGTACCCGACCTCAGGCATTGCGTCAGGGCAGAGTGCTCGCTGTCCACCGGCACGATTTGACCGGGTTGGGCCAATTTTTTCACCAATGCCCCGCCGGCGACCAGGGACTCCTTGTTGGCCAACGCCAGGGTGCGGCCGGCCTTCAGCGCCGCGAGGGTCGGCTTGAGCCCGATGGACCCGGTGACAGCGTTCAACACCACATCACACGGGTACTCCGCGAGCTCCGCCATCGACTCCGGCCCCGCGATGATCTTCGGGATCCGGAAGTCCCCGGTCGCGTAGCCCCGCCTCTGCGCCTCCGCGTAGAAGGCCAACTGGAGATCCTGCACGGCCGTGGAGTTGGCCACCGCGACGATCTCGACCCCGAGGCTGAGCGCCTGCTCGGCCAGCAGCGCCACGTTGCCGCCACCCGCGCCGAGCCCCACCACCCGGAACCTGTCCGGGTGCTGCCGCACGACGTCAATGGCCTGGGTGCCCACCGAACCGGTGGAGCCGAGAAGTACGAGGGTGCGCGTCACCCGGATATTGTCCCCGACCGGTCGGGGGGTGGTTGTGGCGGTGCCGTGGCGGACCTGTGAAGGCGCGGGGTGCGCGGTCTGCGGGGTGGCTTGGGGCCGGGGGTCGGTCGGGGGGCCGGGGGTCGGTCGGGGCCGGGGTCGGCATCCGGCCGGGAACGTTCCCGGGCGGCGGGTGCCGGCCGCCCGCCCTGTCAGTGGAAGGCCGCCCGAGGTGCGGCGACCCGCGCACGGGGGCCGGAGTCGGCATCCGGCCGGGACAGCGGTTGTCTGCCCCTGTGCCTATGTCTTCCCGGTCAGCCCGGGTCGCCCCGTCGCGGCGGCACGCGGCCGGTCCGGGGGCGGTCCGCGGCCGGTCCGGGGGCGGCGGTGCCGGGGGCTCCCAACCAACACCCGCACCGCCGCCCTGCCCGTCAGGACCGGGTGATCCGGAACGACTCGAGTTCGACCCCGTACCACCGGTCCGTCAGCCCCTGCGGGGTCATGCCCAGCCGCTCACACAGCCGCAACGAGGCCGTGTTCGGCGGATGCACCACCGCCAGGATCTCGTCCAACCCCTCCGCGAACCCCTTGTCGATCGCGCCCCGGGCGGCCTCCGTCGCGTACCCGTGTCCCCACGAGTCCGGATGGAAGTGCCAGCCCACCTCCACCTCGCCGTCCCCGTCCGGCAGCGGCACCAGCAGCACCGTGCCCGCCACCACCCCGTCCGGACGCTCCACCGCCCAGATTCCGAACCGGGGATCCGCCGACCGCTCCCGCCAGCGGGCCACCGTCCGCAGCGCCTGCTCAGGCTCCGTCATCACCTGCGGAGTGGCACCGAGGAACCGGACGACCTCCATCCGCGCGTACATGTCGAACAGACGGTCCGCGTCGGACTCGTCCCACGGCCGGACGACCAGCCGCTCGGTACGGAAAACAATGGTCATTCCGCCAGCTTGCCATCCGGTGACCGGCCGGGACGGTCGTCCGGTCGGCCTGGACGGTCATCCGGTCGGTCAGCGTCGGCCGGCCGGACGGATCCGTCGCCCCACCCGGGGCCCCGTCCCTCCCCGTCACCGCCGGCCGGTCCCGCCGTTCCCCCGCGGCGTCCCGGGCCGCGGGCTTGGTCACCGTCGTGCCCGCGACCAGGGCCACGGGCACGCCCCCGATGATCAGGAGCAGGCGCGTTGTCATGTCCGGCCCGCCTCGTCTCTAGTGTGGACACCGGGAACGCTACCGAGGTGGGGCGCCGGTGGCGTCCGGCACAGGGTTGACGTTTCGTGCCGGCCTACAACTTTCGCGGTACGCCCAGACGTCATCTGTCCTTGTCCAGGTAGCGTTCGATGTCGGCCTGGTCCCGCCGGTGCGGGTCGTCGAGCCAGTCCTGATAGCGCACCCCGACACTGGCCACGCCCCCGGCGGCCTTCACCCCTGCCGGCATCCAGGTGTCCTCGCTCGCCGAGTACTCCCGTGCCACGTCCCCCGGAGTCCGCTGACCCGCCGGCGGCCGGAACCCGTCGCGTATCCCCGGCATCTTGTCCGGCTCATACTTGTTGAAGAATCGCTGCAGCCGGTTGAGCACGGGCACCACCCGATCAAGGAAGACGACGCCCCTGCTGAGCACCACCGTCCCCTCGATCTCGGTGGCGACGGCCGCCAGGTTCACGGAAGCGCCAGCGGTCTCCGGCGCGGTGGCCAGCGCCATCACCCACGTGATGATCAGCCACTCGACCCACGTCGCGAGTAGGCCGATCAGGAACGCCTGCGCGATCTCCATCACGGCCTTCGCCAGCAGTAGACAGACCTCGATCAGTTTGATGTCCGTGGCCACCGCACGCATGCCGTCGGCGAAGGCACCGAGCCGTTGCCTGGCCTCCTCGCCCGTCTTGCCCTGCCAGCCGAGCAAACTCTCATTTCCACTCGCGCGGACCTCGGCCGCAAGCGGAACCAACGCCTTTCCGACCCGTTCCCAACGGGCGATCTCCGTGCCCATCCGCTCGGCGTTGCCCGTGACCAGACCGAGCAGGTCCTCCACGGGCTGCACCACGTCGATCAGGAAACCGAGGCCGGCGCTGAGCAGCGCGTTCAACGGATCGATCGCGACCTCGAAGACGCTGTTCCCCAGGCCGCCGATCAACGTGAACAGCTCGGCCAGATCCGTCTGCTCCTCGCCACCGAACTTGCCGAGCACTTCCCCGATCCGCGCTGAATCCGAGAGGAACGGGATATCCGACTTGGGGTCGAACCGCAGGAACTCGTAACGGCCGATATTGCCCGGCGTGCCGTCGTCGCCCAGGGTCAGCGTCCACGCGCCATCGGGGTCGTCATTGGTCACGTCGCTGTCGTTCGCCTCCGGAGAGGTCACTTCCCCTCCTCCCCGAGCAGCTTGCGGACGCTCCCGAGCGCGTCGGCGATGCCCCGGTCCGCGTCCACGTAGGCCTTGCCGGTGGCGTCGATGGCCTGCACACGGCCCTGGATACCCTCGGCCATCATCTCCAGTTGGCGGTACAGGTCCCGGCCGCAGCCGTTCCAGTACGCGGCGGCCATGTTGATGCCCAGCGCTCCCCAGATGTACCACTCCGGATCGGCCTGTTCGGCGACCTTGAGCAGCTCCGCGGTCCGGTACCGCACCTGGGCCAGACGTTGCCGGCACTCCTCCAGCTGCGCGGGGTCCACCCAGAATCCCTTGGGGTCCTCCACCTAGACCGCCTCCCGTCCGGAAATGTCGAGCCGGGTACCCGTCAACTCGCCCGCCAGCTCCGCGACCCGCTCAGCCGACCGGGCGATGGCACCCTGGACCAGGGAGACCAGCAGCATGCCCAGCGCCTCCGACCCGTACTCCGACAGCAGTCCGTCCGCCAGAAACAGTTCCTCCACCGTCACACCCCTGACCCCGATCCGGATCCGGCCATCCGAGTTCTCCACCAGGGTGCGGTTCTGGGACGCGGAGGTCCGCAACTGGGCTGCGATCCCGACGCGGTCGGCCAACCGTGCCCGGGTACGTTCCAACTCGGGAATCGGCTTCGGAACCGGGTCACTGTTGCCGGCCTCGGCTCCCGTCCCGTTGTCCGGCGGGAGGCCAGGGAGGTCGCCGCGGAAAACCCCCGCGTGATCACCCAGCCTGGCAGTGAGGTGCTCGTCGACCCGGGCCGCAGCCGCGTGCAGCGTGCCCAGGACCAGCCGTGCCAGGCTCCTACCGTCCAGGCGCGCGGCCGACCCGCCGAACACGATGGACCGGGGAACACCGCCCACGCCCACCATGACAGTGACCTCGCGGTTCGCGGACTCGGCCCCCACTACACAGGAGGCCGCGAACCGGGCCATGTCGCGCGCCTCGGCGATCCACTCGTCTGCCTTCATCAGGCGGCACTCCCCTCTGCCTGGCTGATTCGCGTGATGGTCACGGGATCAGTCCTGCGGCCGAACAAAGCGCACCATCTCCACGCCAGCCGGCCAGTCGGACACCGGTTCCTCGACCTTGCCGAGGACCGCGGGGGCGATCTCGTCGTCGCCGTACCAGATCGTCTTGTCCTCGCGGAGCCACGTCGAGTAGGAGGGGTCGTCCTCGGCCGACCTGGGTGCCGGGGAACCGATCGCGCCGACGCTGCCGAGGCCGGGGCCCGCGGCGCGGGCGGCGTTGCCGGCCGCGAGGGTGCGGAGCAGGTCGACCGGGCGGCCGAGAGTGCCGCCGCCGGGGAGTTGGGCGGGGATTCCCGCGCCTGGGCTGGAGCCCAATGTGCCCGTGCCGGAGCCGAGCGGGGTCCCGCCGGAGCCGAAGGAGTCGCCCAGGCCGGCGAGGCCGGTGGTGGAAGGGGTGGTGGAGTCGGTGCGGGGTGGGCGGAAGTCGCCGGCGTCCTCCCAGCCTCGATTCCAGGCGTCGCGGGTGGGGTTGGTGGGGTTCATCGGGCTGGGCTGGTGAGAAGCAAAACCATTCGGGGTGTACGCGCCGCCGGAGCCCAGCTCGGGGCCGCCTGAGGTGCCTGCTGGCGGTACTTCGGTGAGGTCAAGTCCTTCATGGCCGACGTCGTAACCTGCGCTGGTCCCCGCCCCTTCCGGCATCCGCGCTCTCACCCCCTCATAGTCCGCCGACATCTTGTCGTAAGCCTTCCGAGCCGGCCCCTCGATATCGTGAACCGCCTTCTCCAGCAGGTCCGTGATGTTCCCGAAATGCCTGGCAACGGGATTGTTGAACAGCTCATTGGACAGCGACAGCTCGCAGAACTTCGGCCCCAAGCTGATCTGCCCGTTGCGGGCCTCCAGCAGGTCACCGAGCATCCCGTGCGGCACGGGCATCGCCGCCTGTGCCTCGGCCAACCGGGAGGCGGCCTCCCGCAAGGAGGGCGCGATACCGGTACCCGCGTTCGCCTTGTCGATCGCGTCCCCGATCTTCTTGGCGATCCCCAACACGTGCGTCTTGTAGGCCTCGTAGGCGGGCCCCGTCCAGTACCGCCCCAGGTCGCTCACATCGCGTTCCAGCGTCGCCTTGACCTGTCCGGCCTGCTTGAGCAGCTGCTCCCAGCCGAGAGCCGCGCTCTTCATGTCGCCGGGTCGGCCCTGGATGACGACCTGGCGGACCATCGTGCTCCAGTCGGTGGTCACCGGGTCTCCCTCAGGTCGTGGGACGTGGTCGTCTGCTCCGTGAGGATCTTCGTCATCTGCTCCGCCGTCATCCGGTTGCGATCCTCCACCGACGCGTAGTTGCGCATCACCTGGCCGAGCGCGTCGTGCGCGTCATAGAGCTCCTCGGCTACGGTCCGCAGCATGCTCTCGAAACCGGTGTACACCCCGTCGTGTCGGGTCTTGAGTTCCGCCGCCTTCGGGAAACCACCGACGCCGGTACCCGTCGACGCCGGCCCGTCGATCAGCTTCTTGACGTCGGACATGCCCGCCAGGAGCTTCCGCGAGACGTCGCCGGTGTCCTGCAGCCAGCGCTGGGCCTCGGCGAGCGAGGTGAGGTCGTACTCGGTCTTCAGCCCCTCGCCGGGCCCGAACTTCAGCCCGTCCGGGACCTGGGCGGTCCGCATGCCGTTGTCGTCGGCGGTGATCCGCATGCGCACCGCCGGCGGCAACCACCAGGCCGAGATCTCGCCGTCGAGCCGGTTGCCCTCCGTCTTGATGGTCATCACCCGGCCGTCCACGAGCTGGATCTCCCAGGTATCGGGGCCGATCCTGCGCGAATGGTTGACCATGATCGCGGCCTGTGGATTGGTGACCGTCAGTTCCTGCTCACCCATCGGTGAACCCTCCCCATGAAGTTGTTGTCTGACGTGCGTGTCTAGTGACCCGGCGGTCGCGGCGGCCCGTAGCCGGGCGGCGGCGGATAGCCGGGGCCGTACGGATGCGAGGCGACCGGAGGCTGGTGCGCGCGGCGACGACGCCTGCTCGCCAGGACCAGCCAGACGGCGCCACCGGCGAGGGCGGCGGCCACGACCGCCAGCAGCGGGCCCATGACCTTCCAGTCGATGTGGACGGCCACGAGCGGAGGCTTACCGGTACCCGTGGCGACCGGTGACGCGCCCGACCCACCTGTGAGCAGCGGATTGCTGGCGACCTCCGGTACGTCGGCAGTCAGCGCGGCCACGGGATCGATCACCCCGAAGCCGTAGAGGTCGTCGCGCCCGGGATTGCCTGCGTCCTTCGCCGTGCGAATGATCCGGTTGATGACATTGGCAGCGCTGAGCTGCTTGAACTTGGAACGAATAAGCGCGGCTTCGCCAGAAACAATAGCGGCGGCACCACTCGTTCCATCGCTGACGGCATATCCACTTCGCGTGATGGCCTGTGGATCCGTCGATACAATCCGAACGCCGGGTGCAGCTACTGCCAACTCAATGCCCTGCGCAGACCCAGACCAAGCGCTCCCGTCCTGGCTCGATGCAGCGACAGCAACGACCCCAGGGATGCGGGCTGGTGAGGCAACGGTCCGCGCGCCCTGTTCCAAATTGCCCGCAGCTGCGACAACAACGACATCCTTTGATACCGCATAGGCCACCGCAGCAGCCTCTTCGCTCGTCGCGGCGGCCGTTCCACCGCCTAGCGACACGTTGATTACGGAAGCTCCACGGTCAACCGCGCCGCGAATGGCGTCAGCAATTTCACCGCCTGGATAGCTGGAGCCAAGTGAGACAGGCAAGATCTTGGCCCTAGGCGCCACACCAAGGACGTGCTGGTCACCACCCCCCCTACCCGCAATGAGCCCAGCCATCCGAGTTCCGTGGCCCATTGCATCAGCCCGCCCATCTGCAGCCGCATCCCCCCCGATCCCAAACCCCGGCAACACCTGCCCCTGCAGATCCGGATGCCCCGCATCCACCCCCGAATCGATCACGGCAACGACCACGCCCTCCCCCTGGCTGATCGCATGCGCCTGCCCGATCCGCAGCGAATCCAGGTGCCACGAAAGCCCCCGCACCGTATCCGCGTGCGCCACCCCGGGTGCCGCGACCAGCACCACCCCGGCGGCAAGCACCGTCACCCCGGCCCGCAGTCTCCCCAACACCCCGACACACCCGCCCCTATCAGCCCGACCATGGTCAATTCGACACGATAGCTCGATCGTCATATGAATCCCCTGTCGGATTCCCGCCTCGCCGCTCGGAATTCACGGGCGATCCGCAACTGCCGTCTCCGGTCCTGCAGCGTTGAGGCCGCCCACCAGACCGGGAACGCCCCCAGGACACAAACGGAGCACAGCACCAGAAAGAGCCTGTTCTGCAGCCCCTCCGCCGTCGGGTAGTCAGCCGTTGTGATCACACACTTCAGATGCCCCAGGCCGTTCCGACCCCCTCCGACGGTGAAGCAACGCTCCTCGACAGGCACCAGGCCGGACAACGACTCCTGTGAACGCACCCATGGAGCGTCGTCACCGTCCCCCTTCTCCCACTCGACTGCGGCATCGCAGAGAAACGGCGCCTCCAGACTCCACCCAGTGGAGCGGCACTGACCGATCGCGGCGGTGCCCGTCGCACTGCTCGCGTTCCCGATGCCCAGCCGGTCCGAACGGCAGACGAGAGCGAACGACAGCAGAAACGCAGCGCCGACGAGGACCAACGCGCCACGAGCGGCCCATTGCCGCACCTTTGTCACAGTCGGAACGCGCTTCCCCACGGGCGGCGGAGCCGGCGGCCACAGCGCGTCTATCGCGGGACCGTAGGACCGCGTCGGTGGCTTCACGAGCGACATCAGGTATTCGTTGACCTGGGCGATGTCGTACCCCACGTCCGCGGTCCTCAGTTTCTCCCTACTCCATGTGGACGCCCACCCGCCCGGCCCCCAGCCGAGCGTCTCGTGCTCGGCAACCACCAGGTCGACGTCCTGCGTGTCGTAGCCGTTCAGAACCAGGTCGAACCGAGGCCGCACCATCCCCGCGTTCCTCCATCAATCTGTGCACCCCGTAGTCAAAGCGACACGATAGCGGGTATTCGCCAGTCTCGAAGCCCCCACAACCCACCCGAATGCATCCCACCTGCTCCCCTCCACCCCAGCCCACATTTCCGCCGCCATTCCCGCCGGTCAGGTGACGGCCAAAGACGAAGTCAAACCCCGAAAACCAGAGAGTCGGACGGATACCTGTCCGCAGAACACCCCGCTCCGGGGCCCGCTCCACGCAGATGTTCGGCACACGGCACCCACACACACATCCACGCAGGACCATGCACGAACGCCACGGGACACACGCCACCGACGCACACCACTACCCTGACCCGGGTGACACACTTCGTGACGATCGAGGAGTTGGACCGCCCCACAGGCGCCGTCGTGGTGATCGACGTGTTCCGCGCGTTCAGCTTCGCCAGCTGGGCGATGCACCTGGGTGCGGCCCGGATAGTGCTGGCCGCCGACAAGGACCACGCCAGGCGCCTGCGGGCCACATATCCGGACGCCACCAGCTGCACCGACGGCCCGAAACTGCCGGACTTCGCCCTGACCAACTCCCCCGGCCAGCTGTCCACAGTCGACGTCACCGGCGCGACGATCATCCACGCGACGATGAACGGCACCCGGGGCACGGCGGCGGCCCGCACGGCCGACGAGCTCTATGTCGCGAGCTTCCCCAACGCCCGCGCGACCGCCCGGGCCCTCGGCGACCGGCCGGCGACCTTCGTCGTGACCGGCGGCGAGGAGGACCGGGAGTGCGCGGAGTTCATCGCGGCGCTCCAGTCCGACCCGGGCACCGCGCCGGAGCCGTTTCTCGAGCGTTCCCGCCGGTCACGGGGAGCGGCGCGGCTCGCGCGGGGCGTGGCCGACGGGTACCCGGGAATCCACGCCCTCGACGTCGAACGCTCCCTCACCCTGGACGTCCTGGACCGCCCACTGGTGGCCACCCCGACCGGCGACCACCTGATCGTGTCCTGACACCGGTCCGCACGAAGGGCGACAGCAGACGACCTCGACGGGTACGCCCGGACGCCGCCAACGGGCCACCGGGCCGCTGAGCGCCTAGGAGGCCGAGGAGCGGATCTCGTGCCCCGCGCTCGTGATGCACTTGCCGGACTCGAGGTTCCACTTCCAGCCGTGCATCTGGCAGGTCAGCACGCCGTCCTCGACCTTGCCGAACCGGCCCAGGTCCGCCTTGAGGTGCGGGCACCGGCGCTGCACGGTCCAGCCCTCGAGTTCGATGTCCTCGGCGTCGGGCTTCTGTTCGGCGTACCAGCCCTCGGCGTAGTTGATCCGCTCTTCCGACAGGCACTTGAAGAACGCGTACACGAACTCGTTGTACTGCCCGATCCGCGCCGCCGAGAACCGGCAGGACAGGAACAGGGAGTTCACCCAGTCGCCCTCGTCGATGAAGATGAGGTGCTCGACGAGCCGGCGCTCGGTCCGGAACCGGTAGCGCACCTTCTCGTCGGCGGCGACCCGGATCTCGTTGTTCGGGAAGTCGAAGACGATGCTCTCGACGACCTCCTCGGAGTCGGTGGCCAGCAGGTCGAAGCGCACGGGGCCGCCGATGCCGCCCGCGATGTACTCCGACTCCTCCATGATCGGCTCGACCCGGCGCTTCAGCTCGGCGAGCACGTCGATCTCGGGGTGCGACCAGGTGGCCTTCTCGGCCTCCAGCGCGGGGCGCTTGCGCTCGGCCATCTCGCGCAGGTAGACCGGCTTGTTCTCGAAGAACGCGCGGACGTCGGCGACCGGGTGCTCGACCTTGCCGGTGGCGGCGTCGGCGACGGAGCCGGGCAGCAGCAGCACCCCGTTGTCGTAGCCGAGGCCCTCGATGTGGTCGAGGAACACCTGCTGGTCGGGGAAGATGTTGCCCTCGTCGCCGTGGATGTCGTTGAACTGCCACAGCGCGTCGTCCAGGAAACACGGCGGGCCGGCGATCGGGATGACGAACGAGGCCTTCAGGTCGTCGATGTAGCGCACGGTGCGGTCGAACTGCCGGTCGCGCTTCTGCTTGCCGAAGGCCGTCTTGGCCGCCTGGGGCAGTTCGTACACCATCGGGTACCAGATGGCGCCGCTGAACTGCAGCAGGTGCGCGTGCACCTGCCCGAGGGCCGCGAAGGTCGACAGGTCCGTGGGCCGGGCGTCGTTCTGGTTGAGGAGGCGGACCCCGTCGTGTTCGACCCAGATGGCCGAGTCGCCGATCGGGCCGTCCGTCGGGGAGGTCAGCGCCTGGATCATGACCTTGAGGCCGTCGATCTCGTGCACCTCGTCGGACACCGTCTTGTAGAACGAGGTGAACCCGAGGTCGCGCAGCTCGTCCTCCAGCTGCGACGTCGGGTACTCCGGGAGCAGGATCGTCGCCTTCTTGCTGATCCGCGACTTCAGGAACTCCGCGTCGAAGTGGTCCCGGTGCAGATGGGAGACGTAGAGGAAGTCGGGGTTGCCCAACCGGTCCCAGTCGAGATCGACATTGTCCGGGAACGGGAACCACGAGCCGAAATAGGCTGGATTCACCCACGGGTCGCACAGGATGCTACCCGCGCCGGTCTCGATGAACATGCCCGCGTGACCGGTACCCGTGACCCGCACTCTCGACCTCCTCGTAAGACGCGCCCTAGACGCTACCCGAACCCTCCGACGCGCCCCCAACCCGTCATGCCAGACTGAACGCGACGCACACCGTAAGGAAGGGACACGACGTGGCTGGCAGCTCCGAACCGGTGACCTCGCCGGACCAGCACAAGCCGACGAACTTGAAGGCGGCACGTATCGGCGGGATCGTCACGATCCTGATCCTTCTCGTGATGGCGATCGGCAACCACGAGGGCAACGTGGAGAACATCTGGCTGTTCGGCCTGGCCCTCCTGCTGGCCGCCACCATCGTGGGCGACTGGCTCCTACGCAAGAACGGCCTCAAGTCCAACTAGACCGTTGGGGGCCGTCGTCAGAACACGGCTGGCTGCGTTTTCTCGGCCCCGCAGGGCGCTGCCCTGGCGGTGCCGAGAAAGCCTCGCCATCCGCGCCCTGACGACGGCCACTTCGCCTTAGAGCAATAGAAAAGAGCCCCGCAGCGATGCGGGGCTCTTTTCTATGTCTGCTACTTGCGGAGCAGGGCTCGGATCTCCTTGAGCGCCGAGTCGACGTCCGCCTCGAAGTATCCGCCCTGGACCAGGCTGAACTGGCTCGGGTCGAGCTCACCGTCGGCGACGGCGGCACCGGAGCGCCCGGTCATGTAGGCCAGGACCGCGTCGAACAGCCGGTCCACCTGCGCCGGGTCGTAGCCGCTGCCGAAGCGGCGGGGCTGGAAGGTGCGCCGGAGCGCGTCCACCTTGCTGACCTCGTCCGGCGTGAAGGCACCGGTGACGGCACCCATCTCGCCGGTCATCTCCATCCGGCCGTGCCGGCCGGCCGCGTCGTAGCCGCCGCTGTTGAAGCTGGTGGGGTCCGGTCGCGGGTACTCCCCCGAGCGGCTCACCGGCGGGGCCACGGGGGCCGGCGGCGGGACGACGCTCGGGAAGTTCTGGGTCGGGTAGTCCTCGCGGGGCGGCGGCGGGGCGAAACCCCGGTCGTCGCGCACCGGCGGCTGCTGCGCCGTCCGGTCGTCGAACTGCGGCGGCATCGCGGGCGGCGGCGCCATGGCGGGCCGCTCGTCGAACGGCTGCGCCTGCGGCCGCTCGTCGAAGGCCTGCACGGGCGGCGGGCCCTGGGGCTGCGCGCGCGGCGGGACCTGCTGCGGCGCGAGCCGCTGCTCGACCCGCTGGTACAGGCCGCCCCGCTCCTCGAGCTCGGTCAGCTGGCGCTCCACCCGGTCGAGGTGCAGGTCCACCTGCCACTCGTCGTAGCCGCCGAACCGCACCCGGAAGACCACGTCGTGGACCTCCTGCGCGGTCACGGGCGTGCCCGGCGCGTCACCGCCCAGCGTCGCCTCCACGCGGTCGAGGAAGGTGTCCACCTCGTCGACCTTGTAGCCACGGCGCAGCGCCCGACGTCGGAACCGCTGACCACCTGAACTCGTCACTCATCCACCTCCGCAGCAGCGAGCTGCCCACATGCCCCGTCGATCTCCCGACCCCGCGTGTCCCGAACTGTAGTCGGCACTCCCGCGGCACGCAGTCGTCGGACGAACTCCCGCTCCACCGGCTTGGGGCTCGCATCCCACTTGCTGCCGGGTGTGGGGTTGAGCGGGATGAGGTTCACGTGTGCCAACCGACCAGATAGTAGGCGTCCGAGCAGGTCGGCGCGCCACGGCTGATCGTTCATATCTCTGATCATCGCGTATTCGATCGAGACCCGACGTCCGGTCTTCGACGCATAGTGCCACGCCGCGTCAAGGACCTCGGAGACCTTCCACCGGGTGTTCACCGGGACGAGCTCGTCGCGCAGCTCGTCGTCGGGGGCGTGCAGCGACAGCGCCAGGGTGACCGACAGACCCTCGTCGGCCAGTTTGCGCATCGCGGGCACCAGGCCCACCGTCGAGACTGTCACGTGCCGCTGGGACAGGCCCAGGCCCTCCGGGGCGGGATCGGTGATCCGCCGGACGGCCTCGATGACCCGGTTGTAGTTCGCCATCGGCTCGCCCATGCCCATGAACACGACGTTCGACAGGCGGGTCGGCATGCCCGCGAGCTGGCCACTCGCGGCGATCCGGGCCGCGTCGACGACCTGGTCGACGATCTCGCCGGTGGAGAGGTTCCGGGTCAGACCGGCCTGGCCGGTGGCGCAGAACGGACACGCCATCCCGCAGCCGGCCTGTGACGAAATACACACCGTGGCCCGACCGAACCTGGCCGGTTGATCCGAGTCGTCCTCTTCTGCCCCGGACGCCGACGGATACCCCATCAGGACGCTCTCGACGAGGGAACCGTCGTGCAGCTTCCACAGCGTCTTCTGGGTCAGGCCGTCGTCCGTGGCGAGCCGGCGGGCCGGGGTGAGGAGCTGGGGCAGCAGTTCGCCGGCCAGCTTCTCCCGGAGCCCGGCGGGCAGGTCCGTCATCGCCGCGGGGTCGCCCTCGAGCCGGCCGAAGTAGTGGTTCGACAGCTGGGTGGCCCGGAACGGCTTCTCACCCAGCTCGGCGACGGCGGCCCGACGCCCGGCCAGGTCGAGGTCGGCCAGGTGTCGGGGCGGCATGGAACGGCCGGCGCGGCGCGGCGGCGACATGTTGAGTACAGGCAGGGTCGTCATGACTCAGCCAGTGTCCCACGCCGACCCCCGAACAACCGACCCCAGGGAGGAAAGGCGAGCCACTTCACCCGGTGGGGGCGGCCAGCACGCTCAGCAACATGTACCCGAGCGGAGCGGCCACGAGCAGGGAGTCCAACCGGTCCATCGCCCCGCCGTGGCCGGGCAGCAGCGTGCCCATGTCCTTGATCCCCAGATCACGTTTCAGTAACGACTCGGCCAGATCGCCCACGGTCGAGCCGATCGCCAGGGCCACGCCGAACACGGCGCCCGCCCACCACGGCGCGTCGAGCATGAACCGGAGCATCAGGGTGCCGCCGATCACGCAGGCGAGCACCGAGCCGGCGAAGCCCTCCCAGGACTTCTTGGGGCTCACCGTGGGCGCCATCGGGTGCTTGCCGAGGAACACGCCCGCGATGTACCCGCCGGTGTCGGAGAGCACCACGGCGGCCACGACGCAGACCACCCGCAGCGCGCCGTCCTCGGGCCGGAGCAGCAGGACGAAGAACGAGGCCAGGAAGGGTACGTACACGGCGACCATCGCGGCGGAGGTGACCGAGCGCGCGTACCCCGGGGGGCCGTCGCCGAGCCGCCAGACCATCACCGCGAGCAGGGTGAGCAGCAGGCCGATCGTGAGCGCCCCGACGTCGCCGAACCAGGCGAGGCCGATCATCAGCACCCCGCCGGCCAGCAGCGGACCCAGCGGGGGCCGTTCGGGGCCGTCGCCGAGCGCCCGGACGAGTTCCCAGATCCCGATGACGACGGCCGCCGCCAGCAGGAACAGGGCGCCCTCGCGCCGGATGAACAGGCTGGCCACCACGAGCGCGCCGAGGCCCACGCCGACGCCGATCGCGGCGGGCAGGTTGCGGCCGCCCTTCGGCGGGGGCGCGGCGGCCGGGGGCTCGGCCTCGGCGGTCACCAGGGGCAGCGCCCCGGTGGCGTCGTCGGCCACGGCGGAAGCCCCTTCCACCGGAACGGTGCCGGAAGGGGCGAAAGGATCGAATTCAGACTCTGCGGGTACGGCCGGCTCGGGCTCCGACCACGCGGGGGTGGTCGAGTCCCAGGCCTGGTCGAGCCAGTCCGGCTGCTGCTCGTCGGCCGGAGTGTCGGCGCGCTCGCGACGGGCGCGCCGACCTCCGTTGTCGAAGGGGTCGAAATCTGTCATCAGACTTCGAGCAGCTCGGCTTCCTTGTGCTTGAGCAGCTCGTCGATGACCGCCACGTACTTCGTGGTCAGCCCGTCGAGCTCCTTCTCCGCGCGCTTGACCTCGTCCTCGCCGGCCTCGCCGTCCTTCTGGATCCGGGCGAGCTCGTCGTTGGACCGACGGCGGATGTTGCGGATGGCGACCTTGGCGTCCTCGCCCTTGCCCCGCGCGACCTTGATCATGTCGCGGCGGCGCTCCTCGGTCATCGGCGGGATGTTGATCCGGATCTGGGTGCCCTCGTTGTTCGGGTTCACCCCGAGGTCCGAGTCGCGGATCGCGCGCTCGATGTTGCCGAGCTGGCTGCCGTCGTAGGGCTTGATGATGACCATGCGGGCCTCGGGCACGCCGATCGACGCCATCTGCGGCAGCGCCGTGGGCGTCCCGTAGTAGTCGATCACGATCTTGGAGAACATGGCAGCGCTCGCGCGGCCCGTGCGGATCGCCGCGAACTCCGACTTGGCGTGCTCGACTGCCGAATCCATCTTCTCCTCGGCCTCGAGGAGTGTGTCGTCGATCACCTGGCTCGTCGCTCCTTCAGAAGTCGGTGGTGCTCTACTTGCGGGGCCCGGCCTCAGCCGAGGTGATCAGGGTGCCGATCCGCTCGCCGCCGAGCGCCCGGACGAGGATGTCGTCGCCCTCGGCACCGAACACGAGCATCGGCAGCCGATTCTCCATGCAGAGGCTGAACGCGGCCGCGTCGACCACCTTCAGTCCACGCCGGAGCGACTCCTCGAACGTGATGGTATCGAGCTTCTCGGCGTCCGGGTTGGTCCGCGGGTCCGAGGTGTAGACGGCGTCGACGCCGTTCTTGCTCATCAGCACGGCGTCGGCGGCGATCTCCAGCGCGCGCTGGGCGGCCACGGTGTCCGTGGAGAAGAACGGCATGCCGGCGCCGGCGCCGAAGATGACGACCCGGCCCTTCTCCAGGTGCCGGATGGCCCGGCGCGGGATGTAGGGCTCGGCGACCTGGGCCATGTGGATGGCGGTCTGCACCCGGGTGTCGATGCCCTCCTTCTCCAGGAAGTCCTGGAGGGCCAGGCAGTTCATCACGGTGCCGAGCATGCCGATGTAGTCGGCCCGGGGGCGGTCCATGCCGCGCTTCTGCAGCTCGGCGCCCCGGAAGAAGTTGCCGCCGCCCATGACGACGGCGACCTGCACGCCCCGCTCGGTGACGGCCTTGGCGATCTGGCGGGCCACCTCGGAGACGACATCCGGATCGACGCCGACCGCTCCGCCGCCGAACATCTCGCCGGAGAGCTTCAGAACCACCCGCCGGTACCGGGTGGTCGCGGTGTCGGTCATGGAAACCTCCGAAGTCAGTCTATTACGCGGCAAAAGGGCCGCAGCGGCGCGTCAACAACACACCACCGCGGCCCCCTCGAGTTCGTGCTTAGGCCTGGCCGACCTCGATGCGGGCGAACCGGGTCACGGTGACCCCGGCCTCCTTGAGGATCTGGGCGACCGTCTTCTTCGAGTCGGTGACCGAAGCCTGCTCGGTCAGGACGACGTCCTTGAAGAAGCCGTTGACCCGGCCCTCGATGATCTTCGGCAGGGCCGCCTCGGGCTTGCCCTCCTCGCGGGAGGTCTGCTCGGCGATCCGACGCTCCGACTCGACGACCTCGGCCGGAACCTCTTCGCGGGTGACGTAGCTCGGCCGCATGGCGGCGATCTGCATCGCGATACCGCGCGCCGTGTCGGCGTCGGCACCGGTGAACTCGACCATGACGCCGACAGCCGGCGGCAGGTCGGCGCTCTTGCGGTGCATGTACACCGTGGTCTGGCCCTCGAAGATCGCGATCCGGTTCAGGACCAGCTTCTCGCCGATCTTGATCGACTCGTCCTGGATCAGGTCCGCGACGCTCTTGCCGTTCAGCTCGCTCGCCAGGGCCGCCGCCACGTCGGCCGGCTTGGTGGCCGCGACGTGCTCGACGAGGGTCTGGGCCAGCTCGATGAACGCGCCGTTCTTGGCGACGAAGTCCGTCTCGCAGTTGAGCTCCAGCAGGGCGTTGCCCGACTGGGCGACGAGGCCGTTGGCGGCGGTCCGACCGGCCCGCTTGCCGACGTCCTTGGCACCCTTGACGCGCAGGATCTCGACGGCCTTGTCGAAGTCGCCCTCGGCCTCCTCGAGCGCCTTCTTACAGTCCATCATGCCGGCAGCGGTCAGTTCGCGGAGCTTCTTGACATCCGCTGCGCTGTAGTTCGCCATGGTCTTCTCTCTGACTCGAAAGTTGGGAGGATCTCAGGACTACTCGGCGGCCGGCTTCTCGGCAGCCGGGGTCTCGACGACCGCGGCGGCCTCGACCGGGGCGGCCTCGGCGGCCGGAGCAGCCTCGGCGACCGGAGCGGTCTCCACGGCCACGGCGGCGGCCGGGGTCTCGTCGGCCTTCGGCGCGAGCAGCTCCTGCTCCCACTCGGCGAGCGGCTCGTCGCCGGCGACGACGCCCGGCTCCGGCTTCTCGTCGTTGCGGCCCTTGCCCGCGCGGGCCACGAGGCCGGCGGCGACGGCGTCGGCGATCACGCGGGTCAGCAGCGCGGCCGACCGGATCGCGTCGTCGTTGCCCGGGATCGGGAAGTCGACCTCGTCCGGGTCGCAGTTGGTGTCGAGGATCGCGATCACCGGGATGTGGAGCTTGCGCGCCTCATCGACGGCGATGTGCTCCTTCTTGGTGTCGACGATCCACACCGCGGCCGGGAGCTTCTGCATGTCCCGCAGACCACCGAGGGTGCGGGTGAGCTTGATCTTCTCGCGCGAGAGGGTCAGGAGCTCCTTCTTGGTCAGGCCGGTCGCGCCCTGACCGGTCTGCTCCATGGCCTCGAGCTCCTTCATGCGCTGGAGCCGCTTGTAGATCGTCTGGAAGTTGGTGAGCATGCCACCCAACCACCGGTGGTTCACGTACGGCATGCCGACGCGCGCGGCCTGCTCGGCGATGGCCTCCTGGGCCTGCTTCTTCGTACCCACGAAGAGGATCGAACCGCCACCGGCGACAGTCGCCTTGATGTGGTTGTACGCCTTCTCGATGTAGTCGAGGCTCTGGCGCAGGTCGATGATGTAGATACCGTTGCGCTCGGTGAAGATGTAGCGCTTCATCTTCGGGTTCCAGCGCCGGGTCTGGTGCCCGAAGTGCACGCCGCTCTCGAGGAGCTGACGCATCGTTACGACGGCCATGTGTCTTTCTCTCCCTGTGCGGGCCGGAGCCCGCGTTGTTCCCTGGTTGTCGCCGCGACCGGTGGTCGCGGCCCTAGCGCCCGGTCGTCGGCCCGTTGGCGTCCATCTCGCGGATGGGACCAGGGAGAGCCGCCGTCGCACTGTGCGTACGAAGGGCGCGCGAGGTCGACCGCGCAGGGCGGTCGCCGGTTGACAAGTCTACGGTGTGCCGGTTGTCACCCGGCCGCCAGGGCCGCGCCGAGCAGCAGTACCAGGCCGATCACCAGGTACGACAGCGGCGGGCGGAGCAGAACCCGGGCGCCGTGCCGTTCGGAGGCCCGGCCCGCGCCGGTCACCATGCCGTACATGCCGGCGGCGAAAACGGGCAGACCCAGCAGGAGCAGGACACCCGCGACGACTCCGGAGGGTGACGTCGTGCCGTTGGCCAGCAGGGTGGAGCCGAGGAGTACGAGGGCCGCGATCTCCAGCACGCCGACCACGGCGGCCAGGCCGATGGCGATGACCGGGCGGCGGGAGCGGTACACGCCGTCGCCGTCGGCCGCCGGCTCGGGGCGGCGGAGCTGGACCGGCTCGGTCGGGTAGCCGGGCTGCGGCGCGCGCGCCGGCTCGGGGCCACGGCCGGGCTCGGGGCCCCGGGCCGGGTCGACGGTCGGGACCCGGGTGGTCGGCGGGTCGAACGCCGGCTGCTCCGTCGGGAAGCCGCCGCTCGTCGGCTGCTCCGAGGGGAAGCCGTTGCTCTTGGGCTGCTCCGGGCGCGGCTGGCCCTTGAGCAGGGGCACCCGCTCGGCCTGGTGCCGCTGGCCTCCGGTGGCCTGCTCCGCCGGGGTCCAGGCCTGCTCGGCCGGGCGCTGCTCCGGGGTCCACGACTGGCCGCCGGGCTGCTCCGCCGAACGCTGGTCGGGGGTCCACGACTGACCGGTGGCCGCCTCGGCGGGCCGGCCCTCGGGGGTCCACGACTGTTCCGCCGGGCGCTGCTCGGGGGTCCAGGACCCCTCGGTGGCGCGGGGCTGCGGGGTGTCCCAGGCGGCCGGGGCCTGATCGGCCGGCGGGTTCCAGGACTGCTGGTCGCCGGACCAGGCGGGGCCGTCGGGCCGGGTGGCGCCGCCCCAGGCGGGCTCGGCCGGGGACTGGTCACCGGCGCGGGGCTCCGGCGGCCGGTACTCCCCGGAGGGGCGCTGGTCGGCGTACGGCGGCTCGGCGTAGCGGGGATCGCGCTCCTCGCCGTACCACCTCTGGGGGTTGGATTGCTCGGGGTAGCTCACGTGTATCAAAGCTAGGCGATACCAGGGTGTTACCGCCATCGGCCCGTACGGTGAAAAAGGTGTCCGGACGTTTGTCCGTGATCGACCTACTATTCCCCGGTGACTGAAACCTCCACGCTCGCAGAAGCGTTCACCAGGGCCGCCGACGGCCGGTTCACGATCGGCGACTCCCCCCGTTATGTGGCCCTGGCCCGGGCCGTCGCCGCGGATCCGACCCTCGCGGCGCCGTTGGGCTCCGGCGAGGTCCTGCCGGCGCACCCGCCCCTGCTGTTCTCCGCGGCGCAGTGCGTGCTGCGCACGGTCGGGCATCCGCTCGCCGACTACTTCCCCACCCTCGGCGGCACCCGCGGGCCCGACCCCGGCATGGTCGAGGCGTTCGCCGACCTGGTCGCGACGCACGGCGACCGGCTGGCCGAGCTGTGCGCCGACGCCAAGCCCCGCAGCAACGACCCGTCGATCGCCGCGGTCATCCGGCCGGCGCTGGGCCGGGCGGCCCTCGCCGCCGGGGGCCGCCCGCTGGCCCTGGTGGAGATGGGCTCGGCGGCGGGCCTGGCCCTCCTGCCCGATTTCTATGACTATGACTACTACCCGGCGTCGACCGGCCCCTCCGGGGTGACCGGCGCGGGAGCGGTCACCCTCGGGTGCGAGATCCGCGGCGACGTCCCCGAGCAGGTCGAGCTGGACATCGCCCGGCGGACCGCCCTGGAGCTGCACCCGATCCGGCACGACGACCCGGACGCGGTGCGCTGGCTGCTGTCCGGGATCTGGCCCGAGCGCACCGCCGAACTCGCCCGGGTCACCGCGGGCCTCGCCGCGCTGGACACCGCCACGATCGACTGGCGGGCCGGCGACTTCTTCGAGGAGCTGCCCCGGGCCCTGGCCGACATCCCCGCGGACCTGCTGCCCGTCGTGTACGGCTCCAGCGTCCTCTGCTGTCAGAAGGACCGGCGCGGAGACCTCCCGGCACTGCTCGCGGCGGCGGGGCGCGACCTGGTGTGGATCACCAAGGAGCACCCCGAACACGCGCTCGCGCTCGTCACCGACGAGCCCAACCCCTTCGCGGGCGAGCACACCGTGGTGCTGACGTCCGTCACCTACACCGCGGGCCGGATCACCGAGGTCGCGGCGCTCGCCGAGGTCGACCCGTGGGGCCGGTGGCTCGACTGGCGGCCCACCGTCATGCGCCCCCGGTCAGCCGGCTGACCGCCTCGGCCAGGACCTCCGGCTTCTTGCAGAACGCGAACCGGACCAGTCGCCGGCCCGCCTCGACGTCGTCGTAGAACACCTGGGTCGGCACGGCCACCACCCCGCTGCGTTCCGGTAGCGCGCGGCAGAACTCCACGCCGTCGACGCCGCCGAGCGGGGTGATGTCCGCCGTCACGAAGTACGTGCCCTCGGCCCGGCGGACGTCGAACCCCGCCTTGCGGAGCCCCTCGGACAGCGCGTCCCGCTTGGCGCGCAACTCGTCGCGGAAGCCCCGGTAGTAGCCGTCCGGCAGGGCCAGGGCGACGGCCACGGCCGGCTGGAACGGGCCCGCGTTGACGAACGTGAGGAACTGCTTGACCCGCAGGACCGCCGACACCAGCGGGGCGGGGCCGCACACCCAGCCGACCTTCCAGCCCGTGCAGGAGAACGTCTTGCCCGCCGAGGAGATCTGCAGGGTGCGGTCCCGCATGCCGGGGAAGCCGGCCAGCGGCAGGTGCTCGCCGTCGAACACCAGGTGCTCGTACACCTCGTCGCAGACCGCGATCACGTCGTGCTCGACGCACAGTTCGCTGATCAGGGTCAGTTCGGCGCGGGTGAACACCTTGCCGGTCGGGTTGTGCGGGGAGTTCAACAGCACCAGACGGGTACGCGGGGTGAAGGCGGCGCGCAGCTCGTCCGGATCGAACGCGTACCCGGCACCGGGGTCGCCCTCAGGGCCGGCCGCACCGAGGAAGGTGTCGGCGGTGCCGGTGGCGGTGGCGTCGTTCGCGCTGGAGCCGGTGGCTCCGGGAGTGTTCACGCTGGTGGGGCGGAGGGTGACCGGGCGGCGGACGGCGGCGGCCAGCGCGATCGACGCCGCGTAGGAGTCGTAGTACGGCTCGAAGCAGATCACCTCGTCACCGGCCTCGCACAGCCCCAGGATCGACGCCGCGATCGCCTCGGTCGCCCCGGCGGTGACGAGGACCTCGCCGTTCGGGTCGTACTCCAGGCCCCAGAACCGGCGCTGGTGCTCCGCGATGGCGGTCCGCAGGGCGGGCACCCCGGGCCCCGGCGGGTACTGGTTGTGTCCACCGAGGATCGCCGCCCGCGCCGCCTCGAGCATCTCGGCGGGGCCGTCGGTGTCGGGGAAGCCCTGGCCGAGGTTGACGGCGCCGGTACGGGCGGCCAGCGCGGACATCTCCGCGAAGATCGTGGTGCCGAACGGACGCATGCGCTCGACCAGAGGGTCAGTCATGCCGCAAAGCCTAGGGCGTCCGGCCCGACGAAAGCGAGCACACCGGACCTCCGACCCACCGTTGCCGCCCGCCCACTGGGACCATCCGCGCTCAGGCCGGGCCAGGATGCGCCAGCCCGACACCCGCGGGCTGGGAAGGACACCGAGCCCTTGCGGCCGGCGGCAGGTCCCACTCGGGTCAGGGACACGGAACGTGCTCCGGCAGATCGCCGTCGGCGGTGCTGCAGGTCCCGCGCAGGTCAGGGCGCGGGGCCGGGGCTGGCTGCGTTCGGCGCCGAAAGGGGCTGGCCGCGTTCGGTGCAGAAATCAGAGGAGTGTGTTCCGCGACCCGGCAGGGGGGTGCCGGGTCGCGGAACCAGCAGGCGCGTCGCTGTCGACGGGGGGATTGCCGACATCGTGCGCCGGGCCCCGGTCGGAGCCGCCGCCGTGGCGCGACCCCGGACGGGGACGGTGGGGCCGGTCAGGCCGCCCGGGGCAGGGCGGTCGCGGACCGGTAACTCAGGGCGAGCGCGTCGGCGACGATCGCCACGAAACGCTCGGCCTCCACCATGAGCCGCTCGGACTCCTGGTGGGTGACCGCGCCGGGGACCCCGGCCTCGGCGATGGCCCGGCGGCGGGCACCGGCGGCGAACAGGGCCGCCCAGTCGGACAACTCGGGCGCGACGAGGGTGAGCAGACCCCAGACGCTGGTCGGGCGGCCCCGGCCGCCGGGGGCCGGGCGGGCCCTGGCGGCGACGACGGCGGCCGCCGCACGCAGGGCGGCGAGATGGGCGGTGGCGTAGCGCTCCTCGTCGGTGCTGGCGGCAGCGGCCTCGGCCAGCCCCCGACGGGCCAGCGCGAACAGCTCCAGCGGCGTGCGCTGCGGGAAGGCGTGTGCCGGGATCGTCAGCATGCGGAATCCTCCAGCCGGTCGAGCCGCGTGCATGTTCGAACTCTTGTTCGAATAGACGTAGAGTAGCGCTCTCCGCACAGTGGACGCAACACCCATTCACCATTCTTCAATTCAGGACAACAACCCCCTAGCGGCCGATCTCCACACCGCGAACCAGCGGAGCCATCCGCCGGGACGGGCGTCCGGGGGCGGGCTGGATGTGGAGGTGTCGGACAGATCACTCCGGTCGTCGTACCGGAAAATCGCTCTTTACAGTGGGAGCCATGTCCCTGACCGCCACATCGACCCTCGTCGGTGGGTTCGTCCTCGCGATCGTCGTGGTGGCGGGCACGGTCGCACTGTGGCGGCGCTGGCCGCGCCGGGGACGCCTGGCGTTGCGGAGCGGGTCGCTGCTGCTGTCCCAGGTCATGGTCGTGCTCTGCGTGGGCCTCGTGGTGAACCGGTCGGAGCAGCTCTACCCCACCCTGGAGACCCTGGTCAGCCCGCCGAAGGCCAAGCGGCACGTGGCCGAGAGCGTCACCAGCGGCGGGCTCGACGAGTGGCTGCGGGCCCGGGCCCAGCAGGGCGCGAAGTCCGGGCTGGCGTTCCCCTGGCAGCCGGCGGGCGGCGGGAAGTGGCCGGTCGCGGAGCACCCGTCGATCAGCCTGCCGGCGCAGTACTTTCTGCAGCCCAACAGCCGGTTCCCCGTGATCGTCGCGTTCGGGCCGCCCGGGACGCCCGGCTGGTCGGACCCGCGCGCCGCCGGCCGCAACGGCGACCCGGCGATCGTCGTGTTCCTGCACCCGCGGACCCACGACGCCGCCTCCCTGCGGCTGCTCGGCGCGGAGCTGCCGGAGGAACTGGCCCGCGACCTGCGGACCACTCCCGACCGGTGGTCCACGGTCGGCGTCGGGAAGTACGGGGTCGCGGCGCTGGACCTGGCCCGCCGGCACCCGGAGCGGTACCGGTCGGCGGCCGCCGTCACCCCGCCCGCCCCGGCCGAGCTGGCCGCCCCGGCGAAGGCGCTCGCGGCGATGAGCAGCCCGGTGGCCGTGTTCCTCGCGCCGGGCGTGGCGGTGCCACCCGGCGTCCCCGTGCCCTCCGCGACGGGCACCACGAACCCGGGCGCCTCGACGACCCCGGGCGGCACCACGACCCCGGGCACCTCGACCAGCCCGGGCGGCACCGCGCACCCCGGCGCCACTACCGGCCCGTCCGGCACCGCGAAGCCGACCGCCGCCGGCTCCCCCGGCACCCGCCTCTCCCCCAGGCACGCCGACCCGCTGGCGGCGGCCCTGCGCTGGGCCTCGGCCCAGCTCCCGGCCGCCCTCGACCCGGCGCAGACCGCCGGCCAGGTCAGCACGTCCACGACCGCGTCGCCGACCCCCACCCCCAGCGCGTCGTCCTCGCCCCGTCCGCCGGCCACCCCGAGCCGGCCCCCGGCGGCCCCCGGGAACCGGCGATGACCCCCACCAGCCTGAGCCTGCAGCTGCTCACCATGGCGATCGCGGTCGCGACGACCGTCCTGGTCGCGTGGGCCTGGCCCCGGGCCCGCCGGGTGCGCTGGCTGATCCGTCCGGTGCTGCTCCTGCTGTGCGCGGTCACGGCGTTCTCCGTGGTCGGGGTGGCCGTCAACCGGATCATGTTCCTGGCCCCGACGTGGGGGCACGTGCTCGGCGACCGCGACGCCGCCGCCGTGCCGTCCGGTGGCGACGACGGGGGCGCGCCGCCCACCGCCGCGCCCGGGCAGAGCCGGATGGAGCAGTTCACGCCCGCGCCGGGGAAGGCGGGCATCGCGCTGCCGGTGGTGGTGTACCTGCCGCCGGGTTACGACCAGTCCGACAACGTGCGGTACCCGGTGATCACGGCCTACGCGGGCTACCCGGGCACGCCGAACACGTGGGTGTCCGGTACCGGGGCGCAGCGGATGCTCGACGCCGAGATCGCCGCGCACCGGATGGCCCCGACCGTCGTGATCTACCCGACCATGCACCCCGATCCCAAGTGGGACAGCGAGTGCGTGAACGCGGAGGGCGGGCCGCAGTTCGACACGTATCTGACCGAGGACGTGCCCGCCGCGGTGAAGAGCCGTTACCGGGTACGCGGGGACCGGGCCGCCTGGGGTGTGATCGGCTTCTCCACCGGCGGGTACTGCGCCGTGAACCATGTGCTGCGCCACCCCGACCGGTACATCGCGGCCGGCAGCATCGCCGGGTACTTCAAGCCGTTGCCCGGCGGCGCGGGCGGTACCCAGGACCTGTTCAAGGGGAACGAGAAGGCCCGCCAGGAGAACTCCCCGCTGTGGCGGATCCAGAACCTGCCGGTCCCCGACGTCGACATCTGGTTCGGGTCGGCCAACGACGACAAGAACGCGATGGCGGGAATCCGGGAGTTCACGCCGCACGTCAGGGCCCCGGTCCGGTTCACGACGGCGTTCATCCCGGTGGGCGGGCACACGCTCTCCGCCTGGCTCGTCCTGATCCCGTCGGCACTCAACTGGCTCTCGGCCCGGCTTGCCGCGCCGCAGACCTTGTCCTAATGCGCCAAGATACGTACCTATGCCACTCATCCACTGGGGACCCGACGACCTCCTGCACCGCCTCGACGACGTCCTGGCCGTGTACGGGGCGGCGATGGCGTACCCGAGGGACCTGATCTTCTCCCGGCGCAGCTTCGTCGCCAGCCACGCCGGCCGGCCGGGCTTCCGGGCCGTGGCCACCCTCGACGACGACGGCGCGCTGCTCGGCTTCGGCTACGGGTACACGTCCAGCCCCGGCCAGTGGTGGCACGAGCAGGTGCGCGGCGCGCTGCCCCGGCCGGTGTACCACGGCTGGATGGACGACTGCTTCGAACTGGTGGAGCTGCACGTGGCCCCGGGCGCGCAGGGGCACGGCAGCGGGCACCGGCAGCTGGTGGCGCTGCTCACCGGGGTGCCGCGCGGCACGGTGCTGCTGTCCACGCCCGAGGTGCCCCGGGAGGCGTCCCGGGCCTGGCGGCTGTACCGGCGGCTCGGGTTCCTCGACGTGCTGCGGAACTTCCACTTCCCCGGGGACGAGCGGCCGTTCGCCGTGCTGGGCCGGTCGCTGCCGCTGGACCGGGGCGACCAGGCGGGCCAGGGCGGGTAGCGGGACCAGGCCCGACATCCTGGCCGCAGCACAAAGTGGAGCCGGAACACAAGGGTGGGCCGGGCGGGACGACGTACCCCGACGAAAGGGTTTCTCAGCCGAGGGAGCGGCGGACCGACGTGAACACGTGGGTCAGGCCGAGGACCGCGACGAGCAGCCAGACCGCCCCGACCAGGGCCGCAGCGCCCCGGGCCAGGGTCTCGGAGGCGGCACCCGCCAGTCCACACAGGATCAGCCCCAGCGCGACGGTCGCGATCCGCGGGCCGCGTTCGCCGAGCACGGAACCATCGACGAGTACGACGCCGGTCTCCGCCGTCCGGGTCCGCAGGTACTCCTGGAGCCAGGTCAGCGCGCCGCACGCCACGATCAGCACGCCCGGCGCGCCCAGCAGCCACAACGCGCCCAGCCAGGCCGCCTCGGACAGGCGCTCGACCAGGGCCGCGTACACGTACCCGATCCGGGTGATCTTCTCGGTGAGCACCGCCAGTGCGCGGCTGACCGCGTCGGTGACGACCGCGAGCAGCACCGCCGCCCCCGCGCCGAGGGTCCACCAGCCGCCGACAGCTGCGAACGCCGGCACGGCCAGGCTCAGGACCAGGCTCGCGGCGAGCAGGTTGCCCGGGGTGGCGCCGAGCCGGGCCAGCGGGCGGGCCAGGGCGTAGGACACCCGGAGCCAGCCACGGAACGGTTGCGGGGTCGTCCTCGGATCGACCCCGTGCAGCGACGCCCAGCGTGCCGCGTAACCGTCCCAGCCCAGCGTCGTCAGCTCAACAACCCCCATCGCACCTCGACGGATGCCGAGATCTCCAGTTCACCGGCCTCCACGGACGGGCCGCCCCCGAAGGCCATGGCCCGCATGGCGTGCCCGGGGCCGGAAGAACCGCCCTGGCCCGCCTCAGAGACCGCCTCGACCACGCCGAGTCGCCGCTCGGCCAGCTCAGCGTAACGCCGGGCCTTCGTTTTCGCGTCCTCGAAGGCCAGATCGCGCGCGCGTGTCTTCGCCTCGGCCGGGTCGTCCACGGCGAAGCTCAGGTCGTGCAGCCGGGCCGCGTCGCCCGCCGCGCCGATCGCCGCGCCCACGATGTCGCCGGCCGTGCCCAGGTCGCGCAGCCGCGCGGTGAGCTGCTGGCTGGCCGTCCAGCCCTGCGGCGCGCCGTTGGGGCCGAACGCCTGGAAGACCCGGGCCCCGGCGGTCTGCCGGTCGCGGTCGGGCACGCCGGAGCGCTTGAGCACGTCGTTGATGCTGTTCAGCGCGGCTGAGCAGCGGTCCAGCGCCGCCTGCACGGACGGGGCGGTCACCTCGGCCCCCAGGTTCGCCATCAGGACGTCCGGGGTGACCGGGACCCGGCCGACCCCGATGACCGTGACTCCGTCATGCCGCATGCGCACGCACCCCCGTGATGTTCTGCCACACCTCGCGGGTCGCCGTGGACCGGTTGAAGGTGATGAAGTGGATCCCCGGCGCGCCCTCGCGCAACAACTTCTGGCACAGCTCGCCGGCCTGGTCGATCCCGAGTCTACGGACGGCGGCCGGATCGTCGGCCACCTTCTCGAACTGGGCCGCCAACGCGGGCGGGAACGGGGCCCCCGACAGCTGGGCCGACTTCGCGATCGTGCCCATCGCGACGACCGGCATGATGCACGGCACGATCGGCGCGTCACAGCCGGCGGCGGCGACCCGGTCGCGGAGCCGCAGGTAGTCGTCGGCGTCGAAGAACATCTGGGTGATGGCGAAGTCCGCGCCGGCCCGCATCTTGCGGACGAAGTACTTCGTGTCCTCCTCGATGTCCCGCGAGCGCGGGTGCTTGTACGGGAACGCGGCCACACCCACGCTGAAGTCCCCGGCCTCCTTGACGAGGCGGACGAGGTCCTCCGCGTACAGCACGCCCTCGGGGTGCCGGATCCACTCGCCGTCGACGCCGGACTTCGGGTCGCCCCGGACCGCGAGGATGTTGCGGACCCCGGCACCGGCCAGCCGGCCGACGACGTGCCGCAGCTCGCGGACCGAGTGGTCGACGGCGGTCAGGTGCGCCATGGGCAACATCGTGGTCTCCGTGGCGAGCCGCTCCGTCACCTCCACGGTCAGGTCGCGGGTGGTGCCGCCGGCGCCGTAGGTCACCGAGACGAACGACGGGCGCAGCTGCTCCAGCTCCCGGATCGTCTGCCACAGCACCTGCTCGCCCTCGGCGTTCCGCGGCGGGAAGAACTCGAACGAGAACGTCGGGTCGGGGTGCCGGATCAGGTCACCGATCGACGCCGGTCGTGCCGGGCGGAAGGACGCGTTGTTGATTGCCACGGTCGCCAGACTACTGGTGGGGGTGGGGGGAGTTGAAGAACCACCATCATTCGGGACGGTCGGCGCTCGCCGCCCAGCCGCGCTCCCCCAGCCGGCGGCCCAGACACGGCCAGGACTCGCCGCAGGCCCGGCACCTGCGGGGACGGCCGTCGGGCGGGGCGTCGAGGGCGGGCTCGTGCTGCCGGATCAGGTGCGCCGCGAGGCGCCGGAGCAGCTCGACGATTGGCGCGTTCTCGGGATCGGGCATGGGTCGATCCCACCGGGGAACGGGGTGGGTGGGAGGAGCCGGGAACGGGGCTGGCCCACACTTCTTTCCGGGCGGGCCCGGCGTCGGGTCAGCCCGCTCGCCGGGTCGCGGCGGTGATCAGGTCCGCGAGCACGGCCCGCGCCCCCGGCTCCACCGGCGCCCCGTCGAGGGCCTCGTGCGCGGCGGCGGTCAGTTCGGAGATCCGGTCCTCCACGGTCGCCAGCGCGCCGGTGGACACGATCACGTCCCGGAGCGCGGCCACGCCGGCGTCGTCGAGGTCCGGGTCGCCGAGCAGGGTGGTCACCAGGTCGCGCTGGGCGGGGGTGCCGGCGGCCATCGCGGCGGCCACCAGGTACGTCCGCTTGCCCTCGCGCAGGTCGTCGCCCGCAGGCTTGCCGGTGACGGCCGGGTCGCCGAAGACGCCCAGTTCGTCGTCGCGGAGCTGGAACGCCTCGCCGAGCGGGAGGCCGTACGCGGAGTAGCTCTTGAGCAGGGCGTCGTCGGCCCCGGCCAGGGCGCCGCCCATCAGGATCGGGCGCTCGATGGTGTACTTCGCCGACTTGTACACCGCGATCTTGCTGGCCCGTTCGAGGCTGGTGTCCCGGGTGGCGACCGCGAGCACGTCCAGGTACTGGCCGGCCATCACCTCGGTGCGCATCTCGTCGAACACCGGCCGGGCCCGGGCCACCGCCACCGGATCCACGCCCGCGCCGTCGAACAGCTCGTCCGACCAGGCCAGGCACAGGTCCCCGAGCAGGATCGCCGCCGCCCGGCCGAACGCCTCGGAGTCGCCGGCCCAGCCCTCGGCCGCGTGCCGGTCGGCGAACCGGCGGTGGATGGCGGGCAGGCCGCGCCGGGTGTCGGAGGCGTCCATCACGTCGTCGTGGATCAGGGCGCTGGCCTGCACGAGTTCGAGGCTCGACAGGCAGGCGACGGTCTCGTCGGAGTCCGGGCCGCCCGCGCCGGCGAAGCCCCAGTACGCGAAGGCGGGGCGCATCCGCTTGCCGCCGCCGAGCACGAACTCGGTGAGCGCGTCGGCGACCGGCAGCAGGGCGGAGTCGATCGCGGACAGCCGCTCGCGCTGGGCGGTCAGGAACGACTCCAACGCGGCGGTCACCCGGCGCTGCAGCGGCGCATGATCGTGATTCACGGCCCCGACGGTAGTCGATCCGGGGGCACTCCGGATGTTCGGGTTCCGCACTCGTGACCGGAAACTCCCGGGCCGATTCAGCGCGGCCGGGTGCGGACCGGGCGTCGGCTTCAGCGCGACCGGATGCGGGCGCGCCGTCGGCTTCAGCGCGACCGGATGCGGGCGCGCCGTCGGCTTCAGCGCGACCGGATGCGGGCGCGCCGTCGGCTTCAGCGCGACCGGATGCGGACCCGCCGTCGGCGTCGGCCGGCGGCGGAGGCCGCGCGCAGTTCCTCCTCCGACAGGCCGAGCAGCGCCGCCAGCCCGCCGCGCCAGAACGGCCCGGGCAGCCGGCGGGCCCGCTCCCACCGGGACACCTCGTGCCGGGTGAGGGTGGGCCGGCCGGTGAGGGCGTTGAGCTCGCGGGCGAGGCGGTGCTGGCTCCAGCCGCGGGCGCGGCGGCGGCGGTGCAGGAGCTCGGCCAGGGATTCGTACATGCGTTCTATATACCGGAGGGGTGTGACGTCCTCGCCAGGCCGCGCAGCCGGAAACCGTAGAACACGAGGGAGACGCCCCAGATGATCGACCAGATGCCCAGGGTGACGGCGAGGGCGACCAGGCCCTGGCCGGGGCGGACCAGGAGCACGATGCCGAGGAGGACGAACAGCGCGCCGGACAGGTACAGCAGCCACTCGCCGGTCACCTCCTTGCGGATCTGCCAGGCGGCGTACAGGTAGAGCAGTCCGATGATGATCGACCAGCTGGCGATGAAGACCAGCAGCACGAGCGCGGTGATCCCCGGCCAGAGGAAGGTGCCGATGCCGGCGAGCACCCCGGCGACGCCCATCAGGACGAGCAGCCAGCGGTGCTCGCCCCGGCCCGAGATGCCCAGCCAGCCGGCGGTGACCCCGTCGATCAGGGCGTAGACGCCCCAGACGAGGACCAGGGCGAGCACGGTGACCCCGGGCCAGGCGACGGCCAGGACGCCGAACACGACGGCGAGGACGCCCCGCAGGACGACGAGGCCCCAGTTTCTTGCCAGCAGCTCCAGCATGTACCGATGATCAATCGGACAGCGGGGGCGTGGGCGGTTATTCCGGAAGTCAGCGGAGAACCTGCTGGAAACTGCCATAATGGTCGGCCGTGTAGTACAGGTCGCCGCCGTCGCCGGTGATCAGCCGGCGCGCGCCCCGGTCACCCTCGCCGGGCGTCACGACCGTGTACTCGTGGTAGTAGCCGCCCGGCTTCTGCGGCAGCCGCCGTTCCCGGTTCTCGAAGATCACGCCGTCCTGCTTGTAGGGGAACGGCCCGCCCTGGTCGATCAGCGCGAGCGTGGTCCGCCCCTCGGCCGGCAGGTCCGCGACCTTGATCTTCTTCAGCCCGGAGTCGGGCGGGGCGGGCGTGGTCGCCCTCGGCTTCGTCGACGTCGCCTGCGCGGCCGGGCCGGTGGTGGTCGCCACGCTGCCGGCGGCGGTGGCCGTGGCCCGGGCGCCGTCCGGGGCGGGTTTCGGGTCCGCCGACAGATTGCCGATCAGGAGCACGGCCAACACGGCCACGACGAGGACGGCCGCCGTGGCGAGCAGGCCCTTCTGCTTACTGTTCACTCTTACGCTTCCCCAGCCAGGTCCATACCGACAGTGTCGTCAGCACGAGGGCGAAACCGAACCCCAGGTCCTCGACCGGGGCGTGTGCGATCCGCCAGCCGGTGATCGCACGGGGATCATATTGGACGATGCCCCGGCCGGTGAGAATCCCGTTGGACAGAAGCTGGAAGAACACGATGATCGGGTACGTCGCCCAGAATGTCCGCCCGAGCAGCAGCCTGGTCCGCAGTACCCGCAGATCGACCAGGACCGCGCACAGCAGCCCGAGGCCGACGGCGGCCGTGTAGGTCATCTGGCCAGCACTTTCCTGACGGCCTCGAACCCGAGGATCGCGCACAGGGGTACGACCAGGAAGAACAGCAGTTCCTCCAGGGGCAACCGGCCGGGCAGGGTCACGCCGAGCACCTGGCCGGGGTCGTAGCGCCAGTGCCCGGCCGCGATGGCCGCCAGGTCCCAGCAGACGAAGACGGCCGCGACCGGCAGGACGGTGAGCGCGAGCCGCCGCCCCTGCCGGAGCACCCCGGTCCGGAGCACGGGCTCCAGCCAGATCGCGGCGGCCAGGCATCCGACCAGCACGAACAGGTACGACAGGTGCCTCAATAGCCCGCGGCCTGTGCCCGGCGCTTGACCTCGGTGGACCGGTGGCTCAGGGCGGCCGCCGGCGTCCCCTCCAGGTACTCGTCGGGGGTATAGAGCCACCTGAGTGCCTCTTCGTCGTTGTACCCAGCATCACGCAAGAGGTTCAAAACACCCGGGAGGTGCTTGATCGCGAGCGGGGTGGCGAGCAGCTCGCTCGGTACCCGCAGCACCCCGTCGCGGCGCACCGCGAGGATCTGTCCCTCCCGCAGCAGCTGCCGGACCTTGAGGATCGGCAGGTCGAGCCGTTCGGACACATCAGGCAGGGTCAGCCACTCGGCTGGCGAAATTTCCGTAGTCACCCCACAAGACTAGGGCCTCCCCCGTTCCCGCCCCTCGGGTCGGCCTCTGGAAGGGAAATCGCACATGAACCTCCGTCGGGAAATCCGCGGAGTCCTACGCTCCGTCCGTTACGACCTGTTTCGTCGGGGCGCGGAGCCGGAGCACCCCACCCACCGGGGGATCGTGCTCCTGGGCCTGTCGTTGCTGGTCCTCGCGGTCGCCGCCGGCTCGTACTTCACCGTGCTCGGCGTGGCCAAGGCCGTCCGGGGCGACACCGCCCTGGGAGCCGCCGCCGGTCGGGGCGGAACAGAGATCCAGGGGGGTACGGCCGACGGCGGGCCGGCCGGCTCCGAGCCCCGCCGGGTCACCTCGACCCCGCGCCGGTTGCCCACCCGGAGCCCGTCCGCGGAGCCGTCGGCCTCCGCCCGGCCGGAGGCGCCCAGGCCGACCCCGACCCGGTCCACGGCGGGGCCGACCCCGACTCCGGAGGGCAGCCCCACCCCGTCGCCGACGGCCAGTTCCTCACCCAGCGCCACGCCCAGCGCGACGCCCACCGCGACGGCCGCGCCGACCCCGACGAGTACCCACCACTGAGCGTCGCCGGGCCGGGTGGACCACGGGGGTGCGCCCGGCCCGTACACTCGCGGGCGTGGACACGACAGTCGCCGACCCCCTGATCGGGGCGCTCCTGGACGAGCGGTACCGCATTCGCGGCCGGATCGCCCGGGGCGGCATGGCGACCGTGTACCACGCGATGGACGAGCGCCTGGAGCGCGAGATCGCAATCAAGATCATCCATCCGACGCACGCGGGCAAGCGGCAGTTCACCGACCGGTTCGAGCGCGAGGCGAAGATGATCGCCCGGCTCACCCACCCCAACATCGTCGCGGTGTACGACGAGGGCAGCCACGACGGCCTCCCGTACCTGGTGATGGAGTATGTCCGCGGCCGTACCCTCCGCGACGTCCTCAACGACCGGGGCCAGCTACCCGGCGACGAGGCGCTGAACATCATGGCCGCGGTGCTCTCCGCCCTGGCCGCCGCGCACCGGGCCGGCCTGGTGCACCGCGACGTCAAGCCGGAGAACGTGCTGCTCGCCGACGACGGCCAGGTCAAGGTCGCCGACTTCGGGCTCGCCCGCGCCGTCGAGGCCAGCGGCGAGGAGAACACCGCCAGCGGCCAACTGCTCGCCACCGTCGCCTACGTCGCCCCGGAGCTCGTCTCCGAGGGGTTCGCGGACCCGCGCGCCGACGTCTACTCCGCCGGCATCATGCTGTTCGAGCTGCTCACCGGCCGGGTGCCGTACGAGGGCGCCCAGGCCGTCGACGTCGCCTGGCAGCACGTGGAGCGCGACGTGCCCGCCCCGTCGCGGTTCGCCCCGGAGACCTCCGCCAGCCTCGACGAGCTCGTCGCCCGCGCCACCCGGCGCGACCCGGGGGCGCGGCCCACCGACGCGGGGGCGATGCTCGCCGAGCTCGGCGCGGCCCGCGAGGACCTCGGCGCGCCCCGGCCCGCCGTCGCGCGGTACCACGTCCCGCCGCCCGTGGCGCACACCGCTGTCATCCCGCTCGTCTCCCGACTGCCCGGGGTCGGCCGGCTGCCGATGGTCGCCCGGCGCGCGCTGCGCAAACCGCCGTTCGCGGTCATCGCGGCCGTCGTCGTGATCGGGGTGCTCGCCGCGCTGGGCGGCTGGTGGTTCGGCGCGGGCCGGTACACCGAGACCCCGGCGCTGGTCAGCCTCGCCCAGGTGGACGCGCAGGCCAGGGCCGCGAAGGCCGGGTTCTCCCTGAAGGCCGTGGAGGGCTACAGCGAGACCGTGCCGGTCGGCACCGTCGTCTCCCAGCGCCCGAAGGCCACAGAGTCGATCCTGCGCGGCGGCACGATCGTGGTCACGGTCTCCAAGGGGCCCGAGCGGCACACGGTGCCCGCCGACCTCGTCGGGATGGACGCGGAGGACGCGCTCAAGGCCCTGAAGGGGCAGACGTTCCGGGTCACCCAGAGCCAGCAGTACAGCGCGACGGTCGCCGCCGGGAAGGTGGCGTCGGTCGACCCGCCCGCCGGTACGGTGCTGCCCGCCGGGGCGCCCGTCTCCCTCGCGATCAGCAAGGGGCCGCCGCCGATCACGGTGCCCAGCGTCGTGGGCAAGAAGGTCGACGACGCGAAGCGCGAGCTGGAGAAGCTCGGGCTGGTCGTCGTGGTCAACGTCGTGAACAACGACACCGTGGCCAAGGACCGGGTGATCGGCCAGAACCCGGCGAGCGGCACCGGGGTGGAGACCAACGCGCAGGTCACGCTGAGTGTGAGCGCCGGCCCGCCGATGGTGGCGGTGCCCGACGTGGGCGGGCTGACGTTCGAGGAAGCGAAGAAGAAGCTGGAGTCGGTGGGGCTGGTCGCGGTCAAGTCCTTCAACTGGCCGGGCGGGCGCAACACGGTCTACACCCAGTCGCCGGGGGCGAACCAGCAGGTCGCGAAGGGCTCGTCGGTCTCCCTCTGGCTCTACTGACCCGTCCGCGCCCGCCGAGCCGGGGTGCGTGCCCGGCGCCGGGACCCCGCGACTCCGGGGCCGTCGCACGGCTCTGGTGAGCGACCCACCCCGACGCGCCCTGCCGGGAAGGCTCGAAGCCTCCCCGGCGACGGTCGGAGGCGGGTCAGCAGCCGCAGGTGTAGTACAGGATGTCCCAGTGGTTGCCCTCGTCGGTGTAGAGGTTCCCCGACGGCGCCTTGTACTGGTATCCCCAGCCGGAGATGTACCCGACGTAGGTGTAGTGGTTCTTGACGTAGTTGGTCACGCAGGTGGTCTTGCCGACGTCGACCTTGTAGCCGTTCCAGTGGCTGTACGTGCCGCTGGAGTGCCCGGTCTCCGTACCCCCCGTGATGTTGATCCCGCAGCCGCTGATCGACTTGAACGTCTTGATCCCGCTGACCGTGGACTGGTTGATCTGCTCGAACGACGTGCACGTGGAGACGTTCCGGTTCGTGCAGCCCCCGCTGGAGGACCACGTGATGCCCGAGGCCGACAGCTGGCCGGCCGCCTGGGACTGAGTGAGTTTGGTGGCGGCGAAGGCCGGGGACGCGAACCCGACAGTCACGGCCACCGCGACGGCAACAATCGTCAATGCTCGATGTATCCGCATGCGCCGTACCGTAGGGCCCGGCAGGTTAAGGCCGAATCGGGCGAACGGTAAACATCTGAACAGGACACGGCACACATCGAGGGACGAACACTCTCCCCCGAACGGTGGACCCACTCTGACCTGCGCGAACCCTTGACGGGGCCCCAGCCTTAGGGCATCCTTGCTTAGGCCAGGCTAAGCGAAGGGGTGATCGCGTGTTCGTTTGCATCTGCGCGCGCGTCCGCGAGTGCGAGGTCCGCGACGCGATCCGCTTCGGCGCGCGGTGCGAGGAGAGCGTCGGCGACGCCTGCGGGGCCGGCACCGGCTGCGGTTCATGCCTGGACCGGATCGCGGATCTGATCGGCGAGGAAAGCCCAGCATTGGCTACCCTAAGCGCGTAATTGCATACCCTTAGCGACTGACCCGGACACTGATGCCTTTATCCTGCTGATCATGCAGGGAGATCCCACAGTCATCGAGTTCCTCAACGAGCAGCTCACCGCCGAGCTGACGGCCATCAACCAGTACTTCCTCCATTCCAAGATGCAGGAGAACTGGGGCTACACCAAGCTGGCCAGGTACACGCGGCACGAGTCCATCGACGAGATGAAGCACGCCGACAAGATCACCGACCGCATCCTGTACCTCGACGGGCTGCCGAACTACCAGCGGCTGTTCCCGCTGCGGATCGGCGAGAGCGTCCCCGAGATGTTCGCCTGCGACATGCAGGTCGAGCAGGAGGCCGTGACCCGGCTCCGCAAGGGGATCGAGTACATGCGCAAGATCGGTGACGTCACCTCCGCGAACCTCTTCGAGGAGATCCTCGCCGACGAGGAGGGTCACATCGACTACCTGGAGACCCAGCTCGCTCTGATCGAGTCGCTGGGCCTGCCGCTGTACCTCCAGAACGTGACCGAGCACCCGGAGGCGTAGCCGGGTCCGCCCGTGGGCACTCCCTCGTCGAGGGGGTGCCCACGACGCGTCTCCGGGGCGGGTGCGGCCGGGCAGCACCAGGCCCGGGCCTGGTGCTGCCCGCCCGAGCCCGCTGTGGCCGGCCCGGCCGGGCCTCACGCCCCGCCGTACAGCTTCGCGATCACGTCCTCGATCTCCGGCTCCACCACGGACAGGTCCCGCAGCGCGACCACCGCCGCGAGCCGCCCCACCACCTCGCCGACCGTGGCCCCGTCCACCTCCAGCCGGACCCGGGCCCCGTCGACCTCCACCACCCGGGCGCCCGGGATCACCAGCCCGGCCGGCCACGGCGCCTCCAGGTCCGCGACGATGCCGCGCCGGGAGTCGTACCGGTCGTGCAGCGCCTCCAGGGAACCGTCGTGCACCACCCGGCCGTGGTCGATGACGACCAGCCGCTCGCACAGCTTCTCGATGTCGGCCAGGTCGTGGGTGGTCAGCACGATGGTGGTGTCCCCGGCGGCCCCCAGTTCGGCGAGGAAGCCCCGGACGGCCTGCTTGCTCATCACGTCCAGGCCGATGGTCGGCTCGTCGAGGAACAGCACCTCGGGGCCGTGCAGCAGCGAGGCCGTGATCTCGCCGCGCATCCGCTGGCCGAGGGAGAGCTGCCGCACCGGGGTGTCGAGGAACTCGTCCAGGTCGAGCAGGGCGCGGCAGCGCTTCAGCCGGGCGGCGTGCTCGGCCGGCGGCACCCGGTACACGTGTCGGAGCAGGTCGAACGAGTCGCGCAGCGGCAGGTCCCACCACAGCTGGGACCGCTGGCCGAACACGGAGCCGATCCGCCGGGCCAGGGTGGTGCGCTGCGGCACGGGGCGCAGCCCGCACACCGTGACCTCGCCGGCCGAGGGGGTCATGATGCCGGTGAGGATCTTCAGGGTGGTGGACTTGCCCGCCCCGTTCGGGCCGATGTAGCCGAGCAGTTCGCCCCGGTCGATGGCCAGGTCCACCCCGTCGACGGCCGGTACGGTGACCGACTCGCGGCGGAACCGCCCGACCTTCTTGCGGAGGACGAAGTCCTTCCGTAGTCCACGCGTCTCGATGATCATGATCCGGTACTCCCGTAGCGACGGAGCCCGGCCCGCCAGACCGTCCGGGCGAGCAGAAGGGCGAGCAGCGCGACGGCGGGCGAGAGCCACCGCAGCGGATCCGGTACGCCGAGGGGGTCCGAGCGGCCGAGCAGCGCCAGGGCCGGCAGGTACGCGACGGACGCGAAGCCCAGCCCGTACGCGAACAGGCCACGGAACCAGCCCCCGAACATGGAGGTCGGATAGTTGGTGAAGTCCCGGCCGCCGTACGTGAACGCGTTGCCCACGTCCCCGGACTCCACCCACCAGAAGGCCAGCGAGGCGAAGACGACGAACAGCGACCCGAAGAACACGGCCCCCGCGATCGGGGCGAGCACGGCCAGCAGCACCGCGCCCGGGGTCCACACGACCGGGGCGACGACCAGCGCGACCCCGTAGAAGACCAGGGCCTGGAGCATCCGGCCCAGGCGGCGGCTGGCGAAGTCGAGCACGAGGAGCTGGCCGAGGGCGGACAGCGGCCGGAGCAGGACGGTGTCGAGCAGCCCCGTGCGGACATACGTCTTGAGGCGTTCGATCTCGCCCACCAGCCCGTCGGCGAAGCTGAACGCGACCACCGACAGGGCCGTGATCAGGATGACCTCGGTCCAGGCGAAACCGCCGAGCGTCCTCGTGACCCGGAACAGCATGAAGATCGCGCCGACGTCCACAGCCGCCAGCACCGTGGCCGTGACCAGGTCCAGGGCGAACGACGCCCGGTACTGGGCCTGGCTGCGGACCTGCGCGCGCAGTACCCGCAGATAGGGGTTGTCAGCCACCCTGCACCACCAGCCTGCGCAGCGCCCGGGCCTGGACCACCCGGGACAGCGCCACCAGCGCCACCAGCCAGCCCACCTGGAGGCCGAGCACGTCGAAGGACCGCTTCTCCACGAGCACGTCCAGCGGCCCCTGGAACAGCAGCGGGAACGGCGTGGCCCGCAGCACCGCCGCGAGCCCGTCCGGCCAGAGTTCGATCGGGAACTGCAGCCCGCCGAACAGCCCGGACATCAGCAGCCACGCGGTCCACACACCGCGGACGTCCAACAACCAGAAACACACGAGCGCGAGGAGGTACCGCAGGCAGAAGCACAACGCCGCCGACAGCACGAGCGCCGCCGCGAACAGCGGATAGGTGACCACGTGCCGGGGCACGTACAGCGTGAAGAAGACCGCGCCGACGATGACCGGGAAGCTGAACCGGACCAGCATCGAGTACAGGAACCGGCCGGACTCGGTGGCCGCCGCCGCCCACATCAGGTCGATCGGCCGGAGCAGGTCGGACACCACGTCGCCGGTCCGGATCTGCTGCACGAGGTCGAGCTGGCCCCACACGTTGATGACCCCGATGATGCCCTGCGAGACCCACATGTAGGTCGCCAGTTGGGACCGGTCGTAGCCCAGCACGACCCCGCCGGCGCCGGCCGCGACTGTCAGGAACACGTAACACTTGAGGAACCCGAATACCGAGTTGGTGAAAGCCATGGCGAACGTGGCCTGCGTATAGGTTGAAAATCGTCTATAACCTGCTCCGGCGAGGGCCAGAAAGGCTCGTAACGAACCGGCCGGAATACTGGCGGCGGGTGCGGTCACGCTTTACCCTCCTATCGACACACAAGCGGCCGAGCCTACGCCGTGCGGTGTCCCCCCGTCAGGCTAATTTCGCAGGGTGCGTGCGGCATGAGTGACGCGAGTGTGGCCGGTGGCTGGTTCGCCACCCGCCCCTCGCTGCCCGAACCGGTCCGGGTGGAAGAGGAAGTTTCGGTCGCACCGCCTGTAGTGGTACCGGAACCGGCACCGGTGGCGCCGGTTCCGGAGCCGATGCCGGAGCCTGTTTCCTCACCTCCTGGGCCTGCGGCCCCGCTCGCCGTCGTCGCGCCGGCCGCGCTCGTGGAGCCCCGCCCCGCGCCGGCCCCCGTGGCCGTGGAAGCACCCGCGGCGCCGGTGGTCGTGGCGGCACCCGTGGCGCCGGTGGTCGTAGCGGCACCCGCTGCCCCTGCGGCCGTGGAAGCACCCGTGGCCCCGGTGGTCGTGGCGGCGCCCGCAGCGCCGGTGGTCCCCGCGCCCCGCGCCGAGCCGGCACCGCCCCCGCCCCCGCCACCCGCCCCGGTCGCGCCACCCGCGCCGGTCGGCCCCGTGGTCTCCGCCGCCTCCCAGATCCCGGACGTCGCGGCCTACGTCCCCACCGACGACGCGGTCCCCTACGACGGCGACCCCGAGCGCGCCCTCGCCGAGGAACGCTTCCCCCTCGACCCGGTGACCCTGCGCGAGACGGTGTCCGATCCGGGCCGGCTGCGCTCGATTAGGGCCGCTCTCACGAGTCGGATTTCCGACAGTTCGGATCCGGGTACGAGGGCCCGACTCCTCGGCCTGCGCGCCGTCACCCACCGGCTGCTCGGCGAGTACGACCCGGCGCTCAGCGACGCCCGGCTCGCCGTCGAGCACGCCGAGAGCACCGACCAGCTCCGCCGGATCGCACTGTCGCGGGCCCGGCTCGCCCGGGTGCACCAGTGGCGCGGCGAGCACCGGGCCGCCGACGAGCTGTACGCGCAGGCGAACTCCACCGAGCTGCCCGGCCCGCTGCGCGCCAGCCTGTACGCGCACGCCTCCCGGTCGGCGTACGACCAGGGCCGGCTCATCGAGGCCGCCGCGAACCTGGAACGCGCCCTCGAACTGCGCCGGCTCACCTACGACCAGGAACTGATCAGCGAGGTCGAGCTGGTCCTCGACGCGATCGCCGAGCGCGCCTCGACCGTCGGGTTCGGGCCGATGCCCCGGCAGCGCGAGGCCCCCGAGCAGCTCGTGCCGGAGGGCGACTACGCCGACGCGCAGCCGTACCGGGACGAGCGGGCCTGGGTGCGCCGGACGGACGACGACGACTGGGTGGCCATCGACCTCGACGGCCGGGTGGTCATCTCCGCCGGGTACGACGACGTGCGCCCCTTCCGGCACGGCGTCGCGGCCGTGCGCCGGGCCGGCGGCTGGGGGGCCGTGGACGTGCACGGCAAGGTGATGCTGTCCTGCTCGTACGACCAGTTCTGCACGGCGCTGGCCGACGGGCGCTACGTGGAGGGGTTCACCGAGGAGGGGCTCGCCGTGGTCGAGCGCGGCGGGCGCAAGGGCGTCGTGGACCGGACGGGACGGGTGCTGGTCCAGCCCGCGTACCGGGGGTTGGTGATCCACCCGGTGGCGTACCTGATCGTGTCGGCGGAGCACCGGTGGGGCGCGCTGGACCGGCGCGGGGACGAGATCATCGAGCCGGTGTTCGCGAGCCGGGCCGAGGTGATCGAGCACGTCGAACGGCTGATGTCGACGGCCCGTCCGGTGCTCTGAACCGACCGGGGACGCCGCGCCACCCGACCGCATTCGGGACGTTCCGGGAGGCCGCCACCGCGGCGACGGCCTCCCGCGCGGAACCTACGGCCGCGCCGCCGGCGAGGTGGTCTTCGCCGGATCCCGCTCGATCACCGGCTCCAACACCACGTCGATCTGCTTCAACAGCTCCACGTCGAGCGTGACCCCGGCGGCCTTCACGTTGTCGCGGACCTGCTCCGGCCGGGACGCCCCCACGATCGCGGACGCGACGTTCGGGTTCTGCAGCACCCACGCGACGGCGAGCTGGGCCATGGTCAGCCCGGCGGCCTCGGCGAGCGGCTTGAGCTGCTGCACCCGGGTCAGGGTCTCCTCGTCGGAGATCAGGTTGCTCATGAAGTGCGCCCCGGACTTCTCGTCCGTGGCGCGGGAGCCGGCCGGCGGGGGCTGACCCGGCAGGTACTTGCCGGTGAGCAGGCCCTGGCGGATCGGCGACCAGACGATCTGGGACAGGCCCAGCTCCTCCGACGTGGGGATGACCTCGGCCTCGATGACCCGCCACAGCATGTTGTACTGCGGCTGGCTCGACACGAGCTGGATCTTCAGCTCCTTGGCGAGCGCGGCGGCCTCACGGATCTCCTCCGCGCGCCACTCGGAGACCCCGATGTAGAGGGCCTTGCCCTGCCGGACGACGTCGGCGAACGCGATCATCGTCTCTTCCAGCGGGGTGGCGTAGTCGTAGCGGTGCGCCTGGTAGAGGTCCACGTAGTCGGTGCCGAGCCGCTTCAGGGAGCCGTTGATCGACTCCATGATGTGCTTGCGGGACAGGCCGCGGTCGTTCGGGCCGTCGCCGGTGGGCCAGTACACCTTGGTGAAGATCTCCAGGCCCTCGCGCCGTTCGTCCTTCAGCGCGCGGCCGAGCACCGCCTCCGCGCGGGTGCCCGCGTACACGTCGGCGGTGTCGTAGGTCGTGATGCCCTCTTCCAGGGCCGCGCGGACACAGGCGAGCGCCGCGTCCTCCTCGACCTGGGAGCCGTGGGTGATCCAGTTGCCGTAGGAGATCTCACTGACGAGGAGGCCGGACCGGCCGAGATGACGAAATTCCATAGGCCCGACCCTAGCTCGGCTCCTACTGCCAGAACCTGATCAGGGCACTCCCCGCGCCCACGAAGTCCCTGGGAAGTCCCACCAGCTCACACAGGAAGTAGACGATCCTGAAGAACACCGCGCCACCCGGCGGCCACCACAGGAGCGCGAACACGAACAGCATGCCCCAGGGCTGGGCCTTGTCCAGGGCGCTGCGCCAGTCGTGCGGGAGATACTCCTGGATGATGCCGTAGCCGTCGAGGCCCGGGATGGGCAGCAGGTTGAGCAGACCCGCCGTGAACTGCAGGAACCCGAGGAACGCCAACCCGGCCCAGAACGCGCGGTGTTCCGCCGGGTAGGGGTCGAACCAGAACGGCGCGGCCAGCGCCAGCCCGAACACGATGTTCACCGCGGGCCCGACGGCGCTGATCAGGCTCCGGCGGAACCGGCCCCGCACCGCGCCCCGGTCGATCCACACCGCGCCGCCGGGCAGCCCGATGCCGCCGAGCAGCACGAACAACAACGGAAGAACAATGGACAACAGGACGTGGGTGTACTTGAGGGGATTGAGCGTCAGATACCCCCGGGCGGCCACCGAATGGTCCCCGCCGCGGTAGGCCGTGAAGGCGTGCGCGAACTCGTGCAGGCACAGCGAGACCAGCCAGCCGCCGATGACCAGCAGGAACACGTCGAACTTGACGCTGCCGTAGCCGAGGTAGGCCATCGCGCCGCCGGCCAGGGTGACGGCCAGCAGGGCGACGAAGACCGGGCTGGGCCGGAAGTGCTCCCGACGGGCCCCGAGCTGGTAGTTCACGACAACAGACTCATCCGGTACTCCACGCGCTCGTCCTCGACCAGGACCACGCTCGCCGCCCCGGTCGCCGCCAGGTCGCGCCACTGCTGCCCCAGCCATGACTCGGCGTCGCCCTGGTTCGGAAACGTCTCGCCCGGACCGTCCACCGGCTGTCCGTCAGCGTCCTCGTACCGCCAGATCCACGCCATTGCGTACCCCTTCGCTCCCGGTGACCGTAGATCGCAAGCCTAGCGGGCGTGGACCCGTGCCCCGTAGCCCGAAAACAGGTGGCAGGATGCGAAGTTATGACTGAGGCATTCGGACGGGTACTCGTGCTCGGCGGCATCCGCTCGGGCAAGTCGGAGTACGCCGAGGCGCTGCTGACCGGCGCCCCCCGCGTGACGTACCTGGCCACCGGCCCGAGCCGCGACGACGCCGCCTGGGCGGACCGGATCAAGGCGCACACCGAGCGGCGCCCCGAGCACTGGACCACCGAGGAGGTCGGCGCGGACCTCACCGACCGGCTGACCGGCGAGGCCGCGCTGCTCGTGGACGACCTCGGCGCCTGGCTGACCGCCTCCTACGACGCCACCGGCTGGGCGGGCGAGGTCGACCCCGACCCGCTCGTGGCCGCCGTGGCCGCCCGCCGGGGCCCGCTGGTCCTGGTCTCCCCCGAGGTCGGGCTAGCCGTCGTGCCGGCCACCGAGTCCGGCCGCCGGTTCACCGACGCCCTGGGCGTGCTCAACCGCCGGCTCGCCGAGGTCTGCGACGGGGTCGTGCTCGTCGTCGCCGGGGCCCCGGTGTGGCTGAAGGGCACCCCGCCCGACCGGGCCACCCTCAACCGCCGGATCCGCACCGCCCCGGTCCGGACCCGCGCCACGCCCGGCGTCGTCGTGTCCGGCGTCGAACTGACCGAGCTGCCCGACCCGTTCGACCCGACCTCGATGGGCATGCCCGACGAGGACGCCCGCGAGGCCGCCCGGGAGCGGCTCGGCACCCTGGAGGTGGCCGGCTCCGGGCTGGGCGGGCTCGCCGACACCGTGGCCGTCGCGGGGGGCCAGCAGGGCACCGCCGCCCCGGTGGAGTACTCCGACGTGCGGCTCGTGCTGCTCAACTCCACCGGCGACCCGCGCCCGGCGGCCGGCGAGGGCGTGTACCCGCTGCTCGCCGACCGGGCCGGCGTGCACGTGGAGGTCGTGGAGCTGACCGCCGACGAGGGCGACCCGGTGCACGCCGACGTCCTGACCGCCGAGCAGGTCGCGGCGGCCATCGACCACGGCCGGGTCCTCGCCGACCGGGCCGTCGACGGCGGCGCGGACCTGCTGGTCCTGGGCACCCTCACCGACGCCGGCGCGCCCGCCGCCGCGATCGTCTCCCTGCTCACCGGCGCCGAGCCCCCGGCCCTGCTCGCCCGGCTCGCCACCGCCGACGGCCAGGTCGACGACAACGGCTGGATGACCCGCGCCGCCACGGCCCGCGACGCCCTCCGCCGGATCCGGGCCGCCGCCCGCGACCCGCGCAGCCTGCTCGCCGCGATCGGCGGCACCGAGCTGGCCGTCGCGACCGGCGTGATCCTGGCCGCCGCCACCCGGCGCACCCCGGTCGTCGTGGACGGTCCGCTGGGCGTCACGGCCGGCCTGCTCGCCCGGGACATCGCCGGCCAGACCCGGCACTGGCTGCTGCTCCTCGACCACGGCGGCCACCCGACCGTCAAGCTGGGCGCCGACGTCCTCGGGCTGTACCCGGTCCTGGACCTCAAGCTCGGCCTGGGCGAGGGGGCGAACGCGCTGGCGGCCCTGCCCCTGGCCCAGACGGCCCTGGCCGTCGCGGCGGCCCTGACCAGCGACGTCGAACCGGCCGACGAGGTCGCGGAGTAACGCCGGGCACGCCGGGCACGCCGGGCACGCCGGGCACGCCGGGCACGCCGGGGTGGAACGTTCGGCCGCCGGGCCGGTGACGCGACAGGTCCGGACGCGACGGGTACGGGGCGGGGAGGTGTGACGGTGCTCGACGGGTTGCGGTTGGCGGTCACGACCTTCACGGTCACCCCGGTCCGGGGCGGCCGGGTGGACCGGGCCACCGCTGGGGCGGCCATGCGGTGGGCCCCGCTGGTCGGTGCGGCCCTCGGGGCGGTCCTCGGCGGTGCGGCCCTGGGTCTGCGCCTGGCGCACGCCCCGGCGCTCCTGGGGGCCGTCCTCGTCGTGGCGCTCGGCGCGCTGCTCAGCCGGGGACTGCACCTCGACGGGCTGGCGGACACTGTGGACGGCCTGGGCTCGTACGCGGGGCCGGAGCGGGCGCTGGACATCATGAAGAAGCCGGACGTGGGCCCGTTCGGGGTGGCGGCCGTGGTGCTGACCCTGCTCGCCCAGGTGGCCGCCGTCGCCGCCCTGCCCACGGGCCTGGTGTTCCCGGCGCTGGTCGTGGCCACGGCCACCGGGCGGCTCGCCGTGACCTGGGCCTGCCGGACCGGGGTGCCCGCCGCGCGGCCGTCGGGGCTGGGCGCGCTGGTCGCCGGTACCACCTCGTGGTTGTCCGCCGGAGGCCTCACCCTGCTGGTCGCGGCGGTGGCGGTCCGGGCCACCGACCGGCCCTGGCAGGGTCCCCTGGCCGTCGCCGTGGCGCTCGTCGCGGCGGCGCTGCTGACCCGGCACGCGGTGCGCCGGTTCGGCGGGGTCACCGGGGACGTGTTCGGCGCGTGCGTGGAACTCGCCGCCACGGTCACCCTCGCCGGCCTGGCCTGGGCGGCCTGAACCGTCGAGGCCCCTGTCCCGGCCCGGCGCGGCCGGCGGAACACGACGACGGGGAGGCCCCGTCACCGGTGACCTCCCCGTACGAGCCTCGGCGTCAGGCCGCGTCGAACTCCTTGACCAGCTTCTTCGGCGCGGTCCGCCGCCACGCCTCCGTCAACAGGTCCCGCAGGTCGTCGGCCCCGACGCCGGCCAGCTGGACGAGCACCCAGCCGAACCGGCCCACGTACGGCGCGAACGAGTAGGTCTCCGGGTCCGAGGCGATCAGCTCCGCCTGGTCCTCCTTGGAGGCCTTCACGGAGACGTGCGCGGACTCCGTACCCGTGATGGCGAAGATCTTGCCGTTGACCCGGAACGTCACGTCGCCCCAGGTCGGCTCCTCCACCGCCGAGGGCAACGCGAGCGCCAGCTCCCGGACCTGCGCGAACGTCACCATGGTTACTTGGTCGACGCGGTCACGAACGGGGGCTTGACGATGGTGACGACGGACCGGCGGCCCCGGACGTCCAGCTCGACCTGGTCGCCCTCGGTCAGCCCGGAGGCGGTCGAGATCAGGGCCAGCCCGATGCCGATCTTCTTCGTCGGGGAGAACGTGCCGCTGGTGACCTCGCCGACGACCTCGTCGGTGCCGGGCCGCAGCACGGTCATGTGCGCGCGCGGGATGCCCCGGTCGGTGGCCAGCACGCCCCACAGCACCCGCTGCGGCGCGGCCTTCTCGGCCAGCAGCGCCTCGCGGCCCCAGAACTCCGGCTTCTTCCAGCCCACGGCCCAGCCGGCCCGGGCCTGCACCGGGGAGATCTCCAGCGAGAGGTCCTGGCCGTGCAGCGGGTAGCCCATCTCGGTGCGCAGCGTGTCGCGGGCGGCCAGGCCTGCGGCGCGGACCTCGATGTCGGTACCGAACAGCGCGTCCCACACCTCGGCGGCCTGCGCGGCCGGCACGACCAGCTCGTAGCCGTGCTCGCCGGTGTAGCCGGTGCGGCAGACGGTCAGCTCCGCGCCGCCCAGCTTGGCGGTCTCGAACGACATGTACTCGTGGTCCGTCGGCAGGCCCAGCTTCTCCAGCAGCTCCGTGGAGCGCGGCCCCTGCACGGCGAGCACCGCGTAGTCGGGGTGCTGGTTGACGATCGAGAGGCCCTCGGGCGCGGCCTCGACGAGCCGGCGGACGACCTCGGTGGTGTTCGACGCGTTCGGGATCAGGAAGACGTGGTCGGGCCCGTGCAGGTACGCGATCAGGTCGTCGACCACACCACCGGTGGCGTCGTCACAACACAGGGTGTACTGCGCCTTGCCGGGCGCGATCCGGTTCAGGTCGTTCGTGAGACACCGGTTGACGAAGTCCGCCGCGCCCGGCCCCGACACGGTGGCCTTGCCCAGGTGGGAGACGTCGAACACACCCACGGACTCCCGGACCGCGGAGTGCTCCTTGAGGACACCCCCTCCGGCGTACTCCAACGGCATCTCCCAGCCACCAAAGGGTGCGAACTTCGCACCAAGGGCGACATGCCGGTCGTGCAGGGGTGAGCGCAGGAGCTGTTCTGTCATGGTTGCAACTTATCGCGAGTCCAGACCTGGTTAGCATCGGCAGGGAAATCGTTACCCACCGACCGCAACGGAGCATCGTGTGACCACGCTCGCCCTCGCCGACACCGACCCGGCAGAACTTCCCGTCGACGCGATCGTCGTCGGTGTGTACAGCGACGCGGACCCCGCGGCGGCTCCCCTCCTCGCCCAGGGCGCCGAGGGCGTCGACGCCGCGTTCGACGGCAAGCTGGCCGCCACCTTCGCCCTGCTGGGCGCGACCGGTGCCGTCGGTGAGGTCACCAAGCTCGCGTCGCTCGGCGCGACCACCGCGCCGGTCGTCGTCGCGGTCGGCCTCGGCACCGCCGGACCGGCCCCGGCCGAGACGCTGCGCCGGGCCGCCGGTTCCGCCGTGCGCGCCCTGACCGGTACCGCGAAGGTCGCCCTGGCGCTGCCGGGCCTGTCCGGGGAGGACGGCGGACTGCGCGCGGTCGCGGAGGGCGCGCTGCTCGGCGCGTACCGGTTCGCCGGCTACAAGTCCACGCCGGCCCCCAAGGCCACGGTCTCGCAGGTCACCGTGCTGGTCACCGACGCCGCCGACAAGGAGGCCAAGGCCGAGCTGAAGCGGGCCGTGGTCGTCACCGACGCCGTGGCGCTGGCCCGCGACCTGGTGAACACCGCCCCGAACGAGCTGCGCCCGCCGTCGTTCGCCGACCTGGCGACCGCCGCCGCGAAGAAGGCCGGCCTCGAGGTCGAGGTGCTCGACGAGAAGGCGCTGCGCAAGGGCGGCTACGGCGGCATCCTGGCGGTCGGCGAGGGTTCGGAGGCCAAGCCGCGCCTGGTCCGGATCTCCTACAAGCACAAGTCGGCGAAGAAGAAGATCGCGCTGGTCGGCAAGGGCATCACCTTCGACACCGGCGGCGTGTCCATCAAGCCGGCCGCCGGCATGTGGGAGATGAAGAGCGACATGGGCGGGGCGGCCGCCGTGATCGCCACGATGATCGCGATCGCCGCGCTCAAGCCCAAGGTCGAGGTCGTCGCCTACGCGCCCATGGCGGAGAACATGGCTTCGGGTACGGCGTACCGGCCGGGCGACATCGTCACCATGTACGGCGGCACGAAGGTCGAGGTGCTCAACACCGACGCCGAGGGCCGGATGATCCTGGGCGACGCCATCGCGCGGGCCTGCGAGGACGGGCCGCAGTACCTGCTGGAGACGTCCACGCTCACCGGCGGCCAGGTCATCTCGCTCGGCAAGCGGGTGCACGGCCTGATGGGTACCCCCGAGCTGTGCGCGCGGGTCCAGGCGGCCGGCGACCGGGTCGGCGAGCAGGGCTGGACGATGCCGCTGCCGGACGACATCAAGAAGAACATGGAGTCCGACATCGCCGACATCCTCCAGGTTTCGGCGGGTATGGACCGGGGCGGCCACATGCTGCAGGGTGGCATCTTCCTGTCGGCGTTCGTCACCGAGGGCGTCGAGTTCGCGCACATCGACGTGGCGGGCCCGTCCTACCACTCGGGCGAGCCGTACGGCTACATCGCCAAGGGCGGCACCGGTGTGCCGGTCCGCACCCTGATCGAGAGCGTCGAGGACATCGCGCGCAACGGCTAGTCCGCCGGGGGAGGTCGTCGCGGTCCACGGACCGGGGCGGCCTCCCGACCTGCGTTCTCCCGGGGCACGGGGACCGCACGGCGCGTCGGCCGCACGGCGCGGCGCGGTGCTACAGGCCCTGGGCCTTGCGCCTGGCGTTGAACTCCCGCATCCGCCCCGGATACCCGACCTTCGTCACCTCGTACAGCGGGATGGCCAGTTCGTTGGCGAGCTTGCCGGCCGCGTCGGGCCCGGTCACCCGCCGACGGGTCCACTCACCGTCGTGGGCGATCAGCATGACGGTGGTCTCCGTGACGGTGGTCCGGGGCTCCAGGTACGCCTCGACGCCCTGCCTGGACCGCGCCCACTCGCGCAGGTGTGTCAGGTCGGCGTTGACCGCGGCCTTGTCGGCCGTCCGGTCCCCGTCGGGCTTGCGGTTCCGCCGAAACCACCCCACCGCTGTTTCCTCTCTCGTCCGTGCCCGGAAGCCTACCGCCGAATCGACCGCGCACCATATATCGTCCAGCGCCCCCGCGACCACGGCAACCACGACGCGCCACCCGGCGCCGCGCCCGGGAAACGTGTGCTTGGGCACAGGAACCCACGGGTCGCTATGCGGGGACGCACCCTGAAGTGACAAGATGACCACGGAACTGCTGAGTCTTCTAGGAGATCACGTGAGCGACGGTTACGACGTAGTAATCCTCGGCGGCGGCAGCGGGGGCTACGCGTGCGCGTTGCGTGCCGCTCAGCTCGGCCTGACCGTGGCACTGATCGAGAAGGACAAGGTCGGCGGCACGTGTCTGCACCGTGGCTGCATCCCGACCAAGGCGCTGCTGCACGCCGGTGAGGTCGCGGACTCCGCGCGGCACTCCGAGGACTTCGGCATCAAGGCCACCCTCGAGGGCGTGGACATGCCCGGCGTCAACAAGTACAAGGACGACGTCGTCGCCAAGCTGTACAAGGGCCTGCAGGGTCTGATCAAGTCCTCGAAGATCGACTACATCGAGGGCGCCGGCACGCTGGTCGCGCCGAACACGATCGAGGTCGCCGGCCGCCGGATCACGGGCAAGAACATCGTGCTCGCCACCGGGTCGTACTCGAAGACGATCCCCGGTCTGGACCTCGACGGCGAGAAGGTCCTCGCCTCCGAGCACGCGCTGAACCTCCAGAAGGTCCCGACCTCCGCGATCGTGCTGGGCGGCGGCGTCATCGGCGTCGAGTTCGCCTCCGCGTGGAAGTCGCTGGGCGCCGAGGTCACCATCGTCGAGGCCCTCCCCCGGCTCGTGGCCGCCGAGGACCCCGACATCTCCAAGCAGCTCGAGCGGACCTTCCGCAAGCGCGGCATCGGCTTCAAGGTCGGCAAGCCGTTCGAGAAGCTCGAGAAGACCGCCACCGGCGTGAAGGTGACGATCGCGGGCGGCGAGACCCTCGAGGCCGAGCTGCTGCTCGTCGCCGTCGGGCGTGGTCCGGCCACCGCGAACATCGGGTACGAGGCCCAGGGCATCACCATGGACCGCGGCTTCGTCCTCACCGACGAGCGCCTCAAGACCAACGTCGCGGGGGTGTACGCGGTCGGCGACATCGTCCCCGGCCTGCAGCTCGCGCACCGCGGCTTCCAGCAGGGCATCTTCGTGGCCGAGGACATCGCGGGCCTCAACCCGCCGGTGATCGACGAGTCGGGCATCCCGCGCGTCACCTACTCGGACCCCGAGGTCGCCTCGATGGGCCTCAACGAGGACAAGGCCAAGGAGCGGTACGGCTCGGACAAGATCGAGACGTACAACTACAACCTCGGCGGCAACGGCAAGAGCCAGATCCTCAAGACCCAGGGCTTCATCAAGCTGGTACGGGTGACCGACGGCCCCGTCGTGGGTATCCACATGGTGGGCGCCCGGGTCGGCGAGCTCATCGGCGAGGCCCAGTTGATCTACAACTGGGAGGCGTACCCGGCCGAGGTCGCCCAGCTCGTCCACGGTCACCCGACCCAGAACGAGGCGCTCGGCGAGGCCTTCCTGGCCCTGGCCGGCAAGCCCCTGCACGCGCACGCCTAAGAGAAGAACCTTACGAGGGAGTCGAACGAGATGCCGGTCTCGGTAACCATGCCCGCTCTCGGTGAGAGTGTCACCGAGGGCACCATCACCCGCTGGTTGAAGCAGGAGGGGGAGCGGGTAGAGGCCGACGAGCCGCTGCTCGAGGTGTCCACCGACAAGGTCGACACCGAGATTCCCTCCCCGGTCGCCGGGGTTGTCGCCCGTATCGTCGTCGCCGAGGACGAGACCGTCCCCGTCGGCGCCGAGCTCGCTGTGATCGCCGGGGACGGCGAGACGGTCGAGGCCGCCCCGGCGGCCCCCGCCGCTGCCGCCCCGGCCCCCGTGGCCGAGGCTCCGGCCCCGGTCGCGGCCCCCGCGCCGCCGGCCGCCGCCCCGGCTGCCGCGGCCCCGGCCGCCCCCGCCGCTCCGGCGCAGGGCACCGAGGTCACGATGCCGCTGCTCGGCGAGTCCGTCACCGAGGGCACGGTCACCCGCTGGCTGAAGCTGGTCGGCGAGACGGTCGAGGCCGACGAGCCGCTGCTCGAGGTGTCCACGGACAAGGTCGACACCGAGATCCCGTCGCCGGTCGCCGGCACGGTGCTGGAGATCCGCGTCGAGGAGGACGAGACGGTGCCGGTCGGCTCCGTGCTCGCCGTCATCGGCGCGGCGGGTGCCGCTCCGGCCGCCCCCGCTCCGGCGGCTCCCGCGCCCGCTCCCGCCGCGACGCCGGCCCCGCCGGTCGCCGTTGCGGCCCCGGTCGCGCCCGCCCCGGTGGCTCCGGCCCCCGTGGCCCCGGCTCCGGTCCAGCCCGCCCCGGTCGCCCCGGCCCCGGTCGCAGCCACCCCGGCTCCGGCCGCTCCGGCCCGGCCCGCGCCCGCCGCGCAGAACGGCGCCGACGAGAGCAACAACGGCTACGTCACCCCGCTGGTCCGCAAGCTGGCCGGCGAGCACGGCATCGACCTCGCGTCGCTGTCGGGCACCGGTGTCGGCGGCCGGATCCGCAAGCAGGACGTGCAGGACGCGATCGAGAAGGCCAAGGCCAACGCCCCGGCCCCGGTGGCAGCCGCTGTCGCCGCGCCGGCCGCCGCCGGTACCCAGGCGTCCAAGCCCGTCGCCGCCCCCAGCCCGCTGCGGGGCAGCACGGTCAAGATGTCGCGGCTCCGCGCGCTCGTCGCGAAGCGGATGGTCGAGTCGCTGCAGGTCGCGGCCCAGCTCACCACGGTCGTCGAGGTGGACGTCACCCGGATCGCCAAGCTGCGCCAGCAGGCCAAGGCCGAGTTCCAGGCCCGGCACGGCGTGAAGCTGTCGTTCCTGCCGTTCTTCTCCCTGGCCGCCGTCGAGGCGCTCCAGATCCACCCGGTGGTGAACGCGCGGATCGACGAGGCCGCCGGCACCATCACGTACCCGGAGGCCGAGCACCTCGGCATGGCCGTGGACACCGAGAAGGGCCTCATGGTCCCGGTGGTCAAGAACGCGGGCGACCTGAACCTCGCCGGGTTCGCGCGCCGGATCGCCGACATCGCCGAGCGGACCCGCTCCAACAAGGTCACCCCGGACGAGCTGTCCGGCGGCACGTTCACGCTGACCAACACGGGTAGCCGGGGCGCGCTGTTCGACACGCCGATCATCAACCAGCCGCAGTCGGCGATCCTCGGTACCGGGGCCGTCGTCAAGCGCGCCGTCGTCGTGACCGACCCGGACCTGGGCGAGATCATCGTGCCCCGGTCGATGGTGTACCTGGCCCTGTCCTACGACCACCGCCTGGTGGACGGCGCGGACGCGGCCCGGTTCCTGGTCACCATGAAGGAGCGGCTGGAGGCCGGTAACTTCGAGGCGGACCTGGGTCTGTAGTACCCGGCTCGGGGGTCCGCTCCCGAACCTGTCGCGGCGCTGGCTGCGGCATCTGAACCACGGAGAGCGGCGGGTCCCACTCGGGGCCCGCCGCTTCCGCGTGCTCGGGGTCCCACGGGGTCCGCCGCTTCTCTATGCTCGGACGATGGATCTTGACGGGCGCGTGTTCCGGGCCGTGGCGGACGTGGTCGGCGGCGACGTCGGCACGGACACCGTTTTCGAGTACCACCAGGACGGCGACCTCGTCTGGGCCAGCTACTCGGGCGGCTCGATCCGCCTGGGTCACCTGGTCGGCACCCGCGACGGCGACACCCTGGACTTCCGGTACAGCCAGCTGACCACCGACGGCCGCACCGACGCCGGGCACTGCCTGGCCCGGGTGGAGGCCCTCCCCGACGGCCGGCTCCGGCTGCACGAGGAGTGGCGGTGGGAGTCCCGCGAGGGCTCGGGCACCAGCATCGTGGAGTCCGAACCCGTCCGCTAGCCGGCGGGGAGGGTCCGGCCTGGCCGGAGACGGCCCTGTCCCGCCCGGGTGGTGCGACAATGGGCCGCATGCGGGTACTCATGTCCGGCGCGTCCGGTTTCCTCGGCACAGCCCTGTCGCACCACCTCACGGCGCACGGCCACGAGGTGACCCGGCTGGTCCGCCGGCCGGTGCAGGCGCCCGACGAGTCACGCTGGGACCCGTACGCGGAGGTGCTCGACCTGGGCACCCCCGACGCGGTGGTGAACCTGTCCGGCGCCGGGGTGGGCGACCGGCGGTGGAGCCGGGCCTACAAGCACACGATCCGGCACAGTCGGGTCGAGCCCACGGCCGTGCTGGCCCGCGCCGTGGCCGCCGCCCCCGTACGGCCGAGGGTCATGCTCAGTGCCTCCGGGATCGGCTTCTACGGCGACACCGGCGACCGGCTGGTCACCGAGGACTCCCCGCTCGGCGAGGGCTTCCTCCAGGAGGTGTGCCGGGCCTGGGAGGCGGCGACCCGGCCGGCCGAGGACGCGGGGGTGCGGGTGGCGCACCTGCGGACCGGGCTGGTGCTGTCGGGGGACGGCGGGCTGCTGCCCCGGATGTTGCCGCTGTTCCGGGCCGGGGTCGGGGGCCGGTTGGGGTCGGGGCGGCAGTACATGCCGTGGATCACGTTGGCGGACTGGCTGGGCGCGGCCACGTTCCTGCTGGAGGCGGCGGTGCACGGCCCGGTCAACATGGTCGGCCCGGCCCCCGTCACGAACGCCGAGTTCACGAAGGAGCTGGCCGCCGCGCTGCACCGGCCGGCGGTGCTGCCCGCCCCGTCGGTGGGGCTGCGGCTGGTGCTGGGCGAGTTCAGCTCCGAGGTGCTGACCGGGCAGCGGGCGATGCCGGAGGCTCTGACGGCGGCCGGTTACCGTTTCGAGCACTCCGACCTCGGGTCGGCCCTGCGCTGGGCCCTGGGCGACTGAACTACTGGAGCTTGACCTTGACCCCGCCGGAGAACGCGGAGTCGTGCAGCTCCAGGGTCAGCAGTTTGCCGTCCTTGGGGATGTCGAACACCACCAGGCCGGTGACCTGGTTTCCCGGATTGATTTCGGTGATCCACACCGACCCGTCGCCCTCGGAATTGGCGTAGAGTCCGGCGGTCGAATCGGGGGCGTAGCGCGCGTTGTTGGCCCCGAAACCCTTCTGGTTGCTGTCGTAGAGGGTCTGGGGTTTGTCGCCGATATTCTTGACGGCGAGCGTGACCATGCAGAATTGGCCTTGCGCTTTCTTGTTGAGGTATTCGCCCCCGACCTGCGTCTTTCCACATTCGATCTTCTGCACCACGAACTCGAACTTGCCGTCGCGCACCGCCGTGCCGATTCCCGCGACCGCGGCCTCCTTCGCGGGGGCGGCCGGGCTCGCCGTCGCCCCGGCGGCCTTCGTGGCCTCGGCCGGGGCCGCGACCTCGGCGTTTTTAGCTGAATCCTTACCTCCTGCCAGGGCGGCGATCATCCCGCCGAAGCAGCAGAGCACCAGCACCGCGCCGCCGATTCCGAGCCCGATCCACAGCCCCTTCTTGTTCTTCTTCGCCGGCACGATCCCCAGCGGCGGGCCGGGCGGGTAACCCACGAACGGCGGCGGCGGAGGCCCTGCCTGACCAGGCGGAATGGTGTCGTCCGGCACGGTCGGGAATGGGGCGTCCGGCGGCGGGAATTTGTGCTGTGAGTTGTTCCCGTCCGGGGATTCAGGCATGCTCAATTTTCGTCTCTGTCCATGAGGGAGGCTGAAGAACCGAAGGTGTGACCGTATCAACACCCTGGGCTTTGACTAGTCAGCTCAACAGACAGTTGATAACGACGTTCCGAGGGATTCGATGGTGGAAAGGACCAGTGCGGGATCGCCCGCGCCCTCCACCAGGAGAAGCTGGTGCCGCACCCCGGTCACGGCCGCGCTCGCCCGGAGCCCCGCCGCGCACTCCTCGACCGTCCCCACCGGACTGATCGCCAGCAGGTGCTCCAGATAGGCCACCGGGTCCCGCCCCGCGCCGGGCACCAGCCGGACGTAGTCGGCCGTGGACGCGAGCCAGCCGGGCATGGCCCTGCGGAGCTGGTCCGGGTCCCCGACCAGGTGCGCCGACGCGTGCGGGGCGTCGGCGGGCCCACCGGCCGCGCGGTAGTACTGCAGAAGAGCGACCTTCGAAAGATCATCGTCGTGTACGCCGAGCAGCAGCGGCAGTCCGCGCGCGGCGGCCAGCGCCACGGTCCCCGGCGAGGTGGCGGCGACCCACACGGGCGCACCACCCGCGGGCAGCCCCAGGTCCACGGGCCGGAAGTCGAAGAACTCACCCGCGGCGGCCACCTTCCCGCCGAGCGCGTCGAGCAGCACGTCCAACGCCTCGGGAAACCCGCGCTCGTACCGGGCCAGTCCGGTGCCGAACACCTCCAGGTCGACCCACGGCCCGCCCCGGGCCACCCCCAGCCGGAACCGCCCCCCGGACACCGCGTCGAGCAGCAGCGCCTCCTCGGCGAGCGCGACGGGGTGCCGGTTGGACAGGATCGCGGCGGCGGTACCGAGGGCGATCGTGCTCGTCCGGCCCAGCAGGTAACCGGCGAGGGCGGGGGCGGAGGCGCACCTGCCGTACCGGATGAAGTGGTGTTCCGCCAGCCACACGCCGCCGAAGCCGGCCCGCTCGGCCGCGAGCGCGTAGCGGACACAGTTGTCGAGGGCGTCCCGCGCGCTCTGGCCGGGAAACTGCCCGGCCAGCAGGAAGACGTCCACGGCCACGTCCGGCCGCACGCCTCCTGCGGCGGCGGCCCGCTCGCCTCCCGGACCGGAACCGGAGGCGGCCCGCTCGCCTCCCCGGTCGGAACCGGAGACGGCCCGCTCGCCTCCCGTGGGGGAACCCGGGTCCGGCTGATCCATGCGCACGCCTCCGCGAGGGGAATCCACGGCGGGGCCGGCCGCGGCCGGCCCCGCCCCCGG